>NZ_CABWIF010000060.1:0-86148 GCF_902501475.1 Collinsella aerofaciens | reverse complement strand
GGGAGCCCCTTCCATGAATGCGGCGTGGCCGCCACGGTTGGATTAGACACTCACCATTGTCGGCCTAATCCGCGGTCTTTCATGCAGCAGGGGCTCTCAATGTTTTTATGTCCTGCTCATATCGTCTGTGCCGGCAGAAAGGGACTGTCCCCAACTGCCGGGCGGGAGCGTTTAGCGGTACAGCTGCCGACTGGGCAGGCTGAGCTGGTATCCTTATGCGGCAATGTCTCGATTCGTTAGGATTGCATGTGAGAGCTGCCACTGTCCTTCGTTCAGTTATATATCGCACCCTGGCCGTCGCGCTTGCTGCGCTCGCCGTACTGAGCACCATCATGCCCGCCCCCGCCTATGCCGCCAATACCGATCAGCAAGTCAAGACGGTCCGCGTCGGCTGGCTCGTCAGCAACGAGGGCTTCCAGGACGGCACCCCCGGCGAGCGTCTCTCGGGATGGGGTTACGAGTACCTCCAGACCCTGTCGTACTACACGTCCGGCTGGCGGTACGAATACGTCTCCGGCACCTTCACCGAGCTTATGGACATGCTCGAGGCAGGCGAGATCGACCTCATGCCCAACATCTCCTACTCCGAGGAACGTGCCCAAAAGCTGCTCTTTTCCTCGAACCCCGAGGGCACCGAGCGCTACTACATCTACGCCAGGCCCGACCGTGACGACCTTGCAAAGGGTGACCCTCAAGCACTCCAGGGTCTCACTATCGGTTGCAACCCCGACGTCATGCAAACCTTCGTTGGCCAGCAATGGCTCGCCAGCGAAGGAATCGCCTGCACATACAAGGAGTATGACGGAGGATCCGATCTCTTTGACGCGCTCGCAAACGACGAAGTCGATGCCGTCATCATGAACGACACAATCTCGTCGCCCAATGCCTCCCCCATGTTCTACATTGGTTCGAACGACTACTACTTTGCCGTTCCCAAAAGCCGCCCCGACCTGATGGACGACATCAATGCCGCCATGACGGCAATCGCCCGCGTCAACCCACGCTATAACGACGAAGTAAAATCTCACTACTCGACCCAAAACAGCGGCTCATCATCGCTCAACGGACCCGAACGTTCCTGGCTCAAAGCAAATGACAACACCATCACGCTCGGCTACATTACGGGCAAACTCCCCTACTGCAACGAGAACGAAGACGGCGAAATGGAAGGCTCGCTCGCATCGCTTGCGACGACGCTACACGATAAATTTGGCATTACGGTCAAAACCGTCGCCTTTGATAGCTACAAGATGATGTCAAAGGCCCTGTCAAAGGAAAGCATAGACGTTGCGCTGCCGGTATACCGAGATTACTGGTTTGCCGAGCAAACAGGCGTTGTGCAGTCGGTATCGTTGGGAACCATATCCCTCACCGCCATCCACACCGGCAGCAACCTGAACAAAAACCTTCAGAACATCGCCTGTACCAAATCATCGTTTGTCAACAAAAATGCACTTGAAAGTCTGTTCCCCACAGCGACCGTGACCGAATACCAATCCGACGATGAAGCGTTCGACGCCCTCAGGAAGGGAACGACGCACTGCATCGTCGCTCCCAGTTCACGCGTAAAAACCATCGGTGACCGTTACGATCTCGAGGACTGCGAGACGACCGAGCTCCCTGACACCTGTGAGCTCTCGTGCTGGATTTCGCGCGGAAAACCCGAGCTGTTGGGAATCATCAACAAGGGCATCATCAATGCCGGAGAATCGCTCTCCGCAAGCAATTTCTCCTCCACGTCGTACACGGCCCAGGAATCCAACACGCTTCAATTCCTTTATCGCAACCGCACCGCCATTGCAGCTACCCTCATCGGTATGTTGTCGGTCGGCATCGTCCTGCTCATCTGGGCGCTCGTGCGCGCTCGAACCGAGCGCAAAAAAGCCGATGCCGCCAACGCCGCTAAGACGGCATTCCTCACGCGCATGAGCCACGACATCCGTACGCCGCTCAACGGTATCCTGGGCCTTATCGAGATCGAGGAATTGAAGGAAGGCGATATGCAAGTCGCCCGCGAGAGCCGTGCCAAGGCGCGCGTTGCCGCCAATCACCTGCTCTCGCTGATCAACGACATCCTCGAGATGGGCAAAATCGAAGACCGCAAGCTAACACTGGAGCATGCGCCTTTTAACCTCAAAGAGCTCTGTGACGATACGCTAGTGCTGTGCAAGCTCCGCGCGTCCAGTAACGGCATCACAATGCAGGACAATAGTCTGCCGTACGCCACGGGGCCATACATGATCGGCAGTCCCACTCATATCCGACAGATTATGATCAACCTGTTAGACAACAGCATTAAGTACAACAAGCACGGCGGCTCCGTCACCTTTAGCTCAAAGACCAAGCCACTCGATAACGGGCGCGCGCTCTTTTGCTTTAGCGTTTCGGATACCGGCATTGGCATGGCTCCCGAGTTTTTAAAGCATATCTATGAGCCGTTTGCCCAAGAAGGTGACGATGCGCGCAGCAAGTTCCAAGGAACCGGCATGGGCATGCCAATCGTCAAGTCGCTTATTGAACTGATGGGCGGCACCATCGAAGTCACCAGCAAACTCCATGTGGGCACCACGTTCTACGTGGAAATTCCGCTCGATATCGACAAGAACCCCCGAGCGCGGGCGAATACGGTCGAGAGGGCGCTCGACTGCTCACTCGCCGACATGAACGTGCTGCTCGCCGAAGACAACGAATTGAATGCCGAGATTGCCCAGACGCTGCTAGAATCCGAGGGCGTCGTGGTCACCCGCGCCGTCAACGGCAACGAAGTCGTCGATCTGTACCTGTCTCATCCCGCCGGCAGTTTCGATGCGATCCTGATGGACATTATGATGCCGGACATGGACGGTTACGAGGCAACCCGCGCGATTCGCCTGAGCGAGAAGGTCGATGCAGCCGATATCCCCATCATCGCGCTCACCGCCAATGCCTTTGCCGAGGACGCCAAGGCGGCACACGACGCCGGCATGAACGCCCATCTGTCCAAACCGCTCGACTTTAACAAGCTCAAAAACATACTCGCCCGCATCAAGAAAAACGGATCCGTTTCGCTATAGTTTGTGCTCAACAACCATGCCCAGTAGAAAGGAAACCAACGATGTTTAGGCCCTTACGTCGAAAGAAACGCGCCATCACTGACGAGGAAGCGCGCGAACTGCTCGCTACCTGCAAGCGCGGCGTCTTTGCCGTCAACGGCGACGATGGCTACCCGTACGCCATTCCCGTCAACTACTTCTTTGACACCGAGCACGACAAGATTTATTTCCATGGCGCCAAGGCTGGCCACAAGGTCGATTCACTCAAGCGCGATGACAAGGTCTGCTTTACCGTTTACGGCAACGAGTGGTACAAGGACGGTGACTGGGCTCCCTACGTTATGAGCACCGTGGTCTTTGGCCGCTGTCGCTTGGCGAATGACACTCCCGCGTTTATCGAGGATAAAGTCCGCCAGCTCGCGCTTAAGTACTACCCTTCTGCCGAGGAAGTCGAAGAGGAAATCGCCAAGGACATTAAGGGCGTCCAGCTCTACGAGATTACGATTGAGCATCTTTGCGGCAAGCAGATTCAGGAAAAGTAAGCCCCTCAGCAGGTCTCATCAATAACAATATGGCCCGGTTCCAACCCACCTTGGAACCGGGCCATATGCTTATGAAACGTCGGCGGCGATGTGCGCCAGCGCCTCGACGAGCTCCTGCGAGCTCACGGGTTTACTCAGGTGCGCGTCCATGCCCGCCTCACGCGAAAGCCTGCGGTCGTCGGCAAAGGCGTTGGCGCTCACGGCAATAATCGGCGTGGTCGCGGCATCCTCGCGATCGAGTGCTCGAATTCGACGCGTGGTCTCAAGGCCATCGATGCCGGGCATCATGATGTCCATCAACACCACGTCGTACTCGTGCGGTGCGCTTGCGGCAAACGCCTCAACGGCAGACTCGCCATCCTTAGCATGCGTCACGACGACACCGGCACGGCTGAGCGTAAACTGCGCGATCTCGGCATTCAGATCGTTATCCTCTACGAGCAAAACGCGCAGGCCCTGAAGTGCATCGCCATCGCCCGCATCCGCGCGAACTGCCCGAGGAATCTCGGAGCGCTTGCATTTCTCAAACGGCAGGCGGATGGTAAACGTCGTCCCCTGCCCCAAGACGCTCGTAAAGCTCATGGTTCCGCCCATAAGCTCGACCAACTGTTTTGCGATAGGCGCGCCCAGGCCAGTTCCCGATGAAGCGCCTTCCACCTGTTGCTCCTCGCGGCAAAACGGCTCGTAGAGGTGCTGTTGGAACTCCTCGCTCATGCCAATACCGTTGTCGGCGATCGTGTATTCATAGACGGGGGCGCCATCCGCTGGCTCCACCTCGCGGCACACCAGGCGAACATAGCCGCCCTGGCGGTTGTACTTGACGGCATTGCCGGCAATATTGAGCAACAAGCGCTTGAGGTGCGTCACGCTCACCCGAGCATAGGGATGATTAAGGGTCTGCTGGTCGCAGATAATTGTCACCAGACGCTCCTCGGCCTGGCGCTCCAGAATATCGCGCACTTCACAGTTGAGTGCCACCAAATTTGTGGGTACGAGGTTCAGGTCGACCTGCCCGCTCTCCAGGCGACTCATATCGAGTGCCTCGTTGGCAAGGTCGAGCAGCAGTCCCGATGCCGTCCAGATTTTCGAGCGGCACTCAGTCTGCTTTTGCAGATCGTCCGCATTGGCATCGCCAACCTCGACCATGCCGCGAATGCCGTTGATGGGCGTGCGCAGATCGTGGCTCATGCGACGCAGAAACTCTGTCTTTGCCGAGTTGGCAGACGAGGCCTCACGCGCCGCCTTTGCCAGCTTGTCGCCATAGTCGCGCTCCTGCTGCAGCAAGTCCGTCAAACGTCGGCGATCAGCGCGGCGACGCACCATCACAACAACGGCTATAAAACCGCTGTAGAGCGCCAGCATGCCGGCAGCAACAGCCGCGACGACCTCGAAGTAACGCCGCGCCGGAGCATAGGTGTACACATAGAATTTGTGCGCTTTTCCAAATGTGCCCAAATACCACTCGCCGTCGGCGTTAATCAATTTGACCTTACCGGCCAGGCATCGATCCTTAATACCGTCGACAATGAAGACATCCGTCGCAGGCAGATCGAACACGCCCAATACGGTGGGTTCAACGGCATTGGTCGCAACGACCTTGCCGTCGCTTTCGATCACGATATTGCCGCTATCGATGGTTTCATAGCCATCAAGCAAGCTCTGCAGTTTGAGTGTATTGCTTGCAACCGCCTTCGCGCTCTGATGCCTTACCGCGATAACGATGCCCTCGCCATCCTGCCGAGTCACGCAGCCAATGTCTGCGACCGAATCATCCGCAAGCGTGATGCGGGCGGTATAGGACTTAAGCGGATGAGTTGCCACCTCAAGCACGGGTGATTCTTTGAGATACGTAGCGAGCGACCCGTAGTCCACATCGCCCGTCGAGGACTCGGACACCAAATTGCCCGATGCGTCCGTCACGATCAGCGCGCTCACGTTGAACTGGTCGGCATATTGCTCCAGCATGGCGTTATCCACCGAACCGTCGCGCTCCATATCGCGAGCCGCCTCTCCGGCAATCTCCATAACGCGAATCAGGTTTTTGGTCGTATAGGCGCTGTTGAATGCATCGTAGGAAAGGCTCTGCGTCGCCACGTAATCGACAACGTCGGCAAAGCGCTGCTCGGCTTGGGCCGTCATGTAACCGTAGCTCATCATGCCGGCAGCAACCGAGAGCGCTATCCCCAGCAGAGCGACAAGGAGCCATGCCCCTGCCGAACGATTGCCCCGCTCCTGAGCAGCGTGGTCGGGCGCATCGATCATGACAGGCCCTCCATATTCAAAAATGGCGAAGGGTCATCGAAGTACTTTGACACCAGGCGTTCCATGGTGCCATCGGCAAGCATTTCTTGGTAGGCATGAGTGAGCTTGACGTCGATGCCACGCGTATCGTTGATATCGAAAGCGGTGCCCAAACCGACCTCTAGCAGCGGCTCATCCAAAATGCGATATGTCACACCATAGTCTTTTTCGTAGGTGAGGAACGAGGACTCATGCGCGGCGATAGCGTCGACCAGGCCCTCGACGAGCGCCGGGTTCAGATATGAGCGGTCCGAAAAGCTGTAGAGTTCCTTGATCTGCGGAACGTTTTCATTTGTACGATTGAGCAAAATGTCCTCGGGCTTGGTGGTGGACTGGACCGCCACGACCTTATCCTCAAGATCGGCAAGCGTGTAGATATCGCTCTGGGGATCGACCGCGACCACCTGGCGGCTCGCAAGGTACGGGCCGGCCCAACGATACTCGTTTTCGCGACCCGTCATGCTAAAGCTGCCCATGACGCAATCGAGCTCGCCGCTCGCCAGCAGCTCGTTCTTCTTTTCCCAATCGATCAGCTGGTATTTTGGCTTGTAACCAATGCGGGCCAAAGCCTCGGTTAATATCTCGACGTCCAGGCCAACGATATCGCCGTACTCGTCGGTATACACAAACGGTGGATAGAGGTCGCTACCGACGCTGAGCGTCTTAAGATTGTCGTCCTTGACCTGCGAGGCGTCCAGGCCTTCTAATGCAGACGTCGAGGCCCTGCCATTCGACTCGGAGCAGCCGGCTATCGCTACGACAAAGGCGCTCGCCACCGCAAGCGCAACAAACAACGAAATGGCAACCGAGCGACGGGGTCTTTTCATCGAGCTCCAGACGATCCTGTTTACAGACTGAAATGGTAAAAAATAATAGCAAACAAAATAGCAAACAAAACCACACGAGTGCCCAATGGTTACAGACGTTTTACCATGCGGGACCTTCCAGCCGACTTGGCAGAAGGCCCCGCATGCAGTGCTCACTTACCGTGCATTAAAAACGTAGCGGTCCAAGCGGTCGCACGCTTCCCTTACGCGCGAAAGCGGCAGCGCCAGATTCACGCGAATGTGGCAGGGCCCGTGGAACGGACGGCCGTCCTGATACCCCACGCCCACGCGCGCCCCCTCGTCGAGCAGCCACTGAATATCGCGGCCATGCTCGCGGCACCACTCGGTGCAGTCCAGAAACACCATGTACGTGCCCTGCGGACGCGAATAAGACACGCCCTCAAAATGCTCATCCACGTAATCGCAGAAGTACTCGATATTGCCGGCAAGCACCTGGTTGAGCTCGTCCACCCACTCGTAGCCCTGCGGCTGGTAGGCACCGACAAGCGCGTGCATGGAGAGGACGTTCATCTCGTTGTAGTGAGTCTTGTTGGACACGGCGCACACGCGGTCGCGCAGCGTCTCGTTGTAGATGATGTGGTAGCTGCCGACCAGACCCGCCAGGTTAAACGTCTTGCTCGGCGCATAGAGGGCAACCGTGCGCATGCGGGCATCCTCGCTCACCGACTGCGTCGGGATATGCTTGTGGCCTGGGAGGATGATATCGGACCAAATCTCGTCCGATATCACCACGCAATCGTGCTGGCGATAGATGTCCATGGCGCGCTCGATCTCGTCGCGCTCCCACACGCGGCCGCAGGGATTGTGCGGCGAGCAGAACACCGCGGCATGAATGTGGTTTTGGGCGAATTTGCACTCCATGTCCTCAAAGTCCATGCGCCACACGCCCTGGTCGTCGAGTTTAAGCGGGCTGTGGACAATGCGATAGCCCGCGGCCTCGATGGACTTGGTAAAGCCGATGTAAGTGGGGCTGTGGACCAGCACCGCATCGCCCGGCTGGACATACGCGCGCAGCGTCGACACGACACCGCCCAGCACGCCGTTTTCGTAGCCGATATGCTCCGGTGCCAAGCCCTCAACGCCGTTGCGGCGGCTCTGCCATTCGATGATGCGGTCGAAGTACTCGGGGCGCGGATTGAAGTAGCCAAACATGGGGTGCTGGGCACGCTGAATGATGTGCTCCTGGACCGTGGGCACCGTGGCAAAGTTCATGTCGGCCACCCACATGGGAATGCGGTCGAAGCCCTCGTCGGGTGCGTTCGGAGCCATACCGGGGATCTCACCCCAAGAGTCAACGGCGATGGAGTCCATGCCGTGGCGGTCGATAAGCGAACTAAAGTCGTATTTCATGCTGAACTCCCGTGCAAAGTGATTGTTTTGGTAGGCGTTATTGTCCACCAGCACGGGCGATTTTGGCATGGGGTTTGGCGCTTAATTTGACGGGTGCGGACGAATGGCTGGTTAGTCTCGCGCGTCGTTGACGGCGACTACGGTTAGCTGGGTTTTATCGACCGTAAAAGATATGTCGAGCCCGGCATAGGCCAGATGATAGACGCGGTTTGGCTCGTGCTTGCTGCCCGCGCGGCGCGGATCTTGGCGAAGGACCTCGACCAGACCGGGGAACTTTGCGGGCGGGACCATGTCTTGAAGCGCTTGCGGGAACTCAACATCGAGCTTTTGCCACGGAGCATCCTCAATCCAGCCGCCGGTCGCATCCGGGTGGCAGTCCGCAAACGGAATGTAGGGCTTAATGTCGTAGATGGGCGTGCCGTCACGCAGGTCGGCCCCCAGCACATGGATGATGGGGCCATCGTCGGTGAGCTCGACACGATCGAGCTTGACGCAGGTGAGCCCAATGGGATTAGGGCGAAACGGACTGCGCGTGGCAAACACCCCCACGCGCTCGGCTCCGCCCAGACGCGGCGGGCGCACGGTTTTCGACCATTTTGCGTTGGTTCCGGACCTGTCCTGCGTTTTGGCATCGGCGGCTATGTCCTTAGCCGTTCCGCCGGGCGTTCCGTTTTCGAAGCGCCACAGCAGCCATAGGTGAGAGAAGGAGTCCAGGCCCTCAACCGCTGCATTGGAGGCAAATTCCGGCTCAAAAAAGATGCGTCCCTGCAGATGGGGCGCCAAAAAGCTGTTGCGCGGAATGCCGAACTTCTGCGGCAGGTCGGTATGTATGTGTGCAATAGGTTCCATGCCGGTCATTGTACGGCATGGAGGCATGGGGCGTTGCGCGCAATTCTTCGCCGCGGTCGCCCGTCGTGCAACCAACGGTTGCTTGGAAGGGCGTCTGCCGCCGCGTATGCTTAAGCCATCAACCAGCAGAAAGGAGCCGCTATGGCCTTTGCAGAAAAGCTCATTGCCATCCGTCGCGCCCATCACCTTACCCAAGAGCAGCTCGCCGCCAAGCTCTTCGTCACACGCCAAGCCGTCAGCCGTTGGGAGCGCGGCGAAGTCACCCCGGGCATCGACATGATGAAGCTCATTGCCGCCGTGACCGGCGAGCCTCTGTCTCATCTGCTCGAAATGTCCGAGCATTATTGCCAGAGCTGCGGCATGATACTCACGCCCGACGACTGCGGCACCGATGCCACGGGCGCCACGACCGACCATTACTGCAAGTGGTGCTACGACCACGGCAAGTACACCTACGAGACCACGATGGAGGCGATGATTGAGGATTGTGCCCCGCGGCTGGCGCAAAACACCGGCATGTCGCTCGACGAAGCCGTCTCGCTCATGGGCGCCGTCCTGCCGCAACTGGAGCGCTGGCGCACCGTGCAGGAAAACGAGGAGCGCTACGGCGCCGAAGCGCGGGCGCGCTATGGCGATGAGGCTATCGATGCAGCAAACGAAGCGCTGCTGGACATGGACCCCGAGACATGGAACGACATGAAGGAACTTGAACGCGCTGTTCTGGGCCAGCTTTCGATTGCCATGGGCATTGGCGACCCAGAGAGCAACGAGGCCCACAAACTTGTCGCAATGCACCGTCGATGGATTGCCCTTAACTGGGGACACGAGCCCCAAGACGAAGCATACCTGGGCCTCGCCCACGGCTATCTTGCCGACCAGCGCTTTGCTGACTACTACGACAAGCCCTGCGGCACCGGAGCCACGGCGTTTCTGGTCCAGGCCATCGAGTCGTCGTTGACGCGCGCATAGACCGCGGCTGCTTTGGGTATTTCAATCGAAACTTCAACCGATTGGAGACCCATGGCTACTAATCATGAGCTCACGCTGTACGTTATGACCGGCTGCCCGTATTGCATAAAAGTCAAGCGATTCCTTGCCGATAACGGTGTGACCATCCCCGAGCGCAATATCTCGACCGATACCGAAGCCGAGCAGACACTCATCGCCGTCGGCGGAAAACGCCAGGTTCCCTGCCTGTTCATCGACGGCAAACCACTCTACGAATCGAGCGACATCATCGCATGGCTGCAGGAGAATCTGCTCTAGTATGCACGCTCTGTCCGTCCAGGGCCCCAGCCCATACGGCCCAAACATGTACACCAGCATCCAAAGTCGACATTTTTCGACATCTTTGGATGCTGGCGTACAGCTTTTGGGTAGTCATGGACGCTCTTAGCCGGCTAATTGTTTGAGGCGACCTTTGGATTATGGCTGTTTGACGCCTCTGGAAAGGTTTCCGAGAGGGCTGTGGTCAAAAAAGGGCAAATATGAGTACTGCTACCTGTTTAGTAGCAGCGATTTTGATCACTTCAGGAACTATTCAACGTTCCATACGTCCGTAGACGACGCTATTTCTCCTCATATGTTCAATAAAAGTAGCTCCTAATGGGAACAAGTCTCATCAGGAGCTACTATTTATAGCAAAATAAATGCAACTATAATGGCAACAGTACTCATATTTGCCCTTTTTTGACCACGACCCTCCAGAATAGCCGCTGAGGACGACACTAAATGACAAAATCCGACACTTGGACGTTCTTATATGACTAGCCATTGAAGGACACCTAACGACTACTCCCATTCGCGACACACTGTGTCGCGAATTAAGCTGGTCCCATTATCGAAGACCAGTGAGAGCTCCTGCTCAGAATCTCGATAGCTTAATAAAGCGCTCCCCTCCGGAAGTTCAATGAGCATCCAAATTCCAGGCTGAAAAGCAAAGGAGTATCGAAGCCGTCAATGCTCATTTCCTATCGAACACGCGGGTCAAAACAAGCTAATTAGCCTGATAAACTGTTTGTATTTTTGTCTACAAAACTGTATACAAAAAGAGTATCCGTTGACCTCTGCTCGACATTATGCCGATCGATAGGAGGCGCTATGGACGCTAAGCAGCTCGAAAAGATGATGGGATTTGCCCCTGGAGAGTTGGAGAAAACCGCGGAAGCCTACGAAAAAGATGAGTGGCCGAAGGGTCGCACCATCAAGTTGGGAAGGCCACCAATCTCTGATGAGCCGAGCGTCGTTTTATCAGCACGTGTGGGCGAATCGGTTCTTGAAGCGTTTGATGCAAAAGCAAAGCGCCATGGGCAAACACGTACGGAACGACTCAGGGAGCTCATCATACTCGATGCGATGATTGCCTAGTCACCCTCCGAACCCAAACATGTACGCCAGCATCCAAAGTCGACATTTTTCGACATCTTTGGATGCTGGTGTACAGTTTTTGCGGGTAGTCATCGGGGACGTTCTTAAATGACTAGTCGTTAAAGTGCGTCCCCAATGACTAGCTAGCCGTGGAAGCGGGCTATGGGTGCGAGTGGCTGCTCGCGAAAGACGCGCTCGACGGCGGCGCGGTATTCGTCGACCTTTTTGGTCTTGCGTACGATCTTGTGGACGGTAGCGGGATCAGCGAAAGCGCACTTGGCGTAGAACCACCACTCCTTCATGCGGAAGACCGCATTGCCGCCAATCTCTTCTGCATATGCCGCAAACAGCGTGTCGTGGAAGCGCTGCAGCTCAGCAGCCGTTGCAGCAGGGCCGCCCTTGACCATGCGAGCCAGAGCGGGGTTCGCGAGCAGGCCACGCCCCAACATCACATGGCGCGTGCCGGGATAGGCCTCCACCAGCACGTCCATATCCTCAAGATCAAAAATGTCACCGTTATAGGCCACGGGGAACGGCGCACGCTCCAGCGTCTCGCCATAAAACTCTTTGCGCGGCGAGCCCGTATAGCGGTCCTTCTGTACGCGCGGATGCACGATCAGCTCTGCCAACGGCATGCGGCAATACAGATCGAGCACGCGCTCGTATTCGTCGTCATTCTCCAGCCCCAGCCTGGTCTTTACCGACACCGGCAACGGCGACCGCTCGCACACATCGCTTAAGAACGCCTCGAGCTCGTCGAGATTGCGCAAGAAACCCGAGCCCTTGCCCTTGGCGACAACCGTTCCCGAAGGGCAACCCAAGTTGAGATTGACCTCGCGGTAGCCCATGTCGGCGAGCACCTGTACCGCCCACACAAACTCGTCCGCGTTCTTGGACATCAGCTGAGGCACTACGTTGAGCCCCTGGTTATTGGCAGGATCGATCTCCTTAAACGCCTTGCCGCCAAAGCGGTTTCCCACCCGCGGCGGCGGCAAAAACGGCGTGTAATAGCAATCGAGCGCACCGAAGCACTCCGCATGCACGCGACGGAACACATGCCCGGTAATCCCCTCCATAGGGGCCAACGATAGAATCATCTACTCTTCTCTCATATCAACGAACGTGACAAAGGGACTGTCCCTTTGTCACATTATTCGGAGCGCAGGGCTTCGACGGGGTCCTTCTTGGATGCGCTACGGGCCGGCAGCAGGCCGGCAACAACCGTCAGCAGCACCGAAATTGCAATGAGCACCAGCGCATCCTGCACGGGCAGACTCATCAGGTTGGGGACCTTTTTGGCCGCAAGCGCCCAGGCATTGACCGGGAAACTCACGAGCACCACGACGACAATGGCAAAGACGCCGGCGATGAGGCCCTCGATAAAGGTCTCAGCATTGAATACGTTGGCCACGTTGCGCTTCGACGCACCGATTGCGCGCAGGATGCCAATCTCCTTTTTGCGCTCCAGTACGCTGATGTAGGTGATGATGCCGATCATGATGGAGCTCACCACCAGGCTGATACTCACGAATGCGATGAGCACCAAGCTGATGGTGTTCACAATGTCGGTCACCGAACCCATGATGATGCCCATGTAGTCTGTGTACGAAATTGCCCGATCATCGTGGCCAGCGGCTTTGACCTGCTTGTTGTACGCATCGATATGATCAAGTACGCGCTCCTTGGCCTCAAAGTCGCGCGGGAAAATCTTGACCGAGATGGGGTCCGCCTCGTCCGCATAACCCAACGTGGTCAGATTGTTGTCGTAGGTGAGCTTCGACGCCTTCGCATAGCTCATCATGAGCGAGCTCAGGTCCTCGGCGTCCATGTTGAAATGAATGGCGCGAGCAAAGGCGCTCGCATCCACACGCATGGCGCTCGCCAGGTTAGCAAAACTCGACGACATCTGCGTCGCCATCTGGTCCATGAGCCCCGCCGCGCCCGCCTTGAGCTGGGATGATACCGTCGACGCTATCTGCTCGCTGATTGCCTTCATCATCTGATCCATAGCCTGCTGCAGATACGGAGCCAGCTGTTTTTGCACATAGTCGGTCATCGCCTGTTGCAGACGCTCGGCCAGGGCATCGCCACCGAGTGCCTTGAGCTGAGTCAGGTATTGCTGCGCCGCGGCATCACTCTCAAGATATGTCGAGAATGCGGCAGCGAGCTTTGACGCGTCCTTAAGATCTTCGGGTGACAGCGCCTTAAACTGTTCCGACTGCATAAAACCCGTGAACAGCTGGTTGGCGAGCACCCCCACTTGCCGCATCTGCTCGGGCGTAAGCTCCAGCCCATCGAAGACGCCCGAGAAATCGGGGGCCGGTGCTTTGGCCATGATGTCGCTGAAGTCGATGTCCTTGCCAACGTCCGAAAGGTCAATGTCCAGCCCGGACAAGTCAAGACCCGACAGGTCCATACCGCCGGCAACACCCGAGAGTGCAGACGCATCAAACGAGAACGCGCTCTTGAGCGCCGCCTCGTCCACGCTGAACATGTTGCTCAGATCCACGCCTTGTTTGGCCTCGCCCTGCAGTTCATCGAAAGACTTGCCCGTAAAGACATCCATCTCGGGATGAGCAAGCTGCTCCTGCACAATCTGCGAATCGGCGGCGCGCTCCATAAGCTGGCGAGTCAGCGCATGCGTGTAGGCAATGCCGGGGACAACGCACTCGCATTGGCCGTCTCGTTAGGTCGCACCACGCCCACAATGTGCACGTCAATACCGTCGGCAACCTTGGCGGCCATAAAGTCGGTGTCGCCAGACATATCGGTCCACATGCCGGTCTCTTCGTTTTTGCGATACGCATCGGCCGGCGACAGCACCTTAAACGTCGTGGACAACGCATCATCGTAGGTAAAGTCGGTGCCGGTCTCGGGCGTCTCGATCTTACCGTCGGCCGTCATGGCACTGTTTACCAGATCGTTGAGCTCATCGATATCCAGCGCACCGATGCTGTAGAGCGTGTAGTCACCCACCGTACCGCGGCTCGAAAGCACCATCACGGCTTCGTTGGCAGACGTGGGCCAATGACCGGCGACGACATCGTACTGGCTGTCGAGCAGACTCTGGTCGTCAATCATCTCGTTAAAGACCGAGGTTCCCATGGATTCCATGTTCACCGTTGCCGCCGAGCTCGCGCCTCCGCTCATGGCCTCGGTCATGGCGTTGGGAACAAGCCGAACGGGTTTCTCGTCACCCTTACCCGCACGATAGACAACCGGCGATACACCGTAGCCGTACTGGATGGCGTTGACCTCTTTATCGATGCCGTCGCCACCGGCATCGAGCCATGCCTTAAAGCTCGTCATGTCGTTGGACTTAACGCTCGCAAACATATCCTTTACGGCCGTGACCACAGGAATCCTATCGGTTCCCTTGGCCTTGCCGCCGGCACTGTCGTCGGACGAATCCACGTTTTCAGGCGAGTCATCATCCGCAGCCCCCTGTCCGCCCATCATGGACGACAGGTCGTAATCCTGCTTGGAAATGGTGAGCGGGTAGCTCGAGAGCGTATCCTCCTCGACCTTTTTGATGTAGCCGTTTACGCCGTTGGACAGCGCCAGAATCGCCGCGATACCGATAATGCCAATCGAGCCCGCAAAGGCAGTCATGGCCGTGCGGCCCTTCTTGGTCATGAGGTTTCGGGCAGAAAGCCCCAGCGCCGTCACAAAGCTCATCGAGGTTTTGCGCGTAGGCTTTGCCTCGCGACGCGCGGCCTTGGCAGCATCGAAGGGATCGGAATCGTCGGTGATCTTGCCGTCCGCCAGATTGACGATGCGCGTAGCGTACTGGTACGCCAGCTCGGGATTGTGCGTGACCATAATCACCAGACGGTCGCGCGCCACGTCCTTGAGCAGATCCATGACCTGCACGGATGTCGTTGAGTCCAGGGCGCCGGTCGGCTCGTCTGCCAGCACAATCTCGGGATCATTAATCAGGGCGCGGGCGATGGCCACGCGCTGCATCTGCCCGCCCGAAAGCTGACTCGGGCGCTTGTTAACGTGCTCGCCCAGGCCGACTTTCTCCAACGCCTCGCGCGCACGCTGGCGGCGCTCGGCATGCCCCACGCCCGTGAGCGTCAGCGCCAGCTCAACGTTTTCCAAAATAGTCTGATGCGGAATGAGGTTATAGCTCTGGAACACAAAGCCGATGCGGTTGTTGCGATAGGCATCCCAATCGCGATCGTGAAAATCCTTGGTCGAAATACCATCAATCAGCAGGTCGCCCGAGTCAAAGTGATCCAGTCCACCGATAACGTTGAGCATCGTAGTTTTGCCCGAGCCCGAGGGGCCCAGAATGGCCACGAACTCATTATCGCGAAAAGACAGGCTTACGTTGTCGAGTGCCACCTGCGTAAACGACTGCGTAACGTACCTTTTGCAAATTCCTTTGAGCTCCAGCATGGACGGCAACCTCTCCCACGCGGGCGCGCTCGCCCGCTCTCCTCCGCCGTTCGTATTCGACGCGTTTGTCCTATTCTATCCCCATTTTTTGCCGGCGCCAGTGAGGAATGTAGGGAACCGCGCCAAAAAACGAGCGGGATGGTGCCCAAAAGAAGAGGTCCCGAGCGGGACCTCTATATGGTGGAGCTTATCTTGAAAGGTAGCGGACTACTTCGCACAGCGGTGCACGATCTTCGCCATGCTTTACGCGTTTTTTACTGCTCGCTATTCGCAATCGCCTGGTCGATAAGCTTGTCGAGTGCTGCGCGCTGCTCGGCGGAGCTGATGGCTCCCACGATTGGATCCCCTACGATGTTGCCATTCTGATCGATGACATACGTTGTCGGGAACGAGAACAAATTTGACGTAAACTTACCGGCCTCGCTATCCGACTTGAACCAGATGTTCTTATATGTCACGCCCTTCTTGCTCAGCACGTCCTTGGCATCTGCAATCTCGCCCTTGTTGCCATCGAGCGTAAAGGAATTGACGCCCACGACCTGGCCGCCCTTCTCGGCAAGCTCCGTATTCAGTTTCTCAAGATCGCCCAGCTCGCCCACGCACGGCTTGCAAGTGGTGAACCAGAAGTTCATGACGGTGACCTTGTTCTTAGCGAATAGCTCGTCGCTGCTCACGTCGTTGCCATCCAGGTCTTTGCCCGTAAAGCTGGGGAACTTCGTCGCCTCGCTCGAAGCATTGGCACCAGCCGTCATGCCAGCGGTCGAAGCGTCGACGCTCTCGCCTGAGCTCGGCGTGCTTCCACAGCCGGGGAACTCCTTCTCCAGGCTCTCGAGCTTGTCCTCGATCTCCTTGATCTGCTGCGCACCGGCCTTGAGCGTCTTAAGCTCATCCGCCGTGAACTCATCCTTGGCGCCGTCGATGGTCTTGAGCAGGAAATCGCCGTAATTGCTGCCGTCCTCAATCATTGTCGAGTCTTTATTTGCCGCGTTGAATACCTTTTCCCACAGCGCGTTATCACTCGAAAAGATCTCGTTCTCCTTCTGCATGAGTTTTGCATACAACTCGGCGGCCTCCTCGGCATTGGTCGGCTTCTGCGCAGTGAGTTCTGCGATCTTAGGATCGGAGCCCGCAGATTCACTCGCATTGCCACCGGGTGCCGAGCACGCCACAAGGCACAAGGCCAATACCGGCACCATAAACAGGGCCGCAATCTTAGAAAGCTTCATGGTCATTCCTCCGTTTTGTCGAAGCTTGTTTACTTTTTATCGGCGGTCAAGGGGAGCTTTTCCGCCGACACATCCAGGCCATAGCGATAGCTGATGGCATCGACGGGACAGGCCCCGATGCACTTTCCGCACCGGATGCATTCGGCATGATTGGGCGCGCGGACCACATCAACGTCCATCTGACAAACCTTTGAGCACTTGCCGCACGAGACGCATTTGCACGCGTCGACTTGAATCCCCAACAAGGACACCCTATTCATGAGCGCATAGAATGCGCCGAGTGGACAAATCCATTTGCAGAAGGGGCGGTAGAACAAAACGCTCAGCACTACCACGGCAATGAGAACGGCAAGTTTCCAAGTAAAGAGATGTCCCAACGCAGATCGAATGCCGGCATTAGCAATGGCCAGCGGAATGGCGCCCTCGAGCACGCCCTGCGGACAGATGTACTTACAAAAGAACGGATCGCCCATGCCCACGTCGTTAACCACCAAGACGGGCAGCAGCACCACGGCAAACAGCAGTACGACGTACTTGATGTACGTGAGCGGCTTAAGCTTTTTCGTGGAGAACTTTTTGCCGGGAATCTTATGAAGCAGCTCCTGCACCCAGCCAAACGGGCACAAAAACCCGCATACAAAGCGACCCAGCAGCACGCCGAGCAAAATGAGCGTACCGGTAACATAGTAAGAAAAGTTGAACTTGGATGAACCTACCACCGACTGGAACGACCCGATGGGGCACGCACCCGATGCCGCGGGGCACGAATAGCAGTTAAGCCCGGGTACGCAGACTGTTTTTCCCGCGCCCTGATAGATGCCGCCTTTAGCAAAGTTTGGCAGGTGAATGTTGGTGATGAGCGTTGCCGCCGCCTGAATGAATCCGCGAATTCTGGCCAAAACATGCGACACGGTGTTTTTTCTTTTATCCAATTCCGATACACTCCAAGCACAGCCTAATCGCCTTGGCCAGCACGGCATCCGCCTCGCCACGCATAACGCCAAAGCACACCATGGCCACACCGACGATCAGCAACGCAACCTGCATTACAGGTTTTATCGCTTTGAACAACTTGACCACTCCTTTCGTCACGCGACCTATTGGACCATATCGACTATAAAATCCGTGTTAAGCGCGATTTGAAATGTGCAAGGAGACTGTTATGCGTATTTTGATCGTCGAGGACGAGCAGGCGCTGTGTGACGCAATCGCGCGCAGCTTGCGAAACTTGGCGTACAGCGTCGACTGCTGTCACGACGGGCAGGAGGCGCTCGACCTGCTGGGCGTCGAAGTCTTTGACCTCGTGGTGCTCGACCTCAACCTTCCCCGTATCGACGGCATGACCGTACTCAGGGAACTTAGGAAAACTGACTGCGAGACCAAAGTGCTGATTCTGTCCGCACGTGGCGAAGTATCCGATAAAGTCGCCGGGCTCGATGCCGGCGCCAACGATTACCTTACCAAGCCGTTTCATCTGGACGAACTTGCGGCAAGGATCCGCAGCCTTACCCTCAGGCGCTTCGCACAAAGCGACATAGTATTAACCTGTGGAAAGCTCCGCTTTGACACCAAGGCGCGCATCGCTTCCGTGGACAGCGAGGCTTTATCTCTTACACGCAAGGAAACGGGAATCTTGGAATACCTGATGCTTAATCGGGGGCGACCGGTAAGCCAAGAGGAGCTTATGGAGCACGTTTGGGATAGCACCGTGAACAGCTTTAGCAACGCAACCCGCGTTCACATCTCGTCACTCCGCAAAAAGTTGCGCGGCGCTTTGGGATACGACCCGATTCGCAATCGGATTGGAGAGGGCTACGTTATGGAGGATGGCGAATGAAAGGGCTTTCGCTGCAATGGCGCATAACGATTATGACGGCACTGCTCACGTGTGCGGCATGCGTGCTGACGAACTGCCTGGTCGGCTATACGGGCATGCGCTACATGGATGCCATCGGCAGTGACATCTCGGCCTTTAACGCAACCGGCGAAGATTCGCCCCAGGCGTTCGACCCAACGAAAACGACCCTCGATGACGAGGTCACGATCGTCGTAAACGACGCACAGGAGTCTTTTGGCACAACAGCCTGGTGCATCACGGCTGGAGTCACACTCCTTGGCGGCGTGCTGGCATACTTTGTGAGCGGCCGTGCACTCAAACCGCTACGGGCTTTTGCAGCCCAGGTTGAGCGCGTGCAGCCTGATAATCTAAGCGAAATCAGACTCAGTGAAGATGTGCCCACCGAGCTACAACGATGCAGCGCCTCTTTCAACGACATGATCGCCCGTCTTGGCGAAGGGTTCTCTGCACAGCGTCAGTTTACCGGCAACGCCGCACACGAGCTGCGCACCCCGCTCGCCCTTATGCAAGCACAGATTGAACTATTCATCTCCGAGCACTCCGGTTTGCAACCCGAAACAGCCGAGCTGCTCGGCCTGCTACAAGAACAAACCGAGCGCATGTCTCGAATGGCCAAGGTATTGCTCGAGATGAGTGAGCTCCGCAGCGTTCCTTGCGAGGACGATGTGGAACTTGGTCCCTTGTCCGAAGAGGTCCTCACCGACCTTGCGCCACTTGCCGAAAATAAGGGCATAACCCTCAATTGTGCTGGAGACGCTCTAGTAATCGGGAGCGACACGCTCCTCTATCGGCTGGTGTTTAACCTGGCCGAAAACGCTATCCGCTATAGCCGCACCGACTCGAGCGTTATCGTCTCCATCTGCGACAACGACAGCCACGTGTTCCTGCGAGTCGAGGACCAGGGCCCGGGAATACCCAAGCAGTACCGTGAGAGCATCTTCCAACCGTTCTTTCGTCTAGACAAATCCCGCAGCAGGGCATACGGCGGCGCAGGACTCGGGCTAGCGCTCGTTTGGGAGATTGCAGCGCTTCACGGTGGCACGGTAGAGGTCGAAGCAAGTTCCGAGAACGGGACCACCATGCTCGTAAGCCTTCCAAAACGATCCGCAGCGTCAACCGAACAGTAAAACGAAAGGGGTCCCGAGCAACAGGAGTACAATTGCTGCATTGTTGCCAGCTGTTGGGAGATGGAAGATGGACTGCGATGGCTACCCATGCGTTCCCATGCCGTTGATGTGCACCGCCTTTGTGCCGGGGCAGATTGACGCTGCGGTTGCAGGCATTCCCGACCCCGATTCGCGCGCCATTGCCACGGCAGAAGCGCTGTACTTTCGCGGACAGGCCACCCTCGCCGCCGAGACAGCACGCCCCTATCTTGACGCCACCGATCCCGCGCTGCGCTATTCCGCATGCTTTATCTGCGGATACGCCAACCTGTCGCTCAACCGTATCGCCGACGCCCGCCGGTGCCTTGCTGGCATCCTCGATACGCCGGCTGACGAGGAATCGCCCGCCGTCCACGCCACGCATATCCTATTCGCCTCGGCCGCGAGCGTCCTGCTGCACTTGCCTTCCCCGTATTCCGCCGAAGAGTTTTATCCGCTTGCGGCGCATCTGCCCGAAGGCCTGCGCCTGTTCGCCAGTTACGTGATGGCGCATGCCCTATACCTGCGCGGCGAATATGGCCGCAGTCTGGGCATGGCGGAAAACGCCCTGATCATGAAACAGGGAAGCTATCCGATCTCGGAACTATTCCTACACCTGGCAGCTTCCATGGCATGTATGAGCCTCAAGGACATCGGCGCCGCAAAAACGCACTTCGGAGTTGCTTGGAACATTGCGCGCCCCGACGGCCTTATTGAGCTCATTGGCGAGCATCACGGCCTTTTACAGGGGCTTATCGAGGCATGCTTAAAATCGCAATACCCTGACGATTTCGCGCGCATTATCGAAATCACGTATCGATTCAGCTACGGCTGGCGGCGCATCCACAACCCCGATTCGGGCGAGGACGTGGCTGACGACCTGACGACCACAGAGTTCACCATGGCCATGCTCGCCTGCCGCGGATGGACCAACGCCGAAATCGCTCGTCATATGGGTGTGTCGCCAGGTACCGTTAAAAATCGACTGTCCAACGTGTATGCAAAGCTTGGCATCGGCACGCGCACCGAACTGGTCGCGCATATGTTGCGTTAGCGACCAGACTGCCTAGCGCGGCACGTGCGCCCCGGAGCCCCGGCGCTTCACTCGCTCAAATTGGACATTTTGGCCCTCGGACGGCACTACCGTGACAGGATGCCTTCTCGCAAAATTGGATTATTTCCACCGATACCTGCGGGATGGGAGCCAAAGATGCTTGATCGCCGTTCGTTACTTGTTGCCGGAGCGTCCTCGCTGGCGAGCATTATGTTGCCGCGCGTGCCGGGAAGCGCAAACGCCTTCATATTGCCGTTCGCGCCCACCGAAGCCTATGCCGACGAAAAAGACCCTTTCAGGGTGCTCGTTCTCTCGCGCACCATGTTTGGTGTGGTCGTGGTCGACGTCGCCAACAAGAATACGCCTATCACGGGTGCCCAGGTCACGCTCACATCGCGCTATGCCGCAGGCAAGCAGCTCACCGCCACGACCGATGACGAGGGCACGGCCATCTTTGAGGTCGCGCCGCTTTCGGAAGGCTACGTGAACGAGGCAACGCTTCTCGACGCGTACGACTTTAACGGCGGCATCTCCATTAGCATGGCGGGCTACCGCGATGTCGAGATTCCCCTCGCGCGTGTCCAAGGCGGCACCGCTATTACCGCACCCACACGTCCGCTCTCCGATGGCGAGCCGTACTTTCGACAGCTCACGTTCGACGAATGGGACATCCAGTACGCCGACGCCACGTTTATGGCAATGCCAGCGGACGAAGCAGCAAACGACCAGCCCGACACGCACGCTTTTACCGTGCAGGCTCATCTGCCGCAGGGCGGGCAGGCAACGTTGCATATCAATAAAGTGATGCCCGCTGCGGGCAGCTCACCCGAAACCGTCACACAGATTGGCCAAGTCAAGGCCAACGCATCGGGCGCGGATAATCTGGCAACGTTCACACTCGAAGACAAGTTCCTCGATGCGGCATCGGGCCTTCTGGAAGAAGGGTGCAAGCTGCGCTTTGTCCTCGACTATCAGGGCAAAACCTACACGCTCTCCTCCCCCATGGCCGTTGTCACCGCGCCGGCCGCAAAGGCGGAATCAGGCTCGACCACCATCATTCCCACCACCATGGACCAAGAGATCACTCCGTTTGATTTCCCCGCATCGTTTCCCGGCATCGGTGGTAATAAGTTCACGTGTTGGATGCCCACATTTCCAATCCTCTTCGATTTCTCGTTTGCTGGATACGTGCTGTTTGGCGGAGGATACAAACCAGCCAGCTATATGAACGATTCGGGCAACCCTGATCCGGAATACTGGAAGAAATCGCCGCGCGAGTCGGGCGCCAAGCAGGCAAACCGCTACCTCGACGAGATGGAGGGGAAGTGGAATCAGTACAAGAGTATGAGTGCCGGATCGGGCACCGATCCAAGAAACACCAAGCTCCTTCGCCACCATTGCACGCCGCTGTTCACGATGGATATCGCCACACAGCTGTACGGCTCGCTCGCCTACGATTGGGTGGGCAAAACCTGGGGTAACAACAACGACCCCGCATACGGCAATATTAAGGCCCTCTTCCAGGTAAGAACCGACCTCAATTGGACCGAGCAGTTTACCCTAGGACCGGTGCCATTTTTCCTAAACGTCAACCCCTGGGTGCTGGCAAAACTGGCACTCGCCGTGGGTGCCCACACGCACGGCAGCGGCGCGGCGTTTTTTAAAAACATTTCGCTCGACTATTCAAACACGTCGGGCTCGTTCACCATCCAGATCGGGCTTGCCGTCACCTTTGGCGCCGGCGTTGCAGGCGTCGCTTCGTCTGCCGTGCGCGGCGCCGCGTCCCTCACACTGTTCATTGGATACGAGAAGGCGGACGGCCACCAGCTTCCGCGACTGCGCGTGGGTGCAGACGTCGATGTCGATGTGATACTCCAGTTCGTAATGTTCAAGTGGACCACCAAGGCTTGGTCGGGGTCGTGGCCCACACTCCTCGATTCGTGGAATATGTCGGTGAACAATGGCGACCAGTATGTGCTCCAGCGCTCTGAGCTCGCATTGGGTGGAGATACGCCTTATACGCTGGATGCCTGCTTCGGCTCGGCCGGCAACATTGAGGCGGGCGGCGTGCCGCAATTTATCGCATCGGCCACCATCGTCACCAACGCCGAACTGCTCGCACGCGCCGAGGTTAAGGCCACTGCCGTAAACGCCGCGCCTGTCGTGCGCGATTGGGATCAAGCGGTCACGCGCATTGAGCTCGAGGCGGATGCAGAAAGCGACGACACGGGACAGATCGAGCATTTCGTCCATGCACTGATAGAGAACGACGAAAACGCCGCGCCGATGTATGAGTACACCTACATCGGTCAGGCAACGAACACCGTTGCCGACCCAAACGCCAATTCTGCCGGCGTGTCGGAGGACGAGCGTGGCGGCATCAAGCCCTCGAGCGACAACGTGCTGTTTGCTGGCGTGCTCAGCGAAGCCCACATGAAGCTGGCAATGATTGCCGGCGTAGAATGCCTGTTCCGTATCGCCTCGGTGCGCTACGGCGACAATGGTCGCTCGCGCCTGGTGGTACACACAAAGGCAAACGGAACGTGGTCCGCTCCCACGCCTGTGGACTTTCCCCTTGGGTTTGGCGAGGAAGACGTGGGGCGCGACGGCATATACGATTACGACTTCGACGTAGTGGAATATACGGACGGAAGAGGAAACCAGGACGCCTACGTGCTGTTGGTCTCGGGCGAGCGCCCCGCCGGCGACAACACCCTTTTCGATACGGCGAGCACATCCGGCATACTGTCCGTTGTGCGCCTGCGCATAAGCAACGGCGGAGTTCGCGTGATGTCGCACACGTCGTGGCGCAGCATCTCGCGCGGCCGCCTTCAGGAGGATGGCCACCATTGTCTGCAGTGTCCACGCATCACGGTGGGCAAGACGCTGGTCGACGGGCGCCTGTCGGGCGCTTACCTCCACCGCCGCGGAACCACCGCAGAAAAGGCGCTCGGCAGCGAGGCTGAGGTTGCGTTGGAGTGCTTTACCCTGTGGTCGGATGATTTGGGCGACAGTCTCACGTTCCGTCAGGTCCTCCGCTTTCCGCAGGCACCGTCGAGCATCGAGCTGGGCGCGCCCGAGAATATCAACGGCAAAATGGTGGTGCCCGTTGCGTACGAGACCGAAGACGGTTGCGGCTGCGCATCGTACGCCGTGATCGGCCAGTCCATTGCGGGCTGGGGCGTTATGTCACCAGATGCCACAGTACCCCGTGCAGTGCCGTGGCCGCAGCACACGGGCTTTTTGGCAACCGTCAACGAGCAACTGCAGCATATTACTTGGACGCGAGGCGCATCGGCATTTGCAACGCAGCCCGTGGGTGCCGCAGGCTGTGGCCCGGCATCGTTTAGCGTAAGCAACAACGGCAGGTGCGTGCTCTATGTAGAGAACACCGATGGCAAGGTGGGACAAACCTACGACGAAGAAGGCAACCCGGTAGCAGTGATGGGCAAGCACTTCCGCATCTTCGCCAGCACCTTGGCAGGCAATCTGTTCACGGAGCCGTTTGTGATGTGCGAGCTGGACCATCCCGTCGATCAGATAACGACATTTTTGACGTCGGGAGGCATGCTCTCCGCGCTCGCCACGCACATTGTGAGCGCGGAGAAGAGCGAGGCAGAGCTGCACGGCATCGAGGTGCCCTTGGTGGCGTGCGCCACTCCGACGGGCGCGGTCACTACCTCGGGCGCGGTGGTGCCCGGAGCGGCAGGCGAATCCTTCATGGTCACGGTGCGAAACGACGGCAACACCTTGCTGACCGCCGGCACGATTGATCTGTACCGAGAGGGCTCCAGCCAGCCGTTCTCCAGCGCATCCATCGGATTCGGCGCGAACGCACGCATGGCTTCGATCTACGATCCAGAGCTTGCCGAGGATGCTTCGACCAACGACATGGCACACGTGAAGTACGCAGTCGAGACGCTGGGCACACGTTTTGCGACGCACCCGCTGGTTGCCGACAATGGAAACGCCGTGCTGGCACCGGGCTGCACGGCACAGTTCCGCATGAGCTTCGCCATCCCCGAGAGTTGGGGCGACGAAGTGGGCAAACGCGTAATGCTGTATGCGAAAGCGCGTGATCTGGTGGCGCTCGATCCCGTAACGCTCGAGGAAATTCGACCGGGCGCAAACTCGGCGCTGGGTGCCGTACTGCACGAGCTTCATGTGCCCGACGCGGCATGCGAACGCTCAGAAGCGCAGGTCGGCGTTTGCGATAGCGCGGATACGACAGGGCTTCACGACGCCCCGATGACAGCAGACGGCGATGGTGGCTCGAGTGGCGGTGGTACTGGCGAGGGCGGCGGCTCCGGCGGAAGCAGCTCCGGCAGTGGCAAGGACCACGGCAATAACAAGCGCTCCGGAAAAGCGGGCACGCTTGCGGGCACGGGCGATGTCAACGCTCCCCTTACGGCAGCCGCAGCAGCACTCGCCGCAGCTGGTGCCGGCCTTGTCGCCTACAGCGCCCGCCGCACGGCACTCGAAAACGACGCCCCCGATGAGGTCAATTCTGATAAGCCTCACTAGCTCTCAGTTACCTTTGCGAGAGACGCCGACTCGGCTCATCGAACATCAAATGGGCTGGTTCTGGATACCCAGAGCCAGCCCATTACGCATTAGATGTCGTCAGAGGAGTTGAGTTCTGTCTCGAGCTTGGCACGGCGTCTTTTCGCCAACAATCCGCACGACACGTCTTCGACAACGTATCCAACCGCAAACGCAGCAAGACACATTCGGCCGTCTTCAAACTTACTCGGACAGAGCCGACTCGGTTTTGTCCGAGTAAACGAATCTCCATCGAATTCCGAACGATTGTTCGATGGATTTCGTGTTGGGTGGAATCGTCTGTGGGCTGGGCTATGCTACCTTGACTATCTATATGACTTAAACGCAGCAAAGGAGCACCGAGAGAGCGAGTATGGCAAAAAACACCGCAAACTATGGTAACGACAGTATCCGCCAGCTCAAGGACGAGGAACGCGTACGTCTACGCCCCGCCGTCATCTTTGGCTCGGACGGACTCGACGGCTGCGCGCATGCTGCCTTCGAGATCCTGTCCAACGCCGTTGACGAGGCGCGCCAGGGCTACGGCAAACTTATCACCCTTACCGCCTTTCGCGATGGCTCCATTCAGGTAGAGGATAACGGCCGTGGCTGCCCGCTCGACTGGAACCCTTCCGAGAAGCGCTTTAACTGGGAGCTCGTCTTTTGCGAGCTCTACGCCGGCGGCAAGTACAACAACAACCAGGGCGGCGACTACGACTTCTCGCTCGGCACCAACGGCCTGGGCTCCTGTGCGACCCAGTACGCTTCCGAGTACATGGACGTCACGGTTTGGCGTGACGGTAACAAGTACTCCCTGCACTTTAAGAAGGGTAAGGTCGTCGGCGCCAAAAAGAAGGCACTCGAGATTGAACCCAGCGACGAGGACCGCACCGGCACCACCATCAAGTGGCGTCCCGATCTTGAGGTCTTTACCTCCATCAGTATCCCCCACGAGTGGTATCGCGAGACCATGCGCCGCCAGGCCGTGGTCAACGCCAACGTGACCTTCCGCCTGCGCATCGAGGGCGACGATGGCGAGTTTTCCGAAGAGGATTTTTGCTATCCCAAGGGCATCGAGGACTACGTGCTCGAGAAGGTCGGTACCGACTACCTTACCGAGCCCTTCTTTATCGAGGCCGACCGTCGCGGTCGCGATCGCGAGGACCTGCCCGACTACAACGTGAAAATCACTGCTTGCATGTGCTTCTCGCGCACTTTCATGATGCAGGAGTACTACCACAACTCATCGTGGCTCGAGAACGGCGGCTCGCCCGAGAAGGCTGCCCGCAGCGCTCTGACCAGCGCCATCGATGCCTACATCAAGCAACAGGGCAAGTACAACAAAAACGAGAGCGGCATTAAGTGGCAGGACGTCCAGGACTGCCTGGTACTGGTGACCAACTGCTTCTCCACCCAGACGTCCTACGAGAACCAGACCAAAAAGGCCATCAATAACCGCTTTATCCAGCAGGCCATGACGGCATTCTTTAAGGAGCGCCTCTCGACCTACTTGATCGAGAACAAAGACGCCGCCAACAAGATCATGGAGCAGGTGCTCATCAACAAGCGCTCGCGCGAGAACGCCGAGAAGACGCGTCAGAGCATCAAGACCAACCTGCAGCAGAAGACCGACATGGCCAACCGCGTGCAGAAATTCATCGACTGCCGCTCCAAGGACAAGAGCCGTCGCGAGATCTACATCGTAGAGGGCGACTCGGCAGCAGGCGCCATTCGCACGTCGCGCGATGCCGAGTTCCAGGGCGTTATGCCCGTCCGCGGTAAGATCCTCAACTGCCTGAAGGAGGACTATCCGCGCATCTTTAAGTCCGACATCATCATGGACCTCATGCGCGTGCTGGGCTGCGGTGTGGAGATCAAGGACAAGCGCATCAAGAACCTTGGTGCCTTTGACCTAGACAACCTCAACTGGAACAAGGTCATCATCTGTACGGACGCCGACGTCGACGGTTATCACATCCGCACGCTCGTGCTCACCATGCTCTACCGCCTGGTGCCCACGCTTATCGACGAGGGCTACGTGTATATTGCCGAGTCGCCGCTCTACGAGATCAACTGCAAAGAGAAGACCTACTTTGCCTACACCGAGCTCGAAAAGAACGGCATTCTCAAGGAGATCGGCGACCAGAAGTGCTCCATCAACCGCTCCAAGGGTCTTGGTGAGAACGACCCGGACATGATGTGGCTCACCACCATGAACCCCGAGACGCGTCGTCTGATCAAGGTGGAGCCCGAGGACGTCACCAGGATGGAAACTATGTTCAACCTGTTGCTGGGCAACGACGAGGCAGGCCGCAAGCGCCATATCTCCGAGCACGGCAAGGAATACCTGGACCAGTTGGACCTGCAGTAGCAGCAAATCGATAACGACGGCCCTTAAGAAGTTCAAGAGGATATCGTGGCAAAGAAGAAGACGAAGAACCAGCCGAAGAAAAAGCAGGTCAACGCCGAGAACGTCATCGGCCTGCACTCCGAGGTCACCGACCAGCCGATCACGCAGACGCTCGAGGTCAACTACATGCCCTACGCCATGAGCGTCAACGTCTCGCGTGCGTTCCCCGAGATCGACGGCTTTAAGCCCTCGCACCGCAAGCTGCTCTACACCATGTACAAGATGGGTCTGCTCAAGGGCGAGCGCCAGAAGAGCGCCAACATCGTGGGCCAGACCATGAAGCTCAACCCGCACGGCGATGCCGCGATCTACGAGACGATGGTGCGCCTGGCGACGGGCAACGAAGCACTGCTTGCCCCCTTCGTGGAGTCGAAGGGCAACTTTGGCAAGTACTATTCGGGCGATCTGAGCTACGCCGCCTCGCGTTATACCGAGGCCAAGCTCTCCCCCATCAGCGCCGAGATCTTTAAGGACATCGACAAGGACCCGGTCGACTTCGTTGACAGCTACGACGGCGCCATGAAGGAGCCACGCCTGCTGCCCACCACGTTCCCCAACATCCTTGTCTCGGCCAACAAGGGCATCGGCGTCGCCATGGCGTCCGACATCTGCGGCTTCAACCTCAACGAGGTCTGCACCGCCACGATGCACTACCTGCAGGATCCCGACTGCGACCTGCTCGAGTACATGCCCATGCCCGACTTCTCGACCGGCGGTGAAATAATCTACCGCCGCGAGGAGATGGAAAAGATTATCGAGACCGGTCTTGGCAGCTTCCAGATTCGCTCCCGCTGGCGCTGGATTCCCGAAGAGCGCATCATCGAGGTCTACGAGATCCCCTACACCACCAAGACCGATGTCATCATCGAGCGCATCGTCAAGCTCTCCAAAGAGGGCAAGGTCAAGGAGATCGCAGACATCCGCGACGAGACCGACCTTTCGGGTCTGCGCATCGCTATCGACCTTAAGCGCGGTGTCGACCCCGACAAGCTCATGGCCAAGCTCTATCGCTCGACCACGCTGCAGGATTCGTTCTCGTGCAACTTCAACGTGTTGGTCGATGGTTACCCTCGCGTTATGGGCGTGCGCCAGATCCTGCACGAGTGGGTCAAGTGGCGTATTGAGTCCACGCGTCGCCGCATTAACTTTGACCTGGGCAAAAAGTCCGAGCGCCTGCACCTGCTGCACGGCCTTGAGGCGATCTTGCTCGACATCGACAAGGCGATCGCCATCATCCGTGGCACCAAGCTCGAGGCCGAGGTCGTCCCCAACCTTATGAAGGGTTTCGACATCGACGAGACCCAGGCAGAGTTTGTTGCCGAACTTAAGCTCCGCAACATCAACGAGGAGTACATCCTCAACCGCACCAAGGACATTGCCAAGCTTGAGGGCGAGATTGCCGAGCTTGAGGAGATTCTCTCCAGCGAGGAGAACATCAAGAAGGTCATCAGCGACGAGCTGGCCGCAGTCAACAAGAAGTACGTGATGCCGCGCCGCACGGGCAGGATTGAGCCCCACGAGGTCATCGAGGTGAGCCTGGAGCCCGAGGTCGAGGAGTACCCGGTCACCATCATGCTCTCGCGCGATGGCTACCTTAAGAAGATGACGGACCGCGTACTCAAGAAGGCGACCACGCTCAAGTACAAGGACGGCGACAAACCCTTTATCGAGTTCCCGTCCTCCAATACGCATGAGCTGCTCGTGTTTACCAACAAGAGCCAGGTTTATAAGTGCAAAGTCGCGGCGTTTGAGGATACCAAGTCGGCACAGCTGGGCTCGTACCTGCCCACCGACCTCGAGATGGAACCCGACGAGAGCGTCATCTGGGTTATCGACCCCGAGGACTACAAGGCCGACGTGCTGTTCGTCTTTGAGAACGGCCGCGCGGTGCGCGTCGCACTTGTCGGATACGTTACCAAGACCAACCGCAAGCGCCTCAAGAACGCCATCTACGGCGGCAGCAAGCTGCTATATGCCCAGGTGCTCAAGGAGGACCGCGACATCGCGCTGGTCTCGAGCGACTATCGCCTGATGAACTTCAACACGTCGCTGCTCAAAACCAAGACGACCACCAACACGCAGGGCGTCCAGGCCTTTACGGCCAAGAAGGGCCGCTCGGTCACCACCGTCGGCACGACCGAGGAGATTCTTGGCGCCGGCGTCTCGGCCGAGAAGTTCACCGCGCAGAGCCTCCCCTCAGCCGGTGCCCTCATGAAGGAAAACGACATGCCGAGCCTGTTTGACTAGGTACCACGGCAACGAGACCGTTAGATACTTCGCAAAGCGACGAGGCCCGGAGCGCAACGGCATTGCGCCCGGGACTCGTCGTTTTTCTTCTCAACTATTTCTTAACGCAGATTAATTGATTTCTGCTTATTATTCTGCGTTAAAAAATGTCAGCGTCACTGCTTCGATGCCCTTTGGTCGGTCGTTAGCAAAACTTGCAAAAATTAGCAAAACTTGCAAAAATTAGCAAAACTTGCAAAGGAGACACCATGGAGTACAGCAAGAACCCCTTTACCCCGACGTTCGGAAGTATCCCTCCCTTTCTAGCGGGTCGCGAGCATATTCTGCGTGACATCAACCGTGGTTTTATCAACGGCCCGGGAGATCCAAACCTGTCGACTATTTTTACGGGCGCAAGGGGAACGGGCAAGACGGCGCTTCTCTCGCTCCTTTCAGAAACGGCGCTTGAACACGGTTGGATCGCAGCAAATGTCTCCGCCATGCCAGGCATGCTCGAAGATATTATCGAGCGAACCAAAGAAGCCGCAGATAGCTACCTCTCACAGCCTCATGCGCGCATAAACGGCGTTCAAATTGGTCCAGTGGGCATCGATTGGACATATGCTCAAGAGGTCCAGGGCAACTGGCGCACACGCATGAATGGCATCTTTAAGCAACTCGAAAAACATGACATCGGACTTCTCATTACCATCGATGAAGTCACCGTCGATCTCGAAGAAATGCTTCAATTTGCCTCTGTTTACCAGCACTTTGTACGCGAAGGTAAAAAAGTTGCCCTACTCATGGCAGGACTGCCCTACAAAGTATCGGCGTTGCTGCGTAACGATTCCGTCTCGTTCCTCAGGCGTTCCCAATATCATCAGTTAGGACGAATCACTGACGTTGAAATTGCAAACGCGTTTCGCAAAACCGTTGAGGCCGGAGGACGTTCAATCACACCAGAAGCGCTCGAGAATGCTGTGAAGGCCGTCGACGGATTCCCCTACATGATGCAGCTCGTCGGATATCGCACTTGGGATGTTTCGGAGAACTCGCCCCAAATCAGTGCATCCGATGTCCAGCAGGGTTCCCTACTCGCACGCATGGAGCTGCATGATCGCATTCTCGAAACGACCTATCGAGAGCTTTCCGATAAAGACATTGAGTTTTTACTCGCGATGCTGCCCGATTCTGGCCCCAGCAGGGTCTCGGAGATAGCCAAACGCATGGGCGTCGCCAGCAACTACGCAAGCCAATACAAACGCCGCCTTCTCGAGGACGGCGTCATCGGGGAACGTGGGCGTGGTCTCGTTGGCTTTGACATCCCCGCATTCAGGGAGTTCCTGAGCGAGAAAGTCTCCTAGCACGCGGAGATTGTCCATAAGGACATCAACGCATGGCAATCAGTAATCCTCTTGGTAAGGGAAGTAGGCTTTCCGCCAACGCTTATTGCCATGCGTTCTTCTTGTCCTTAGGCGAGCTTGCGAGCGAGCTCTCGCACCTCTTCCAACTTGGGCGAGGAGGCCATGCTGTCGCGCTCGGTCATACCGCTGATGGCGACAATGCCCTGGTCCTCCCACTTGCAGTACGCGCAGGTTGACTTGTACATAGCGATCGCCGCATCATAGACGCCCTCGCTGTGGCTATCGAGCAAAAGGGCCGTCTTGGTGAACGGGAAGCCCGTAGCACCGAAGGCGTACAGGCGGTCGATGGCGGCCTTCTCCTGCGCAGTGATATCAAACCAGTAGATAGGCGAAGCGAAGACAACCATATCGGCGCCTTTCAGTGTCTCGACCACACCGGCCATGTCGTCCTTCTGCACGCAGGCGCCCTCATGGGCAAAGCAGTACTGACACCCCAGGCAACCAGCGATCTTTTTGCCTGCAACGCGGATGACCTCGACCGTATGGCCGACCTCGCGCGCGGTCTCGGCAAACGCCTCGACCATGGTGTCGGTATTGGCGCCCTTGCGCGGGCTACCGCTCAATACAACGATATTCATAAGAATCTCCCTTCTTCATGCCGCAGGCGCGCGGCATACATTTCGTTGTAACCAAAACGGATGGAGCTATTCAGTCGTCTGTAGATCGCATCTCTCGTTCGTGTTCTCTAGACACAATCTCATTGCCTGATAACTCCTCGGCCACCTTGATTCTCTCTCCGAGAATTGAACAGCAAATCGTTGCTCGCAAAGTATCGACTGTGAGAAAATTAGCTTGAGCTTTCTCCCTGCTCGCATAAGCGTTCGCGTGAAAGAGCCTAGCCGCATCGGCCAGGCGCAATATAGATCCGCGGAAACCGGCCTACGAACAAGGAGCGTCTTATGTATGGACAGCATGTTGCACCGCAGACCCATAACAAACGGACTAGCCTGTCTATCCGCGACGTCAAGCGTCATGCAGACGCCAGAATCGCCGCCTTCGGAGTAAGCATTCTTGTGGCAGGACTGCTTTTGCTACCCTGCGCAGCACTGGCGACAGAAATGCCCGAAACCGATGTCGCAGCACCCATTACCTGCGACGAAGCCAACGCGGAAGGCAGCCTCACGGCTACCACCGTTGTCGACCATAACTATGACCTGGAGCTCCCTCCTGCCTTTATGTTGGTCCAGAATGAGGCGTTTGTATACGATTTCCCCGACAAACCCGAAGACTTCATCTACGGGCTTAACGACACCGTCCATCTCTTCAAGATCGACACCGATACCGAAAGCCTTATAAAAACCGAGAACCCCAAAGAGGCCAGCGTCTCTATTGCCCTGACCATGATTGACAATCACGTTAGAGCAACCGTAGTCTTTACAGGCAGTTACGCCGACGACCAAATCCCTTACAGGCTGGACCTCAACAGCTCAACCTACCTTGGCACACACGTTGACCGTGACTTCGACAGCGGGCAGGGGATTATGCACGAAAGGCGGCACGATTACTACATCCGTTACGTCTTCGACAGCGACGTGCACTTGATTGCAACCGATACGAGCGGTTCCAAACCCGATCCAAGTGTTAAGCCGATCCCAGAGGTTAAACCCGAACCGGAAACCAAGCCCGAGCCCACACCGCAGCCCAAGGCAGAAAAGCCCGCGGCAAATCCCGTTTCCACCAAGGCAGTAGCGGCGGTTAAACCAGCCGGGACCACCCTACCCGCGACAGGCGACAACGGTGCGATGGCAGTCGCCCTGAGTGTTGCCGGTGGTGTAGTTGTGGCAGTTGGCATTTCCGCAACAAGGCGTCGCAACCACTAGCCAGCATTTCGTACCCCGCAGACAAAGCTCTATCCCCGCTCCGATGAGCTTTACTCACCGAGAAGTTTCTTCCCCACGGAAATGAGTTTCTTTCCAACGGCCGCCTTCACGCCATCAACGCCCCGCGAAACCGTCGAAACAGACTGTGCCGAACCGCCATCGAGCTCTACCCCATCGCAAACAGTGTCGACGGCGTCTTCTGGCAACATTTTTGGTCGCCATAGCTCCGATTCGGCAGGGCCCAGTCTCCGCTCGATCTCGAGCAAGACTTGTAAGGAGTCCACAGTCAAGATCAACTACGGGAATCGTGACGAGCCGATACCGCCCGCATGCCCCCTTCGGAATAGGCGCTGAGTAGCTCCTGGGCGTGGGCGAACTCGGGCCCTCGCCTCCAACCGAGCAGGCGGTTGACCGCGAGATTTCCCTGGACGTTGTGGACGAAGAGCAGAGAGGCGTCTGCCAGCCCCAGCTCCCGGGTCGCCCGGTGAAGGCGAGGAAAAAGGGCACGAAGGGAGCGAAGAGCGTTCCGTCGGAAAGTCGGAACGCTCTGTTTGCATTTTTGGGATCGTCCCAAACCCTTGCCAGCTCTGTGGCGGATGCCGAAAGCTGCAGATCGATTATCTGCGGATTGTATTAATCCATGCCTGAATATCTTTCTCAGAAGTACGGAGCATGGATTCATCGAACTGCACATCGAGGCCCGGCTTCACGATTGCGCCTTTGCAGGCTTCCTCAAAGTCCTTCAGCGCGTGTCCCAGCCAGCCGCCATTGGTGGCAAACGGATACACGATCTTCCCGGTCAGGTCAGCCCGCTCCAGGAAACTGCGCATGGCGGGCGCAAAGGTGTACCACCAGACAGGAGAACCCAGGATGATGGCGTCGTAATCTCTCCAGCCAATGTTCAGCGGCTTCAGTTCCGGGCAATAACCCTCGGCAATCTCACGCTGCCCCTGATTGACGACTTCATCATAATCGCCATCGTAGGGAACAACCGTATCCATACGAGCAATATCCCCGCCGATTTCCCTCTGGATCATCTCGGCGATGCGCTTCGTGTTGCCTCCATAGGAGTAGTACAGAATCAAGGTTTTCATTTCACGCTTTCTCCTCATGCAAGAGGCTTTCCGCTGAACACGGGAAATGCGCTGAATTCACCATAGTTGGCGATGCGCTCCATGTTCTTGAGGGTTTCCATGTCTTCCTCGGAGATCGCGAAATCCACGTCCGCGTTGCTTTCCATGTGGGCGGGATCTGCCGTCTTGGGAAGCGCGACGGCTCCAAGCTGAAGGACATAGCGGATGCAGAGCTGGGCGGCAGATACGCCGTACTTCTCTGCCATCTTAACGATCGCCGGATTCTTCAGCGCCTCGCCGTGGGCGATGGGAGAGTATGCCTCCACTTGAATGCCCTGCGCCTTGCAGAAGTCCACCAATGCCGAATCGGTGTTGGTGATGTGCAGGAGGATCTGATTGACCATGGGCATCACGCGGCAAGAGCTCAGGAGGTTCTCAAGGTCATCTTGCAGGAAGTTGGACACGCCGATTACCTTGACCTTGCCCGCCGCCCGCGCATCCTCCAACGCACGCCAGACCTCCTTGTTCTCCTCGAAATAGCGCTTCTCCACACGGAACTCGCTCCACGGCTGGGGAGAGTGGATGATCATCTGGTCGAGGTAGCCGAGCCCCATCCTCTCCAGCGTCTCATCGATGGACTTCGCCGCATCCTCGTAGGTCTTCAGCTCTGCCGCGATCTTGCTGGCGACGAAAAGCTCTTCCCGGCGAACGCCGCAGGTGCGCACGCCCTCGCCGACGCCGCGTTCGTTTCCGTAGGCCTGCGCGGTGTCGATCAGGCGATAGCCCCGCTTTACCGCCTCGCGAACGGCTTCCGCCGCCTCGGCATCGTCGATGAACCAGGTGCCCAGTCCCAGCTTGGGAACCTGGACTCCGTTTGCCAACGGGTAGGTTTCATTCAAGATCATCGTTCTACTCCTCGCCCCAGACATCCTTTGCCATGCGGAAAACCGCCCACGCCTTGGGCCAGCCGCAGTAGAAGGCTGCATGGGTCACGACCTCCGCGATTTCTTCTTTTGTAATACCGTTCTTCTTTGCCTCCGCCAGGTGATAGCGGAAGCTCTCATCGGTAAGTCCCTGAGCCATCAGCGCGACGACGGTCACGAGGGAGCGGTCGCGGAGGCTGAGCTGCCCCTCTCGGCTCCAGACCTCTCCGAAGAGCACGTCATCGTTCAGTTCCGCGAATTTCGGGGCGAATTCGCCCAGGGCATCTCTGCCTGCCGTCTGCTTGACTGCCATGTTTCGTTCCTCCCTACAGCCTTGCGTACTCTTCATGGGATACCGGCTCGCACCACTCGTTCTCGCAATTCTCGCCGGGAACCTCCACGGCGATATGGCTGAACCAGCTGTCCTTCTTCGCTCCGTGCCAGTGCTTGACGTTGGCGGGGATCATCACGACGGAGCCCTCGTGCAGGCTGACGGCGGCCTTGCCTTCCTCCTGGTACCAGCCCTCGCCAGCCGTGCAGAGCAGGAGCTGGCCGCCTCCTTTGTCCGCGTGGTGGATATGCCAGTTGTTGCGGCATCCCGGCTCGAAGGTCACGTTGGCGGCGAACAGGCCGCCTTCCGGATCGGTCAGCGGATTCAGGAACGAATCGCCGGTGAAGTACTGGGCATAGGCGGTGTTCGCCGTTCCCGTGCCGAATGCGTTGACCTTCTCGAACTGCTCTTTTCGTTCATACCTCATAATTGAAACCTCCTGCTAAGTTTGAACTTCATGTGCATCCTAGAACTTAAAGTTAACTTTAAGTCAAGGGGATTCTGGAATAATTCGGAGGGGTTTTCAGATGGTCTATACGGTGGGGGAAATGGCGAAACTGCTGGGGGTTGCGGCGTCCACCTTACGCTACTACGACAAGGAGGGGCTGCTGCCCTTCGTGGAGCGCTCCTCCGGTGGCATTCGCATGTTCCGAGAATCGGATATCGAATGGCTGCAGGTGATCGGCTGCATGAAGAAAGCCGGGATGTCCATCAAGGACATCCGGCAGTACATTGAGATGGCGCTGCAAGGAGACGACACCATCGATTTGCGCCTTGCCATGTTCCGGCGCCAACAAGAAGTTCTGAAACAGCAGATGGCGGAATTGCAGCACACCATGGAGATGGTGGATTATAAGTGCTGGTATTACGAAACGGCGAAGGAAGCGGGTACGGTCGATGCCCCGCAGAAGATGGAGCTTGCCGAAGTCCCGGAACGCTTTCGGAAGATTCGGCAGGAGCTGCGCACTGCGCCGGGGACTGCGGCAACGATATAACAAGACTGCTTAGGCAACGGCAGTCAACCGCTTGATAATCACGGTAACTTTACCGTTCAAAAAAGTACTACCAACAAACGACCACCCCGGCTATCCGCTGTTCGCGGAAGAGCAGGGGAGCTCTTGTCGCCGGGATGGAACCTTTTCAACTCGCAGAATAGCAGAATCGCCTCGCAAGCCAGAATCAGCACGGGACGGCAGCGGGCAGAACCGCCACCGCTAAATTACCCTCACGCTGTCACTGGCAGCCCTGATTAAATATGCTAGGTATCTCGGGATAATGCTATCGGTCGCATACGCGCAAGAGTGTCCGCTGATTGCAGCCGGTTGTTCCCCTTCCTACGCCAATGGTGTGCAGACATCTTCGATATTCTTGCTCGTTCTGGCGAAAATCGCGTCTCCAGGGTTTGCCTTTTTCGATTTAGCGTATTGCTCTTCAGATCATCGTGGTGTGCTCGTAGCCGCGCTCCACGAGGAGCCGCTCGGCAACGTCGAGAATCTTCTCGACCGTCTCCTCCAGGTACTTATTGCGTGCCACGGGCACCTCCATCCTTGTTATCGCGTAAACATACCATGAGTGGCGTACGGGTCGAGAAGGGCTGGCGTCAAAAGAGCCCAACGGCCGTTACGGCTTCGTTAGAAACGCGTCCCACCATGGATGGTGAACCCGAAAGGTAAGGCGCGCGGGCACGGCGACTCGGCCCGCGCGCCCGGAAGAGAAAGGACGAACCCATGGGTTACATGCTCGAGACGCGCGGGCTCACCAAGCGCTTCGGCCGCGGCGACCAGGCGCAGGATGCCGTGGCCGACGTGAGCCTTCATATCCGCGAGGGCGAGGTGTACGGGCTGCTCGGCCCCAACGGCGCCGGCAAGTCGACAACGCTCAAGATGATCTGCGGGATGCTGCGGCCGACGGCCGGGGAGATCCTCTTTGCCGGGCACGCCTGGCGCCGCGAGGACCTCTACGCAATCGGCAGCCTCATCGAGGAGGCGCCGCTCTACCCCAACCTCACCGCGCGCGAGAACCTGCGCGTGCGCACCACGCTGCTGGGCCTTCCCGAGAGCCGCGTAGATGAGGTGCTCGCCGCCGTGGACCTCGCGGACACCGGGAAGAAGCGCGCCGGGCGCTTCTCGATGGGCATGCGGCAGCGCCTGGGGCTCGCGCTGGCGCTGATCGCCCGGCCACGCCTGCTCGTGCTCGACGAGCCCACTAACGGCCTCGACCCCATCGGCATCGAGGAGCTGCGCGACCAGATCCGCGGCTTCGCGGCGGCGGGTACGACGGTGATCGTCTCGAGCCACATCCTCTCCGAGGTGCAGCAGATGGCGGACACCATCGGCATCATCTACGGGGGGCGCCTCGCCTACGAGGATGCGCTTCGACCTGGGCAGGACCTCGAGGAACTCTTCATGAGCGTCTGCCGGGAGGGGCGTCGAGCGCGCGGGGAGGTGGCGGCATGACGGGCGAGAAAGGCGGCCTGCTCGCGGGCCTGCGCGCCGAGGCCCTGAAGTCGCGCCACGCGGCACCGGTTCGCCTGGCCGTGCTCATGGCGCTGCCGATGCCGCTGCTCGGCGCGATGCCCTACCGGGGCGTGCAGATCTTCAGCGCGTGGAACTACTGGTACGCGCTCTTCCTGCCCGTGGCTCTCTCGCTCGTGGTGGCGTGCGTCGCGCGGGCGGACGCGCGCACGCGGATGCGGGGGCTTCTGGGCCTGGGCTTCCCGCTCGGGCGCGCCTGGTGGGCCAAGGCGCTCTGGTGCCTCGCGCTCTGCACGCTCTCGAACCTCGTGGTCTTCGGCATCTACCTCGCGGGCTCGGCGTTCTCCTCGCAGGGCCTCACGGCCGCGGGCACGCTCACGATGCTCCTCTGCGCGCTCACCAACACGGTGACCGCGGCGTGGATGATCCCCGCAGGGCTCTTCCTCACGGCGCGGCTTGGCATGCTCGCGGGCATCTTCTGCCCGCTCGCCGCGCAGCTCGTGGGTGGGTTCGCCTGGTCGCTGGTGCCGCTGCCGCAGCTCTTTCCGCCGTCGGCGAGCATGGTCATCCCCACGAACTTCATCCCCGTGCTGCCGAGCGGCGAGCCACTCGCGGCGGACATGGCGCTCGGCGGGGCGCTCACGGCGGACGGCATGCTCACACTGGCGGGCCTTGCGGTCTGCGCGCTCGCGTTCGCCGCGCTCACGGCGGCGGGCGCGGCCTGGTTCGCGCGCTCCGAGGAGAGGTGATGGCCGTGACACGACTCTCCGACCCGACGCCACGCATGACTCTCCCGCGGGCCCTGCTCTCCGAGGCCCTGCGCCTGGCGCGCTCCCCGCTCACGGCGGTGCACCTCGTCTGCGGCCTGGCAGCCGGTCTTGCCTGCGGCGAGTACTTCTCCATAACCCGATGGGACCCGGCGCTGGGCGCGGACGCCTACGCCCAGTTCCTCGGCGCCCTCATGCCGCTCATGTCCGCCATCGTCTGCGGGCTCGCCGTGGACGAGGAGCGCGCTGCCGGGCGCCTCGCCAACCTCACGGCGGTCCCCTCGCGCGGGCGCGCCCTCGCGGCGAAGCTACTCGCCCTTGCGGCGCTCGGCGCGGGCGCGCTGGCCGTGGCGCTCAGCGTGTTCGGGGCCGTGCTCGCCATCGCCGGGCGCCTGCCGCTCGGGCCCGCTCCGCTTGCGGCCGCCTGGGCGGGCATCGTGCTGGGCAGCCTGCCCCTCTACGCGCTGGGGCTCGGCGTGGCCCTGCGCTTCGGCCGCAACGCCACCATCTGCGCCGGCGCGGCGGGGATGCTCCTCGCGTTCTTCTCAGTGGGCGGACTTGCGCACGGCCTCATGACCGGCGAGCTCACCGGTGCCCTGGCGACGCCCCTGAGCTGGGTGCCGCTCGCCTGGCCCGCGCGCCTGGGGTCGCTCGGGGTGGAGGCCTTCATCGACGCCGCACGCGCGGCGGGCCCTCTCCTCACGACTGCGCTCGCTGGCCTCGTGCTCACCCTGGCAACCGCCGCCGTCCTTATCGCCTGGTTCTACCGCTTCGAGGACGGGAGGGCAGATGCGTAGGAAGCCGCTCGCCGCCGTGCTCGCCCTCCTCTCCGCAGCGCTCGTCCTGGGCGGGAATGCCCTGCTCGACGCCGGCTGGGGGTCGGCGCTGCGCTCGATCGCCGACCGCGTGCTGCCCAACCCTGAGATCACCATGTGGACGCCCGCGTGTTAGCGCTACTGTAAAAACGACCATTTTGACCATCGCGCACTAGCCAATTCCACCAATGCAATCCCGCCATTTACGCCAACGCATTTTCACCATTTCCACCAACGCCGGGGCTTACGCTTCGACCGACAAGCAAGCGATGCTTTCGGGAGGAGCGGGCTGTGGCGGAGAAGAACCTGATCGGAGAGTTGGACATGTACAGGGAAGCGGGCATAAAGCCCAACTTCAGCGACATAGCGAAGCGCTACGGCAAGGACAGGCACACCGTGGCGTCGTACTGGAGGGCCGATGGCGGGCGGCCCCACGACGGGCGCGGCGACAGGGCGGGCTCGTTCGACGCGCACATCGAGGAGGTGGCCGCCAAGGCGCAGCTGCCGGGAGTCACCAAGAAGGGCATACACGAGTGGCTGCTGCACAGGTATCCCGGCGAGAGCCTGGCCGGCTACAACGCCTTCACCCAGTTCATGCGCAAGAACGGCATCTCCGTCGGGGCCTCCGGCGGCCCGGAGCCGCACCCGCGCTTCGAGACGCCGCCCGGGCTGCAGCTGCAGTTCGACTGGAAGGAGTCCGTCAAGATGGCCAACCGCGACGGCGAGCTGTTCGAGTTCAACGTGTTCGCGGCGACGCTGGGCCATTCCCGCAGGCACGTATTCATCCGGTCGGGGACCAGGACGACCGACGACCTGGTCAGGTGCATGTACGCCACGATCGCGAGGCTCGGCGGCGTGCCGCGCGAGTGGGTCACGGACAACATGTCCGCCCTGGTGACGATCAAGGGCGGCAGGCGGCTCAAGGTCCAGCGCGCATACGAGTTCGCCAGGGCCGCCGGCTTCGAGCTCAAGCTGTGCCGCCCGCGCAGCCCCCAGACCAAGGGCAAGGTCGAGTCGTCGAACCGCTTCCTGTCGCGGCTCATGGCCTACCAGGGCGACTTCGACGGCTGGGACGACATCGACGAGATCATCGCGCGGATCGAGGACGCCAGCAACTCCGAGCCCAACGAGACCACGGGGCTGCCGCCGTCGGTGCTGTTCATGGAGGAGAAGGACGCGCTGCCGCCCGTCGGCAACCTGCGCGCCCTCGAGGAGGCGATGGGCGACGTGGTGCGCGTGGCCAGGGTGCCGGCCACGATGCTGGTGAGCGCGCACGGCGAGCCCATGTCGGTGCCCAGGCGCTGCATCGGCAGGCCGGCCCGCATCGTCTGCATGCCCGGCGGCGCGATGGACTGCTACGTCGGCGGCGAGCTGGTGGCCACGCACGTGGCGGGCGGGCCCGCCTACGACCCGGCCCACTACGCCGAGGCCATGGCCGGGAAGCGCTGGTTCGGCGACGCCGCCGGCGACATCGAGGCGGCCGCCGCGGCCAACCTCGGGCTGCTCGACTCGATAGGAGGCTCGCTGTGAGCGCCGCCGTGCAGGCCAGCCCGCTCAACCGCCTGGCGGCCAACCTCGAGGAGCTGGGGCTCGAGGGCATGGCGTCGTCGGTGCCCGAGTACGTCAGGCTCGTCGCCGACGGCAGGAAGAGCCTGGTCGACGCCATGCTCGAGCTCACCGACGCCCAGATAGCCCTCAAGCGGCGCGCCGACGACGACCGCCGCACGAGGATGGCCAACTTCCCCTACATAAAGACGCTGGCCGACTTCGACTGGGGCTTCCAGCCGAGCGTGCCGCGCGGGCTCGTCGAGCAGCTGGCCACGCTCGAGTTCGTCGACCGCGGCGACAACGTCGTGCTCGTCGGCAGCCCCGGCGTCGGCAAGACCCACCTGTCGATAGCCATAGGCTACGAGGCGGTGATGGCGCGCAAGCAGGTGTACTTCGCCGACTGCTCGAGGCTGGTCGAGGACCTCAAGCACGCCTCGGCGAAGGAGGCGCTGGCGCGCAGGATGCGCTTCTACGAGCACTGCAGCCTGCTGATAATAGACGAGCTGGGCTACCTCGATATCGGGAAGGAGGGCGCCGACCTGCTGTTCCAGCTGGTGAACAGGCGCTACGCGCTCAAGCGGTCGACCATCGTCACGACCAACGTGCCGGTCGGCAGGTGGGGCGACGTGTTCGGCAGCAACGTCACGGCCTCGGCGGTCGCCGACAGGCTGTGCCACCACTGCGCGATGATCAAGATAACGGGCCGGTCGTACCGCCTGAAGGACGTGTCGATTGGCGGCGAGGACGGGAAGGAGGAGGGCGCCTAGGCGCCGAAAGCGGCGCATCCGCGTTGGCAAATCCGGCGCATCCGCGTTGGCGCGATTGGTGAAAATACGTTGGTGAAAATGGTGAAAATTATATTGACGCTAACACACCCACTTGAACACGGCGCGGAACAGCCAGACGAAAAAGCCCAGCGTGACCTTAAGCGCCGCCATGAGGAACCTACCAAGCCTCTTCATCGACGTCACCCCAATCTTCCTTGACCTTGCGGGCGCCCTCGTCGGCGCCCTCTTCCTTCTCTTCCGCGAGCAGCCTCGCCAGCCCGTCGGGCACGCCCGGGACCTCCGCCCTCCCCAGCGTGCGCTGCAGGTCCCTTATCTGCGACTTCAGCGGTTTTGAGGGAGGGCCCACGTGCTCGCGGTAGCAAGCGGAAATCGCAGCGGCATCACATAGATATCCCCGCACACGGGCGAACACCTCGTCGCCGTCGAGCAGGACGCGCCGGGCGCGCCCGAGCTCGGCCTCCGATGCCAGCATGAAGCGCCAGCCGCGGGACCTGCGCGCGGCCGGTATGCCGTCCGCGGGCGCGTCGACACGCCAGTCGTCGCGCACCTGGTGCCAGTTCGCCGTGAGCCAGAGCCCCTTCTCGGGCTCATCCCTCATCTCGAGCTCGAACTCCGTGAGCATGTTCGCGCCGGTAAACGGCGACCCCTCCGTGAACGAGAGCGTGTCGAACAGCGTCGTCCTGCCGCCCTCGTACTCTATCCTCACCATCATCTCCGGCCCCTCTCCCTGCGATGCTCCTGCTGGGCCCGCTGCCGCTCGGCGGCGAGGATTCGCTGCTGCTCGTCCTCTCGGCGGCCGTCGCGCGAGTTTCCTTCGGCAGCACCACGCCCGCGATCGTCCTCGTAGCGGGTCTTGAGCGGCATGAGCCCGTTCATCGCCATGTAGTCGCGCGCAGCCTCGAGGCGGCGGTACCCCTCGCCGCCCGCCTGGCCGCGCCGCTCGAGCGTCGACATCCTGAGACCGAACTCCTCAATGGACTCGACGTCGAACTTCGCGCAGGTCTCGAGCGCCGAGGAGAGCCTGCTCAGCTCCGAGAGGTCGTTGAGCTCGAGGGCGTGCTCGGCGGCCTCGCGGATGCGCGCGGCGCTCGCGTCCGTGGGGCGGTAAGCCCCCTCGCGCTCGAAGCGGCGGCGGAGCATCTCCTTGCCGTAGACGAACCCCAGGCGCTCGCCGGTTACCTTCTTGGACGGCTCCTCGGCCAGGCTGAACACCCAGTCGTCCCGCCGCGCCTTGGCCGAGTTGTCGGCGACGTGCACGCCCAGGGCGTCGAGGACGCCGAGGAACTCCGCCTCGTCGCGCGCCGTGGTCTTGGCGAGCGCGACGCGGGCGCGGATGTCGCCGACCCACGAGTAGCCGCCAGAGCGCATGATCTCCTTCTCGGCCCGGCCCAGGTAGATGCTCCTGCGGCTCCTGGGTCCGCCCGCACCTGCCCGCCCGCGCGCCTTCGAGGGGGATTCGGGCGCCCGGTCGTTGGAGAGACCCGACAGCCCGCGCCCGTGCGCCATGTCCTGCAGGTCTCGGTTGAGGTCCTCGGGGTGCTGGGTCTGCATGCGGTAGCCGGTGCGGAGGTTGGCGTTGTTCACGACGATGTGCGCGTGCGGTATGCCGCGGGCGTTGTCGTCGTGGTAGACGATGGCGATCTCGTGGTCGCCGAAGTGCTTGAGCGCCCACGAGCACGCGAGCTCGCGCAGCGCAGCCAGGTCGATGTCGTCGCCGGGGTCCGGCGAGAGCACGAAGTGCTTGAACGTGCGCGCGGGCTTTCCCCGCCATGGGGCGTCCGTGCCGAACGCGGCGCGCGTGGCGTCCATCTCGGCGTCCCAGGCGCAGGCCTCCTTGGCCTCGTCTCCCAGCGCGCCGGCGTCGCGCTCGTCGTAGCTCAGGTTGAACAGGTCGCGTGCGAGGGCGCGGCCTCCCTTCTCGAGGTAGCGGCGGATGCCTCCGGTCGCGCCGTGGCCGCTTATCGGCTTCAGGATCGGCATGGCGACCCCTCCACGAGCGAGTCGGCTCCGATGCGCCCGAGCTCGGCCGCCATCTCGCGGGCCGCGGCGTTCACGTCGGCGAGCTCGCGCTCGATCGTAGGGACGCTCTCCGCCACGAGGTCGCGGTCGACGCGCCCGTGGCGGGCGTGGAAGTTGATGAGGTTCATCGCGTGCACGGCCTGGTTGTAGTGATAGCCCCACTTCGTGAGCTCGCGCGACATCGCCCACAGGGCCCTGCGGTCCACGAGTATGCGGTGCTCGTCTCCCGCGTTGGCCTCCGTCGACAGAGGTATGCGCACGAGGTAGCGCAGGTACTCCGACTTGCTGAGGCCGGCGCGCTCGCACCGCTCGCAGAGCGCGTCGTAGTCGCCTCCCTCCATGCGGAACGTGACGCGGCGCTCCTTGCTTTTGGCGGCGCCGGCTTCCTCTTCCATGGCGGATTCCTTTCCTCGGGCCCGCCGCGCGGCGGGCGCGTCTCTCTAGGGGCGCGGGGGATCCCCCGCAGGCGGCGGCCCGGCTCGGGCGCCGCCTCTGGGACCGGGCCTCGCGAAAGCGGGGTCTTAAACGGCCCGCGGCATGACGGGTCCGAGGCCGCCCGGTCCCCAAGTGCTATGGACGCCCGACCGAAGTGTCGGACGCCATAGGCTACTTGCTGGATTTCGAATGCGAGGCCCTTCTTCGAACCTTCCGGGCCCCTGCGCCCGCCTCCGCGTAGGGCGCGGTCATGAGCGCCATCTCCCGCAGCAGCGAGAGGTCGGCCGCGCTCGGGCTCTCGGGCGGGCTCTCGAGGAAGTCGGCCACGAGCCTCGCTGCCTTGGAGATGCGCCCGTCGGGGCCGGCCTGTGTTTTGCCCTCGCTCCTCACGTAGTCGGAGAGCTCCCGCTTGGTGCGCCGCCAGGGCTCCATCGCGGCGTGCATCTCCGCCTGGCGCTCCTTCGGCATGCCCGCGAGCGAGCGCACCGCCTCGGCGCTGAGGTTGCCTCGGTCGGCCTCGGCGGCCCACTCGGGCGAGAGGTCCTCGGCGATACGGCGGGCCAGCCTCTCCTCGCGCGCGATGGTCTTGCCGGAGACCTTGCGGCCCGTCTGCCGCTCGATGATGGCGGCCTTCACGTCGTCGACGCGCATGCCGGAAAGCGACGGGTCCTCGGAGCGCAGGCGCACGGCGTCGCCCCTGAGCGCCTCCGTCGCGGCGGCGCGCTCGGTCACGGTGAGCGCGCGGGTGAAGTAGTTCGCGGCGTGGAGCAGCGTTACCGCCCGCTCGTCGTCGATGTCCTCTATCACGCGGCAGGGCATCCTCTCGTAGGCGGGGTCGTCCTTCGCGAGCAGCGCGTAGGCGGCCTTGCGCCGGTGCCCGGAGACCATCTGCCACGAGCCGTCGCCGACCTTTCGCACGAGCGGCAGGTCGGTGAGGCCGTCCTCGCGTATGGACTCGGCGAGCTCGGCTATGCCGGCCGGGTCCATGGAGTACGCGGCGTTCGCCGGGTGGTCGGCGATGTCGGCCACCGCGATCTCGGACACCGGGTAGCGCCCGCGGGTGCGCGACGCGCCGTCGAGAAGCCCCGTGATGGTGAAGCCCGCGGCCACCTGCCTAGGCGAGCTCACGGCATACCTCGTCTGCGAGCGCCTCGTAGTCGCGCGCGGGGCGGCTCCCCGGCTCGAAGGCCGCCACCGGCTTCCATTGCCAGCTGCCCTCGCAGACCTTGCTGCTCGCGTGGATGACCGTCTCGAACTGCTCTTCCGGGAAGAACCCGTCGAGCACGGCCGCGCCCGTGGCCTCGGCGTTGGTCATGCGGCCGGGCACGCAGGTGCGGAGAATCTTCCAGCGGGGCGTGGGCATGCGGAGCGCGTCGGCGATGGAGCGCGTCGCCTCCACGGTGAGCGCCGTGCCGCGCATCACGGTGGAGTCGAGCTTCACGGGGATGACGACCATGCCGCCCTCCGCCGCGGCGAGGTAGGCGTTGAAGGCGAGCCTGCGCATCACGGGGCTGCAGTCGATCAGGCAGGCGTCGTAGGAGCCCGAGGCGTCGTCGAGGGCGAACTTGAGTCGCTGCTCGCGCAGGAGCATCTCGTTCTGGTCGACGAGGTCGATAGTCGAGGCCACCACGTCGAGGTTCTCCCCGGCGGCGTAGGCGACCTCCTCCACGGGCGCACCGCCGTAGAGCAGCTCGACCGATGTGCGCCGCTCGGATGCGGCCCGGTCGTAGAGGCCGAAGAAGTCGGTTGCCGACGCCTGCGGGTCGAGGTCGACGAGCAGGGTCCGGAGGCCCCGGGCGGCGAAGATCGTCGTCAGGTTCACGGCGGTAGTCGTCTTGCCGACGCCGCCCTTGTAGTTGGAAATGGCTATCGTGCGCATGGGTCGCGTCCTCTCTAGCGTGTAGCGTGGGGCGCGCCTCGCCGCATCCGGTCCGGCGCGCCCCGAGTCTCGGAGCGTCGGGACAAAACCGTACGGATTTGTCCGACAAGCGGAGTGTACCACGAAAACGTACGAATATGTACGCTTTCGTGGTACAGGGACCGGATTCGGGGAAACCCGGCCCCGGGAGCCCGGGGCCGGGCGCGCCGCCTAGGAGAGCGGCTCCATCTCGCCGAAGCAGTTGACGTGGTGGCGCAGGAGCGCTCGGTTCTCCTTGACGACCATCATCGCCACCTCGTCGAAGCGGACCGGCGTGTCGGCGTAGTCGTCGCCGTTGCCGGCGAGCCACGTCGCCGCCAGCGCCTCGCGCAGCCCGCGCGCCCTGTGGGCCTCGGGGAAGCCGTCCGTCCCGATCCGGACCGTGGCGTCGACGAAGACCAGGGTTCCGTCCTCGTCCACCGCCACGAGGTCGATCCCGCCGATGCCCTCGGGCCCCTGCCAGGCCTCGTCGACGATCTCGTAGCCCTTGCGCTCGAGGAAGGCCTTGACCGCGCCCATCGCCTTTTCCTTCATGTCGTTCATGTCTTGCTCCTTAGACTCTGAGGCCCGCCCCTGTGGCGTGCCTTGCGTCGCGTGAGTCGCATGCAGCGCGGGCGCGCCGGCAAGGGAGGAAGCGAAGTCGGGCGTGGTTATAGAAATCTCCCGACGTCAGTTTTTCGCGTTGTTCGCGCGGGAGCGCATGGGGCGAAGAACCCGAAAAAGTGTCGCGGCCCTTGCTGGCCGCCCGCCGGCGTGCGACCCTGCGCGTCCAAGGAGCGCCAGGGCGGGTTTCGAGTCGGAGGGGCGGAGGCGTGCGGTATGGAATCAGGCATGGGCGCCGGGGCTTCCGGACATGGGATGCGATCTGTCGGCGATTGCTGGGGCGCTCGCGAGGGTTACGTCGGGACGTCGCGTGGAGGACGGAGGCGCGTTTCCGAGTCGCGGCGCCGCTACCCTAATCGGGACGGCCTCTCCCGTACCGCTCACGGTCGATATGCTCACGGGGCCGCTGGCGGCGAGGCGGCTCTCCATGCGGAACGGCTACGGTGCTGCGCAGCACGTCCGTCGGAAGAAGGAGGACGGCTGATGATGGGCATCAACGAGAAGGACGAGCGTCGCGAGCTGCTCGACGCGGTGGCAGATGCGGGAAGGCTGGCGAGGGGGCTGGACCAGCTGCTCGAGTCCATGGCGCACGCCGACCAGCTGGACCCTCTCGACGTCGAGGGCATACTGGCCCTGAGGTCGATAAGCGAGAGATGCGCCGAGCGCATCGAGGACGCCGCGCGCATCCTGGAGGCTGCAGAACGAGGTCTTTTATGCCGAACTCTCAACGCCGCCCGTCGAAAAGGAACGCTCCGCTCTCGGCGGGGAAGCCGTCGCGTTGCCCGCCCCGCCTCTTCGATTCTGGCAGGCGCCCGGAATTGGGGCGCCCTTGGTCAGCTTAGCCCGTTGATGGTCTCCTCGAGCTCCACCATGTAGGCGACTATCTCATCGATGCTCGGGTAGCTGCCGAACAGCATCGGCCTCATCGAGGCGTAATCGGCTGCCAGCTCGTCGAGCCTGCCCTTTGGAGGGGCGAGCCTGAGCGTGCCGGGCCTCGCGTCGGCCAGCTTGGCCCACGGCGTGCGGTAGAACTTCTCTTTGAACCTGACGACCTGTTCGAGGAGGCCAGGCTGCGCTACGGCGCGGCCGAGCACGAACGAGTGGCCGAGGCGGTACATGTCGTAGTAATGGCGGGAGTAGCGCCTGGGCATAGCCTTGCCCTCGGGCCTGTTGGCCTCCTGGTGCAGGATGGTGGCCTTCTCCCAAAACGTGCGCTCGGGACTCGCGGTGCGCACCGTGGTCGACAGCTCGGGCCCGAACGGAACCACGTCCGCCGCGTACGGGGTTATCGCCGCCTCCTCGGAGGGCGACCATGCCGCCATGGGTCCTATCTCCAGCTTGATGGTGTCGAGCGTGCCCGCCGACTCGTAGGAGCGCGGGTAGTCGAAGTACACGGTCTCCTCCTCGGCCCCGCACCTAACGGATGCTTCGGTGCCGAGGGACTCGGAGAGCGTGGCCCTGAGCTTCGGAGCAAAGGCGTCGGCCAGGAAGGCGTTCGTGCGCTCGATGCTGTCGGCCTTGAACCGCTCCTGCGCCGAGTTGCTGCGCGGCTCCCACGGTTCGTCCTCGCCGTAGCCCAGGAGTCGCCAATCGAGTATGAGGTCGATGTCCTCCGAGAAGCGCTCGATGAGCCCGAAAGCCTTCGACAGGCTCGTGCCGCCCTTGAACACCATGGACTCGGCGAAGCCGCTTCTGTGGAAAAGGTGGTCCAAGGTGTAGCACACCCAGAAGTCCTTCTCGACGACGGCCGGCGCAAGCGCCATCCTCTGCGCGGCGGCCTCGAAGACCAGCCTGCGCTCGCCGGTCGAGGCCCTAGCGATCCTGTCCATGCTTCGCCTCCCATATCTTCTTCGCGGCGTCGGCGACCCAGGAGGTGAGCCCCGCCGACTCTTCCAGGAACGCGCCGACCTGCCCTTCCGTGAGGTTGCGCGCGAGCGTTCCGATTTCCTCGTCGCCCACGTTCTCGCGTCCGAGCGCCTTGAGGGCCTGCACGATGGTGCAGGTGATCTGCGAGCAGTCGAGCAGGTCGCGGTTGGCGCGGTGCCGGAGCTCGATATCGTACGGCCCGTACTCGTAGCGCTTGTACGGACCGCTGCTGACGTAGACGAGCTTTGCGGGCACCTGCGTGTCGAGGCCCAGCGCATTGAGCGCCGCGTCGCCGGACGGTGCGACGATCCACTTGTTGGCACGGGCGACGGCGCGCACGACCTCGTCGGCGCTGGCCGGCACCTCGGTGCCCATGAGCGCGCTGCGCTCCGGCGCGTAGTAGACGCCGCGGATGGCGCGGGCGATCCCTCCCTTTGCATGCAAGCGCCCGAGCGCGTTGGCGGCATTGCGCCGGCCTGCGACGTCGGAGAAGTCGGCGGCTGTGAAGGCCCTGCCGGCGCCGAAGCTCTCTATGCGCTTAGCGATGGCCTCTGCTTCTGTCATAGCGTTCCTCCTTTTTGATGAAAATAGTATATACCTTTTTCATCAAATTGCCTCTGATTGCCTTGGTCGCCCACGCATTACGCCTGCGGCCCCTCGCCGCGCCGGCACGCGCGCGTGCGCTCGGAAGCGGTTGCGCCTCCCAATCGCGGCCCGGGATTAGCATCGAGACATCCCGAAGAGATCGTCGCTGGGCCCCTTCTCGCGCTTTGCGCGCCTTCCGGGCGGCGGTGCCTCGCCGAACCCGTTGAAGATCTCCATGACCAGGGCGAGCTGCCTTTGGAGGTCCGCATCGAGCTCATCGGCGTCGCACACGGCGAGGAGCCGCTCCGCCAGGCTCTTCATGGAGTCGCGCAGCGCCCGTTGCGTCCGCGACGACGGCCTCACCGTTATCTCGGTCCCGGTCAGCCTCGCCATGATGTAGTCCTGCCTGCTCATGCCGCTCCAGGCGGCCATGTTGGCGATCAGCTCGTACTCCTCCGGGGTGCAGCGGAACGCCATCGTCTTGCTGCGCTTGCGGGCGCTGTTCTCGCACGGCATCCTATTCGCTCCTCAGCTCGGAGAGCGCGTCGGCGATCTGCGCGCGCTTGGCGGGGAAAAGGTGCGCGTAGCGGTATGTGATGTCGATGGCCTCGTGTCCCACGCGCTCGGCGATGTCGAGGGCGGAGAAGCCCATGTTGATGAGCAGGCTCACGTGGCTGTGGCGAAGGTCGTGGATGCGTATCCGTTTGACGCCCGACGCCTTGCAGCCGCGGTCCATCTCGTGCACGAGGAAGTGCTTCGTGAAGCCGAAGAGCCGCTCGTCGGGCGCCACGTCATCGCGCATCTCGATGAACTCCGCCATCTCGTCGCGGAGGAACGCGGGCATCTTGATCGTACGCACCGATTTGCGCGTCTTCGGCTTCGTGACCACGTCCTCGCCGCGCAGGCGCTGGTAGGACTTGTTTATGCGCAGCTCCGACGTCTCCATCAGGAAGTCCGAGGGCGTGAGCGCCATGAGCTCGCCGCAGCGTATGCCCATCCAGTAGAGCACCTCGAAAGCGTAGAAGGCGAGTGGTTTGTCGGAGATGGCCTCCGAGAAGCGGAGGTACTCGTCCTTGGTCCAGAACTGCATCTCGCCAGCCTCCTTGCTGCCCATCTTGTCCACCTTGTGAACGGGGTTCTTCTCCAGGTTGTAGTAGCGCTCGGCGTGGTTGAAGATGGCGTTTAGCTGGTTGTTGATGATCCTCAGGTAAGTGGGCTTGAAGCCGTCGCCGTCCGCCCTTGTTGATCCAGTGAGGGAGTTCTGCCACCTGACGATGTCGACGGGCCGTATGTCGCACATGCGCATGTCGCCGAAGAACGGCAGGAGCTTGCTCTGGATGATGTTCTCCTTGGTGAGCCAGGTGTGCTCGCGGACCCTCGGCCTCACCTCCGCCTCGTAGACCTTGCAGAAGTCGGCGAAGGTCATGTCCATGGCGTCGTCCTTGAGGGCCTTGAAGTTCTTCTCCCACAGAAGCGCCTCGAGTTCGGTCTGGAAACCTTTCTTCGTCTTGTGCCGCTTGGCCCCGCGCGCGTCGCGGTAGTAGAACTGCACGTAGAAGAGCCCCGTCTTCTTGTCCTTATAGGCTGGCATCGTCCACCTCCGGGAAGTAGCGGGCATCGAACAGGTCGCTGCGGACGCGTCCGCGGATCACCACGCGCCCGAGGGCCTCCTGCTCCTTGTTCATTTGGCGGATGACCTCGTAGGCGCTGCCTTTCTTGATCTTCAGGCGCTCCGCCACCTCGTCGGCGGTGAGCATGCTCGGCCTCGGTGTCTTTGCCACCGGCTGTTCCATCTTGGACCTCCTATCTATCCGTACGTATGCGTACGCTCGTATTCCCGAGAATAATCGTACGTATCTGTACTGTCAATAGAATTGCGTACAAACTCGTACGCTGATAGAATGGTCGCCGACGAAATCTATAGGAGGGCACATGGCGACAGGCGACAACATTCGGCGGCATCGCAAGGCGAAGGGCTTTACGCAGGCCCAGCTCGCCGATGCCGTAGGGCTCACCGAGGGTGCGATCAGGCACTACGAGAGCGGCATCCGCGCGGTTAAGCCCGAGCTGCTCGAGAAGATCGCGAAGGCGCTCGAGGTCTCCGAGGGCGCGCTCAAGGACTACGGCGTCGAGACGTCTCGAGACCTCATGGCCCTGCTGCTGCAGCTTGAGGAGGGCTACGGTCTCGTCCCCAGCGAGGACGGCATGGGCCTGACGGTCGACCCCAGGGCGCCGCATGCCCCCAAGCTCGCGCAGTCGATCAAAACCTGGGCCGAAAAGCGTGCCGAGCTCGAACGCGGCGAACTCGACGAGGACGCTTACGCCGGCTGGAAGGCCTCTTTCTGACATCTTCCCAGGTGAATTGACGTTTTCTTGCGAACAGCCTCCGGTTCTCCGGAGGCTGTTCCATTATTCCCGTATGAAATCGGCACCCCTGAAGCCCCGTTCGAGGAATAATTGCGCGCTAAAATACAGCAAGATACACGGCGTTATTCGGCGGCATTCGGGGTTGTCGAAACTGCGGAAACCGATTTCCGCGTTTCTTTATTCCCGTTTGTTGACCTGGGCAAATACAATTGAAAAGGGTTTGAATCCGCCTCGCAGTTTCAACTCAGTTTCGACCGTTCGAAACCGGCCTTCGGGGGACCCGAATTGTGAATTATTCCCGCAGGGCCTAATTATTCCCGTACCGCCGAGTACTCCGCTGTACCGCCCAGTAGGGATAGACGGGAATAATTGGATCGTTTTCCCAGGTAGAGATGCAAAAAGAAAGCCCTCGAACCAGAGGGTTCGAGGGCTGTTATTCCCACTATTTCGCTGGTGGCTTCGTCCTGCGGCGATGCCGAAACAGTATCAGGCGGTACTCGGCAGCACCAAAACGCGAGTTCAGAAGCCAGTTCCCGTTATTCCCACTCGATCGTCGCGGGCGGCTTGGACGTGATGTCGTAGCACACGCGGTTGGCGCCGGGAACCTCGGCAACGATGCGGCCGGAGATGCGGGCCAGCACGTCGTAGGGCAGTTTGGCCCAGTCGGCGGTCATGGCATCGCTGGACTCGACGGCACGCAGGATGATCGGGCGCTGATAGGTGCGCTCGTCGCCCATAACGCCGACGGACTTAATGTCGGGCAGGACCGCAAAATACTGCCAGCAGCTGTGCTCGGAGTTGCGCTCACCGGTCTGCTCAAACAGGCGCTGGTTGTAGGCGTCGAGCTCCTCGCGCACGATGGCGTCGGCGTTCTTGAGGATCTCGAGCTTTTCCTTGTCGACCGCGCCGATGATGCGGATGGCCAGACCCGGGCCCGGGAAAGGCTGACGGAACACGATGTGACCCGGCAGGCCAAGCGCCAGACCAAGTGCGCGGACCTCGTCCTTAAAGAAGTGGTCGAGCGGCTCGATAAGGTCGAAGTGCACGCCCTCGGGGAACGGGATCAGGTTGTGGTGGCTCTTGATGGTGGCCGTCTTGCCGCCCGTCTTGCGAGCGCCGGACTCGATGATGTCGGGGTAGATGGTACCCTGAGCCAGGTACTTGACCGGCTTGCCATCGGTCTCAAGCTGCTGCGCCACGGCGAAGAACTCTTTCCAGAACTGCGTACCGATGATGCGGCGCTTCTCCTCGGGCTCGGTCACGCCGGCCAGAAGCTCGGCATAGCGGTCCTCGGCGTGGACGTGGATAAAGTCGACATCGAACTGCTTGGTGAAGACCTCCTCCACCTGCTCGGGCTCGCCCTTGCGCAGCAGACCGTGGTTGATGAACACGCAGGTCATCTGCTTGCCCACGGCGCGAGCGCCCAGCGCAGCCACGACGGAGGAGTCGACGCCACCGGACAGGGCCAGAATCACGCGGTCGTCGCCGACCTTCTCGCGGAACTCGGCCGTCATGGTCTCGACCAGGTTGTCCATACTCCAGTTGGGCTCCAGGCCGCAGATCTCAAACAGGAAGTTGCTCAGCAGCTGCTGACCGTACTCGGAGTGCTTGACCTCGGGGTGGAACTGCGTGGTGAAGATCTTGCGCTCGGGGCACTCCATGGCGGCAACCGGGCACACGTCGGTGCTGGCGGTAACGGTAAAGCCCTCGGGCACCTCGGACACGGCGTCGCGGTGGCTCATCCACACGGTCTGCTCCATAGGCGTGGAGTTAAAGAGCTTGGCGCCAGCCGTGCGCGTGATAGTGGCGCGGCCGTACTCGCCCACCTCGGAGTGGCCGACCTTGCCGCCGAGCGTCACGGCCGTGATCTGATGGCCGTAGCAAAAGCCCAGGACGGGAAGGCCCAGGTCAAAGATGGCGGGATCGATGGACGGAGCGTCCTCGGCATACACGGAAGCCGGGCCGCCGGAAAGGATGAGCGCAGAGGCGTTCATCTCGCGAATCTCGTCGGCCGAGATGTCGCAGGGGACGATCTCGGAATACACGTTGAGGTCGCGGACGCGACGGGCAATGAGCTGACCGTACTGCGCACCAAAGTCGAGTACGAGGACCTTTGCGGAAGCCTTTTGATCCATGGTTTCCCCCTCTTGTTGGCGGGGAGCCGGTGCCCACCCGCGTGAATGAACGAAAATAACCTCCATAGTGTACACGTTATATGGGGTTTCTCGCCCCTCGCAGCCATCAGCGCACGGCAAACGCACGACCTGGGCCCCTATTTGACGGCAATTGAAGTGTTACCAAACGTTACAGATGATGTAATACGTTTGAACATTGGACGCCCTGTGCCACAATACTGCCGAACGACTCCGCCCTTGCGGCGGCAAATACGATAGGAATACCAGCATGAAGCGCATCCTTCTCATCGCCACGGGCGGCACCATCGCATCGACCGAGGACGGCAACGGCCTCTCCCCCGCCCTGACCGGTGAGGAGCTCGCCCAGAGCGTCCCCGAGATCTCGGGCCTCTGCGAGCTCGACGTGGTGCAGCCCATGAACATCGACAGCACCAATATGCGCCCGAGCGACTGGATGCGTATCCGCGACGTCATCGTCAAGGGCTATGCCGACCACGACGGCTTCGTGATTCTGCACGGCACCGACACCATGAGCTACACCGCGGCAGCACTTTCCTACCTGATTCAGGACAGCCCCAAGCCCATCGTGCTCACCGGCTCGCAAAAGCCCATGGGCAACCCTTTTACTGATGCCAAACTCAACCTGTACCAGAGCCTGCTCTATGCGCTCGACGAGCACTCGCACGACGTATCGATCGTGTTTGGCGGCGTCGCCATTGCCGGCACGCGAGCCCGCAAGCAGCGCACCATGAGCTTTAACGCGTTCATTAGCGTCAACTATCCGCCCATTGCCTACATCCGCAACGACCGCATCGTGCGCAACGGGCTCCACGGCACTCATCAGGGCGAAAACCCGGTGCGTTTCTACGACAGCATCGACCCGCGCGTATTTGTACTCAAGCTTACGCCCGGCGTAAACCCGGGCATCCTCGACGCCCTTGCCGATAGCTACGATGCTGTAATCCTTGAGACCTTTGGCATTGGCGGTATTCCCGAGTTTGGCGAGTCCGGCGATTCGTTCCAAGAGGCAATTTTCCGCTGGGTCGATTCGGGTCGAACCGTCGTTATGACCACGCAGGTCCCCGAAGAGGGCCTAGATCTGGGCGTTTATGAGGTCGGCCGTGCTTACGCCGATCATCCGGGCATTCTGCGCGGCGACGACATGACCACCGAGACGCTCGTGGCCAAGACCATGTGGGCACTCGGCCAGTCACGTGATGCCACCGAAATCCAGCGCCTGTTCTACAGCCAAGTCAACCACGACCGCATCCCGATGGCGTAATCCCTAAGGCAGCTCCACTTATCGCAGCCTTAAACGACAGGTGGTCCCCCTCGGGCCGTGCAAAAATCGGAGTATTCTGCAATTTCTCCTCCGGACGCATAGAATCGGCCGATTATTAGACGAACTTTTAGGACGAAGGGTCCGTTTAGTAAATATTTATTCCTCATTTTTATTTAGCGTGTGGATTATCTACTGTCAAAAAGGCAAAGCCAGCCGCTCGAGCTACCATCTACGGCCGAACTGGTGCTGAATACTCGCGATTTTGCACATCGCAACCAGGGGGACCCGCCCAAAGAGCGTCAAATACAGCGGGGGAACGCCCTATTCGATACCCTCGAGAAGTTCTGACACCGTCATGCCGAGTGCGGGTGCGATCTTAAATAGAACCTTGAGCGTGAAATTTGCCGTCCCATCTTCGATTCGGTCGAGGTAGGGTCGGCTGATTCCTGTCGCCACACAAAAATCAACCTTGGAGATACCAAGGTCCCTGCGTGTCTCTTCGACCCGCCTGCCAAGAATCTGTTTCGCACGTTCGTCCATGCAGCCGAGTTTGAAATGGAGCCGAACATAAACGTAAACTATAGTTTACGTTTTGCCGAATACACAGGAGTTTTCTATGTCGGGTTCTTCGGTCCGCATGTACCGAGCCACGCTTCGCACAAACAGCGCACCGCCCAAGCTCGTCGTCGTTGAAGCAGAATGCCTTTCGCCCGATGAGCGCACAGCATTTGCATTGCTATCAAGTCGCGTCGCCGCTGTTCTGGTCCCTTGCTCGGCGCAAGGTGAACTTGCCATCCAATGCCAAGCGCACAGCTGCTCGCTCAATCAGGCTGCCGTAATCGCAACCAGCCAACGCGGTCTGCCCCTTCTCCTGGAAGCCGGCATCGCACTCGCCCTTCGCGGTGCCGGATACGAGAACGAGGCCGCCGCCGACATGGTCTTTAAACCACGATCGAGCGGCGGCCTCGCAGCAGCCATTGAATATATGTGCAGGCTCGTTGCCTAAAAGGACAAGCTAGAAACCAAGGCCAAAGCCCGTTCCGGTAATCGCCGAGTACATAAAGTAAACGTTGACCACGTTGAGGAACACACCCGTGATGCAACCGTTGCGCAGGTAGCGCTCGCACACGATGCGAGCCATGGCGGCGGAGTCATCATTGTTTTTAGCCTGGCGTCCCGCCGTAAAGTACGTCGCCACGCTCAGCAGCAGGTTGAGCACCGGCAGTGCCAGCAACTCGTAGCTCTTGCCCCAGCGCGTCGCCTCGCCGGCGGCATTAAACTTCGTTGCCACCTCGGGACCAATGCTGGGGATCACAAACGCCGCTACCACCAGCGGAAGCACTGCAAGCACCAGCAGCGCGATGCCCATGTAGCCGGCTTTTTTTCCATATTTAAACATGCGCGTCGTCCTTACACGTTAAAGCGGAAGTGCACGACGTCGCCATCGGCCATGACATAGTCCTTGCCCTCAATACGCAGCTTGCCGGCGGCCTTTGCGCCCTGCTCGCCGCCGAGCTCGATGTAGTCGTCGTAGCCAATGACCTCGGCCTTAATAAAGCCGCGCTCAAAGTCGGTGTGGATGACACCGGCGGCCTGCGGGGCGGTCGCGCCCTGACGCACCGTCCAGGCCTTGACCTCCATCTCGCCGGCCGTAAAGAACGACTGCAGGCCAAGCAGCTTGTAGGCGGCCTGCGCGAGCACGTCCAGACCGGGCTGCTCCAGGCCCAGGCTCTCCAGGTAGTCGGCAGCGTCCTCGGGATCGAGCTCGGAAAGCTCGGCCTCGATCTTGGCGCAGATGGGCAGCGGCTTAACACCATCGATGGGCGCCAGATCGTCGTTGAGCATATCCTCGTCCACGTTGGCCACATACAGGATGGGCTTCATGGTGAGCAGGAACAGGCCCTTGGCGGCGGCACGCTCCTCATCGGTCATCTCCATGGATGCGGCGCGCTTGCCCTCGTTGAGCCAGGCAAGCAGGCGCTTAGCGACCTCGAACTTGGGCATGAGCTCCTTGTCGCGCTTGGCCTCCTTCTCGAGCTTGGGCAGCTGCTTCTCAAGCGTGCCCATGTCGGCCAGGATGAGCTCGGTCATGATGGTGTCGGCATCGCCGGCGGGATCGACGAACTCGCCCGTGCGGCCCACCTCACGCATGACGTTGGGATCCTTAAAGTAGCGCACGACCTCGCAGATGGCATCGGTCTCGCGGATGTTTGCCAAGAACTGGTTGCCCAGGCCCTCGCCTTCGTTGGCGCCCTTCACCAGGCCCGCGATGTCGACGAACTCGACCGTCGCCGGCACAATGCGGCCCGGGTTGACGATGTCGGCGAGCTTTTGCAGGCGGCTATCGGGCACGTCGACGATACCCACGTTGGGGTCGATCGTGGCGAACGGGTAGTTGGCGGCAAGGCCGGTCTTTTTGGTAAGCGCGGTGAACAGCGTCGACTTGCCCACGTTGGGCAGGCCCACGATACCGATGGAAAGGGACACGACAGCTCCTTTTGGTACAGGTACTTCAAACTGCATAAGTATAGCGCCGCCGCAGCATCCGGGCGAATCCGGACGCCGCGGCGGCGCAAATGAAGCAGAGATGTGTGAGGGTTCGAGACAGTAGTCCTTACTTAAGCTCAGGCCAGAAATCCTTGTTGGCCTCGATGAGCTCGTCCAGGATCTGCTTAGCAACGCTTGCCGAAGGAATGGTCTTGGAGAGCGTGAGCGCCTGCCAGAGCTTCTGGTAGCTGCCCTCGACCCAAGCCTGGACAACGAGCTTCTCGACGGAAACCTGCTGCTCCATCAGGCCCTTCTGGAACTGCGGAATCGGGCCCTGGCAGATCTTCTCAAAGCCGTTGGAACCGACGATGCAAGGCACCTCGACCATGGCCGTCGGGTCGAAGTTGGGCACAGCGCCATCGTTGGGGACGATCAGCAGGAAGCGCTCGAGCGTGTTCTCGGCCAGTGCGCAGGCAAGGTCGACGATGTAGTTGGCATGTACATCCGGCTCAAAGCCGCCGTCCTTGGCAGTACCCTTGGCGATGATGTCGCGGCAAGCGCCAAAGACCTTCTTCTCGCGGCCGTCCATAACCTCATTGGCGCGAGTGTAGTTGGGGTCAGACGTCTCGACGACATAGTCCGGGTACAGGTAATACTTGAGGTAGGTATTGGGAATCGTCTCGGGATCGACAGCATAGACATCCTTGGCCTTGCCGAAGGTGTGAATCCAGCTCTCCTCGACATGCTGCTCCTTACCGGCCTCGTGCTCGATGCCGTCCAGGTAGCCGTTCTTAGCCATGTGCTCCTTAATCTGCGGCATGAGGTCGTTGCCGTCCTTGTCGTAGATCTTGCTCCACCAACCAAAGTGGTTGAGGCCGTAGTAGCTATACTGCAGCTCGCGACGATCCTTGATGCCGCACATACGGCTCATCTTATCCATGAGGTCAATCGGCATGTCGCAGATGTTGATGATGCGGCTGTTGGGGCGCAGCACGCGGCAGGCCTCGGCGACGATGGCCGCGGGGTTGGAGTAGTTGAGCATCCAGGCGTTGGGGCTGTACTTCTCCATGTAGTCGAGGATCTCGATGACACCACCGATGGAGCGCATGCCGTAGGCGATACCGCCGGCACCGCAGGTCTCTTGACCAACGCAGCCGTACTTGAGAGGAATCTTCTCGTCGAGCTCACGCATGGCGTACAGGCCGACGCGGATGTGAGCAAGGACGAAATCGGTCCCGGTGAATGCGGTCTCGGGGTCGGTGGTGTAGCTAAACTCAACCTCGGGGGCGTTCTCGTGGAAGTAGATCTCGCAGGCCTTGGCCACGGTCTCCTGGCGCTCGGCGTTGTTATCGTAGAAGGTCACCTTGTTGACCGGAAAGCGGTCGCGCTCCTCAAGCAGCATCAGAGCGATGCCCGGGGTGAAGGTAGAGCCACCGCCGGCAATGGTCACGGCATAGTTTTTCTTGGACATGATGTCCTCCTCATTCTGGCCGCTTGCTCAATCCATCCCCGTACGCGGCCTGCACGGTTTGGAATTGTTACCTAGAAGTGGAGTTTTTTATCTCTAGAATCGGCCTTGCGGTGCATACCGGCTCTGCAAGGCCGATTGTTTCGATGGACGATGGTTTACAGAAGAGTCTCGAACTTCAGAAGACTCTCGAACTTCTCGCGAACCTGCGGGACGCTAAGGCCGACGATGACCTGGATTGACTGACCTTGGACCACCAAGCCATGCGTACCGATCGCCTTGAAGGAAGCCTCGGGTGCAACGACGCTCTTGTCCTTGACGTTAACGCGCAGACGGGTAGCGCAGTTCGTTACATCGATGATGTTATCCGTGCCACCGAGCAGATCGAGGATGTTCTCGGCAAGCACCAAGCGCTCATCATCTTTACTCTGGGCGGCCGATTTGCCAGCAGCAGCACCGCCCTGCTTTTGCTTGTAGTCGGCCTTGGACTTGAGCTCGACCTCAACATCGTCATCCTCGCGACCGGGGGTCTTAAAGTCGAACTTGACGATCAGGAAACGGAAGACCACAACCCAAAGAGCGGTAAAGCACAGACCGACAAGGATGGAGATGGCGTACTGCAGACCGTGTGCGGCCCAAAGGGGCAGCCAGTCCCACGAGAGCATCGAGATGATGCCGCCGTCGAAGATACCCACGACGCCAAGGAGGTTTTGAGCCATGCAGCCAAGCGCTCCGAGCACGCAGTGGACGACGAACAGGCCGGGCGCGATGAACAGGAAGGTGAAGTCAAGCGGCTCGGTAATACCGCAAAGCATAGCGGTAAGGGTGACGGGAATGAGCAGAGCCTTGACGCGCTGCTTGCGCTCGGGTTTGGCGGTCATATAAAACGCAATGGCAACGCCAAGCGAGCCGAAGACCTTAGTCCAACCAGGGCAGGTATAGGCAGCCCAGGGTGCGGCATCCTTAAGAGCAATGCTCGGATCGGCAGCCAGTTGGGGCAGGATGTTGGCCCAAGCAGCAAAGATGCCGCCGTTGACCGCCGCGTTGTCGTAATAGAACGGCGTATAGATAAAGTGGTGCAGGCCTGTAGGGATCAGCACGCGCTCGAAGAAAGCAAAGACGCCAACGCCGAACGTACCGGCGGAAAGGATGAATCCCTGGAAGGCGGAGATAGCAGCCTGAACATGCGGCCACACCAGGCAGGCGATAAGAGCGACCGGAACCATAACGAAGAAACCGATCATATAGATGAACACAGAGCCCGAGAACACGCCCAGCCACTCAGGAAGTTCGGTGTCGAAGAACTTGTTATGCAGCATCGTGGCGATACCAGAGATAATAAGCGCGCCCATGATGCCCATGTCAAGCGTTTTGATGCTTGCGATAGTGGCAAGACCAGTACCGCTGCCCGCCTCGACAGAATAGTCGACACCAAAGACAGGGCCCCACTGCCCCAAGATTGTGCTTACAAAGTAGTTGAAGGTAAGGTAGATGGCCAAAGCCTCCATGCAGCAGCGAGCGTTCTGCTTGTTCGCGAGCGAGATTGGCAACGCTACGCAAAACAGCAACGGCATCTGGTTAAAGAGCGTCCAACCACCCTGGAGCAGCACATTCCAGCAATCAAACCAAAGATGGCCCGCAGTGGCCATCTCGCCAAAGATCGCCTCGGTGGTAAACAACGTACCCAGGCCGACGACGATTCCGGAAAATGCGAAAAGAATTGCAGGCGTGTACATTGCACCGCCGAAACGTTGTATCTTTTGCATCATGACGGGGAATCCCCCTCTCTTCATTCGGAGCGACTGCGGTTTTGGCTTCACTCGAGACCGCAGACGCGCCGTTTGCGTGTACCTCGTGCAATAGGACGGGTGGGCCCGCTTCCCTGACTTCTTGCGCTTCTATTTTTTTCATATCGCTTATCTAGACAAGTTAGCATAAATACTACGGTCGGTAAACGGTTGATTATTGGCCGTAAACGGTATATGTCCAGTATTTCGCCTGTTAAATCTGACATAGCTGATGGCTGCATAAAAAATTTCTTTTCTACTTGTCTAGATGTGCTTGTCTATATCTATAGACATACCTATACTTCATTACAACATTCACCGCTACGTTAAGGAGTCACCATGAAAAGCGCGGTCTTCTATGGAAAGCACGATCTCAGGGTCGAGGATTCGACAAAACCGACCGTGGGCAAGCGTGACGTTCTGATCAACGTCAAAGCTTGCGGCGTCTGCGGCACCGACGTGCATATCTATGAAGGCGACAAGGGTGCAGCCGACGTTACCCCGCCCACGATCCTTGGTCATGAGTTTGCGGGCGTTGTCGAGGCCGTGGGCAGCGATGTCACCGGCTTTAAACCGGGCGATCGCGTGTGCATCGACCCAAACCATCCCTGCGGCTGCTGCGAACCCTGCCGCGACGGAATCAACCACTACTGCGAGCATATGACCGGTTACGGCACCACCGTTAACGGCGGCTTTGCCGAGTACTGCTCCGTCGATATGCAGCAAGTCTACAAGTTGGGCGATCACACCAGCTTTGAGCAGGGCGCCATGACCGAGCCCGTCGCCTGCTGCCTGCACGGCATCGATATGTGCAACATCAAGCCCGGCAGCACAGTTGTCGTTATCGGCGGTGGCATGATCGGTCTGCTCATGATGCAGCTCGCCAAAAACGCCGGCGCCACCAAGGTCGTCTTGCTCGAGCCTGTCGAAGGCAAGCGCGAGGTTGCGCTCAAACTCGGCGCCGACCTGGCAATTGATTCCATCCACGAGGATGTCCCGGCCCGCCTGAAGCAGGAGGGCGTCGGCAACGTCGATGTCGTTATCGAGTGTGTTGGCAAGCCCGTCACCATCGAGCAGGCCATCCAGATTGCCGGCCACAAGGCTACGGTCATGATGTTCGGCCTCACCAAGCCCGATGAGACAATCACCGTCAAGCCCTTCGAGGTCTTCCAGAAGGAGCTTGTGCTTACCTCGTCCTACATCAACCCTTATACGCAGCGTCGCGCGCTCGAGCTCATCGACTCTGGCAGGCTCGACGTATCCTCGATGGTCGCCAAGGTGGCTTCCCTCGACGAACTCGGCGCCATCCTGTCAGACCCAGCTCTGCGTGCCATGGGTAAATATATAATCGACCCCAGCAAGTAAATCGATCGACACCTGCGCGAGCGGTCCTCATCCACCGCTCGCGCACTCAGCTCTAGGAGACCGTCGTGGCGCGAGCCATCTTCCAAACTATTTATGACAACGTGAAGCAGTCGATTGACGACGGCACTTACGCCTATCAGAGTTATCTGCCTTCGGAGACTGAGCTCACGCAGCTGTTTGACTGTTCGCGTATGACGGTCCGTCGCGCCATCTCGATGCTTGCGGCAGATGGTTACGTGCTCCCCCAGCAAGGCAAAGGCATGCGCGTCATTCGCAACATCAGTGACGAGAAGAGTCGTGGTGGTGGCGGCGGACTCGAGACCTTTAAGGAAATCGCGGCCAGCCGAGGCTTTGAGCTCAAAACGGTTACTACTGTCTTTGAGCTCCTCGTCTGCAACAAGGCGCTCTCCAAGATTACCGGGTTTCCTGAAGGCTGTGAGCTCACGCGTGCCAAACGCATCCGTTATGCAGACGGACGGGCCGTGTGCTCCGACGACTCCTATTACCTAAGCTCACAGGTACCGGGGCTGACACCCGAGATTGTCAACGACTCGATCTATCGTTACCTCGAAGAAGATCTTGGCATTAAGATTGCCACGGGCAAACGCGATGTAACGATTGAGCATCCCACGCCCGAAGATGCGCGTGTGCTCGATCTCGACGACTTTAACGCACTCGCCGTTATACGCGGACAGACCTACAACGCCGACGGCATCCTTATGGAATACATCGAGACAAAGCAGGTTCCCAGCTTCTTTTTACTCCACGAAACGGTCACCCGCCGCAATAACGGCAGCGAGACCCATCAGAGCAGCATGAGCTAACCATCTATTAGTTGCGGTGGAATAGTTCCTAGAATGGCCAGCTTAAGGGCAAAACAGGAACTATTCCACCGCAACTTTTTTGGCCGGCGGGGCAGCACCTGTCCCACCGGCCATCATGTACGCTCTTTTAGCTACTCCGCGAGCTTTTCTACCTGATCGAGCATCTTGTCAAGCTTGGCCTTTGCCTCGGCCTTGACCTTCTCAGCTTCTTCGTGAGCCTTGGCCTTCTGGGCAGCCTTTTCCTCGGCCTCGGGATCGACGACCACCAGATTGGACGCGTCATGCTCAACCAACTTGAGTGCATGCTCGGGGCACACCTTGACGCAGGCACCGCAGCCCAAGCAATACGTCGACTCCAACGCAAAGCGGCCGCTTCCCACCAAATCGCAGGCGAACGTGGGGCATACGTTGACACACTCGCCACATGACGTGCACTTGTCAAAATCGCACTCCGGCGTGTTCACCTGCATGTTCTGGGCAAGCTCGGGGTGGTTTTGCAGCGTCGAGAGCACCAGCTGCCGCCCGTGCGTGAGCGAACGGCGACGTTTGGTCGTCGTGGTGCCGCACATGGTGTTGAGCGTGCGCTCCAGCTGGGTAATCTGATGGCGATGGGCCTTGAGCTTTTGCGTCACCGAGGCCAGCGCCGCCGTCGCCGGATTGAGCTTGGTCACCGTCAGGCCCGTGGTGCGGGCAATCTTTTCCATGTACTCCTTGCGTTCGTACTCGCGAAGCTTATGGCACTTGAGGCTCTTGGGGTCGACCTCCAAGCCCATACCCATGCCGGACCACTCCTCGGCCTTCGCAATCGCCTCGCCCAGAATATCCTCACCGCCGGTGTTGCGGCATTTATCGCACACGCCCAGCGGCAGGTACACACTCACGTTGGGATAGTCCGCCAGTACCGAGAACCAAGTCTCGGCCGTAATATCGCCCACGCAGGCAACGACGACCTCGTTTTCGCGCGGCATGCGCTTGAGGGCGCGCGTGCAGGTGACGTAGGCGGTCTCGTGGCTCGTAGCGGCAGAGACGATATCGTCATACAGGTTTTTAGGCGCCAGGCGCGGCGAGATAATCGCCTCGGTCGGGCAGGCAGCGGCGCACAGACCGCACTTGCGGCAGGAGTCGAGGATCTCAATGGCGTCTTCCTCGACCTCGATAGCGTTGACCGGGCACACGTCCATGCACGCGGTACAGCCGCTCTTTTCGTTTTTGCAGGTCAGGCACGGAATGGTATTGCCGCGCGGGCGCTCCTTGTAGTCGGCAGGATTCCACTGCGGCGCCGACGGATCGAGTGCATCGGTCACGCCGCCAAGCGGGTTTTTAAGAAAGTCGAAACCCTTGCTGATCTCGATAATGTCATCAAACAGATCGTGTTCCTGCGCCATGCGCGGCCCCTCCCTGAGCAGTGCAAACAAGCAAGAGATAATGATACGCTATCGGCCCGTGCCTCGGGCAAATTACACGCGGAGCACCTTTGAGGCAAATAGTCTATGGCTTATCTCCGCCTCGATTGCACAAGGTCAATCAAGCGCCAAGCTATGCCTCGCACATGAGCTGCACGAGCTTTTGTTTGGTCACCTTGGCCTGCTCGTTGGCCATATTGCGCTCGTTTCTAAAGACCGCATTTGCAACACCCTGCAAATCGGCATCGGAAATCTCGCTGCACGGACCGTCCATCGAAGCCGCCGTGGGGCATACGCACAACGGCAACTCGGCATAAAACGCAACGGCCTTGGCGATATCGAGCATCTTGCCGCCGCCAATACCCACTACCATGTCGCAATACTCGGCCTGGGCTTCCTTAGCCATTTCGACAACGACCTCTTCCGTACACGGACCGTCATAAATCTTAAAGAACGGCTCGCTTAGATCTTCGTCCAGAAATCCATCGACGATCTGCCTGCACAGCCGATCCTCGGTGCCCTGGTCAAACAAGACATAGGCAGCGCAGCCCAACCATGACAAATATCTGCCTTGACGCGACAGTTCGCCCGGCCCCTGAACATACCGGCCGGGACCGCCGTAAACCATAGGAAGCGCCATACGAGAATCCGTCCTTCATCAAACAACGATTGGTGCAAAGTAACCTGACCCCTTTGCACCATAGCAAAAAGGGGCAAAGCCATCTGTTGGCTTTGCCCCTTCCTTAGCTTGATTTACTCATCCATGAGATAGTAGTGACCCAGTGCGTCGGCACCCAGAATGGCGTTTGCAACCATCTCGGGCGTCACCTCAAACGGCATGTTGCACATGGTGTCCTCGGGCGCGCAGGCGGCCTCGGCAACAATCATGGCCTTCTCGCGCGTAAGCTCGGCAACGCCAAGTTCCTTCATCGTGACCGGCAGACCCAGCTCAATGCAGAAGCCCAAGACTTCCTCGAGTTTCTCAGTCGGGACATCCTCGAGTACCAGCTGGACGATGGTGCCGAAGGCGACCTTCTCGCCGTGATACATGCTGTGGCACTCGGGCAGCATCGTCAAGCCATTATGGATGGCATGGGCCGCAGCGAGACCCGAGCTCTCAAAGCCAATGCCCGAAAGCAGCGTATTGGCCTCGATGATATGCTCGACGGCAGGCGTGAGCGCACCCTTCTCCAGCGCAACCTTGGCCTTGACGCCATCGGCCATAAGCGTCTCGTAGCAGAGCTTGGCGAGCGCCAGACCAGCCATGCCGCCCTTGCCGCCAGCGCAGGTGCCGCCGTCGGCATCGTGCGTCGCCTGGGCCTCGAAGTAGGTTGCGAGCGCATCGCCCATACCGGAAACCGTCAGGCGCACCGGGCTCGCCGCGATAACCGTCGTATCCATCAGGACGATATTGGGGTTTGCCTTAAGGAAGAGGTACTTATCGAACTGGCCGTCATCGGTGTAAAGCACCGAAAGTGCCGAGCACGGTGCATCGGTCGAGGCAATGGTGGGGCAAATGATAACCGGGGACTCCAGGTAATAGGCGACGGCCTTCGCGGTGTCGAGGATCTTGCCGCCACCGACGCCGACGACGATATCGCAACCGTTGTCGCGAGCGAGCGCAACCAGGCGATCGACCTCGCCCTTGGAGCACTCGCCGTTAAAGTCCTCAAACAGCAGCTCGGCCTTGGCCTCGGCAAAGCCGCCCTCGATCTTGGCACCGACGCGCTTCTTGCCCGAAGGCGTCACGATGACGAGGGCCTTAGCGCCGAGCGGCTCGACATAGGAGCCGAGCTTGGCGAGCTCGTCCGGACCCTGGATGTACTTGCTGGGGCTATTGAAAATTGCAGCCATAACTATCCCATTCTCTAAAAAAGAAAGGGGCTCCGTACGGATACGTGCGGAGCCCCTCGTTACGATAACAAGAGTCGATTAGAAATCGATGTCGGTGTCGTAGTAGCAGGCCTTGAGGATCTTCTCGAAGTCGGCAGCCTTGGTCTCACGCGGGTTCTCGGGCGTGCAGGCGTCCTGCTCGGCGTTCGCGGCGATCTCGGGCAGCTTGGCGAGGAACTCCTCCTCGGAAACCATCTGCGGGTTCTCAGCGTCGACCTTCACGCCACCATTCGCGTAATCCTTGATGGACTGCGGAATGTTGAGCTGGTCGTTGAGGTCGCGGATCTTCTGGACGAGCGCAGCGATGAGCTCCTCGTTGGTCTCGCCGGGAAGGTGCAGGATCTCCTTGGCCACGTAAGCGTAACGCTCGGCAGCACGGGGATCCTTGGAGTTCCACTGGATGACCTTGCCCAGGTACATGGCGTTAGCGGCACCGTGGATGATGTGGCCGTTCTCGAAGGCAGCACCGGTCTTGTGAGCCATGGAGTGAACGATGCCGAGCAGGCCCGAGGAGAAGGCGATACCGGCGATGCACTGAGCCTCGTGCATGTGCTGACGGGCCTCATGGTCGCCAGCATAGGACTTGGGCAGCCACTCGACGATCTCGCGGATGCCGTGCAGAGCGTTGGCGTCGGTGAACATAGAGGCGCAGGTGGAAACGTAGGCCTCCATGCAGTGGGTCAGAGCGTCCATGCCGGTATGAGCGCACAGCTTGGCGGGCATGGTGTAGGTGAGCTCGGGGTCGACGATGGCGACATCAGGGGTGATGTTGAAGTCGGCCAGCGGGTACTTGATGCCCTTGGCGTAGTCGGTGATGACGGAGAAGGCAGTGACCTCGGTAGCGGTGCCGGAGGTAGAGGAGATGGCGCAGAAGTGAGCCTTCTGACGCAGCTCGGGGAAGCTGAACGGCTGGATGATGTTATCGAAGGACTCCTCGGGATACTCGTAGAAGACCCACATGGCCTTAGCGGCATCGATGGGCGAGCCGCCGCCGATGGCGATAATCCAGTCGGGCTCGAACTCGCGCATGGCCTCGGCGCCCTTCATGACCGTCTCGATGGACGGGTCGGACTCGACGCCCTCGAACAGCTTGACCTCGAAACCGCCTTCCTTAAGGTCGGCCTCAACGTCCTGCAGGAACCCGCCGCGGCGCATAGAGCTGCCGCCAGAAACGATGATGGCCTTCTTGCCCTTGAGGTTCTTCACCTCGTGGCGAGCGCCCTCACCAAAGTACAGATCGCGAGGATTGGTAAAACGTCCCATACTGTGCCTCCTAAACAAGCCCCTCTTAGACTTGCGTATATAACGGAGCACCCAATTGGCTCCGTTAGGACCGGTTTGCGCGTTGCCGGCGATGGCAATGCACGATGTCCAAACGTCTCAACGCTCAGACAAACATTATTTTACCGTTCTGGTTGGTCAGTTATTCACCTAAAGCCGACAATGATGAAACGTTTTTTCTATCCCTGAAGACTCTTGTGGGGCATTCGTACCCCAAGCTGGGCAAACGTTTTATCAAGGTTGACTACATATCCCGGGCAGGGCTGTGCCCCTCAAAAATGTGCCCCGTTCGCCGCCAAAAATCGACCGTTTACGGCACTGTGATACCACCCGCGCACCCGAGGTGCCGACATTTGTGCGACATCCGTCTTCGTGGTGCAAAGGTGCAAGTCCAAGTGCGGCACCCCCGGTGTGCCACATGCGGGTAAACTAGAACTTTATATAGAGACATTTGAACCCTAACCGCAGCAAAGGAGGCCCCATGGCATTCGATCCCATTCAAGAGGATTGCCATCGCCTCGTTCTTGAGGCCTTGCGCCGCAACAATATTCCACTCACCGACGGCCCCGCCGTAGAGCGTCTGATGGAGCAATTCACCCGCAACCCCGCACCGCTCATCGTGCACGATCGCGACCGCGCCGGGCACCTCATCGCCAAGGTCGTCGAAGCTGTCGACTACCGCATCCCCTTTATCCCCGACGACGCCCAGGCAGAGCAAGAAGAGGCAGCCGCCGAGAACATGCTCCGCGAGGCAGCCGCGCTCGATCCGGCCAACTGGGATGCCCAGCGCATGCTGACGGCGCTCACAGCCGAATCCAACGAGGAATACGTGCAGTATCTGGTGTCCAAGTGCGACGAGGTGGAGCACGACCTGGCGCTCAAGATTGCCTCGGCGCAGGACCCCTACGAGCGTGAGGCCGCAGGCGACCTGACCCGCCGTCCCTACCTGCGCTGGCTTGCTGCCTTGGCATCGCGCGCGCTCATTAGCGGCCGCTACCGCATGTCGCTGGATGCCGCGAATCGCAGCCTGGACTTTGCACCCAACGACCCCGCTGGCGTCCGTCATACCGCGATGCTTGCCATGGCAAAGCTCGAATACCCCGCCGAGGAGCTCAAGCGCTTTCGCTCTGCCCACTCCGTACCGCACCTCGCGAATACCCCGCTGCGCCGCCGTCCCAAGGATGCAGAGCGCGACTTGGACCCGTGGACGCTCATCGCGCTGATGAGCGCAGCCTGGCGCGAGCTGGATTACGAGGGCGCCGAGCACTACCTGCGCATCCTGGTGCGCTCATGCCCGCACGCAGCCGAGGCGCTCTACTTCCAAACCGAGTTTCCCGATGGCGTCTATGCCCGCGTCAACGTAGGTCCGGGCTCCACCGATGAGCTTGTCCTTGCCCTGTCCGAGGCGACGCCGGTGCTGCAGGAGGGCCTAGGCGCGCCCGACAACGCCAGCTTTGCCGCCTGGGTCGCCACCAACGACATCGTGCGCTCCCAGATCGACGAGCGCATCCTACGCGCGGCCGAGCAGGGATTGCCGTTTAAGGGAGGAGACCTCTAATGGATCCGAGCGTCTACATCCCCGCCTACCTGGAGCGCACCTATCTGGCGTCGCACCCCGAACTCACCGATGCAGCACGCGAGCTTGTCCATAACGACATCAGCGCAAACCCTCACAAGTATGCGCAGACCGAGCATGCCCAGGCGCTGCTGTCCTATGCCGGCGTTCATCGTCATTTGCTTGACGAGCTTCGTCGCATCGAAGACATGGGCAGCGACGAGGAGTTTGAGCAGACGCGCAACCGTCTGTTCGACGATATGCGCGATGAGCTGCTCAAGATCGTCCGCGTCGATGCACTTGCCGTCGATGCGCAGTTGCTCGCCATCATCCTGGCGGACACGCCCGTCGATGCTTGCCTGGGCGACCTGATGAAGCTCGAGGCGAGCACGGCCGACTACCTGCAACAGAGCGTGCCCGGGTTTGATATGGAGGCTCCGCACTACTGGGCCAATAGTGTTTTGGCCGACGGTGTCACCGCAGCAGACCTTACCGTGAGCGAGCCGGCGCTTATTGGCTGGCTTCACACGCTCGAGGCCATCTCGCAGCTGTGCATGGCGAGCGCTCGTTACCGTGCTGCTGCCAACTACGCCCGCCGCGTCCTTAAGGCAGAAGGTTATCCCACCCGAGCTGCCGGCACCGTGTTGCTCGCCCTCGCCCGCTTGGAAGACCAGGACGGCTTTTTTGCCCTGGCACATCAGCTCGAGGAACAGATGGGGGCAGACGCACTCGAAAACTCTCCTTGGTACCTGCTCGCCCGCACGATCCTGCTGTTCAAAACAAACAAGATGCGCCCGGCGACGCGCGCGCTGCGTGAGTTCGCTAACCGTTGCGAGGGCGGCGCGTTCTTCTTGCTGAATCCGGTGTACCAGACGCCGTACCTTCCCTGCCGACCCGAGCCACGCGACCCCTGGGACCTCTCGCACCAGGCGGTTTGGGAAGCCGACGGCATTATCTCGGACACCCCCGACTTTGCCCCCTGGGCCAACGCCTGCGAAGACGTATCGCAGCTTGCCCAGGAATTTGCGCGCCGCTACGGCTTTTAGCGACGCGATCGCCCCGACCATGTCATCTATGTTAGGAACGGCTTCATGAACTTCCGCTCATCTCTCGCCTGCACCTCGAGCGATATCGCCCGCTGGGGACTGCGCTCCATCCTCAAGCGCCAGGGCGGCGTGCTTCCCGGCCGCATCGCTATGAAGATCGACCCCGGGCTGCTAAGCGACCTCGCGAGCCTGGTCGACCGCAGCGTAGTGATCACCGGCACTAATGGCAAGACCACCACCTCCAACCTCATCGCCGACGCCGTTGCTGCCAGCGGTGCTACCGTGGTGTGCAACCGTGCCGGCAACAATATGGAGCCTGGTGTGGTGGGCGCACTGCTCGAAGCGCGCAGCGGCCTCAAGCGAGCCGGCGGCGGCAAGCGCGTGGGCGTCTTTGAGTGCGACGAGCTCTACACCGTACGCGTTCTGCCCAAGCTCAAGCCGACGTACTTCGTGCTGCTCAACCTGTTCCGCGACCAGCTAGATCGCTATGGCGAGATCGATCACACCCAGGAGGTCATCGCCCACGCGCTGGAGCTTTCGCCGGCAACGACGCTCATCTACAACGCCGACGACCCGCTGTGCGCCTCGATTGCCGCGCGCGTTCCCAATGCGAGTATTGCCTTTGGCATCGACGGCGCCACCGACACCGAGTCCGACCGCATTAGCGACTCGCGCTTTTGCTCGCAGTGCAACGCCCCGTTGGAGTACGACTATGTGCAGTATGGTCAACTCGGCGCCTACCATTGCCCCTCGTGCGGTTGGGCACGCCCCGCACTGGTCCGCCGTGTGACGGGCGTGGAGCTTGGCTGCGACGGCTACGGCTTTGACCTGGTCTTTGGATCTGCGCCCGACGCGGCTGCCGCACACATCGCCACACGCTACAACGGCCTGTACATGGTCTACAACGTTGCCGCCGCCTTCTTTGCGGCGCGCGAGCTGGGCGTAGACGCCGCACGCCTGCAGCCCACGCTCGACGCCTACGTGCCAGCAGGTGGTCGCATGGGCCGTTGGAATATCGCCGGCCGTACCGTCGAGGCAAACCTGGCCAAGAATCCCGTGGGCTTCGATCGCCAGATCCAGTCCATTAAAACAGCAGGTGGCAGGCTCTGCGCCTTTTTCCTGAACGACAACGATGCCGATGGCCACGATGTCTCGTGGATCTACGACGTCGACTTTGAGCGCATCGCCGATACAACGGGGCTTGTCGCCTTTGCCGGCGGCACGCGTGCACATGATATGCAGGTACGCCTCAAGTACGCCGGCATTGACGCCGTCATCATCTCGAATATCGAGCAGGCGATCGGTGCCGTTGCGGATGAAGCCGCCGGCGACACTTTCTATGCCGTTGCCAACTACACGGCCTTTCCGCCGCTGGTCAAAGAACTCGATGGGCTGAAGGGTGCCGATGCAGCCACGGTTGCTGCCCGCGCTGCAACGTGTGCCGATGGCAGTGCCGTCCCCGTCGGCATCGCGCCAGTCGAGCTTTCGCGCCCGCTGCGCATCGTATACCTGTATCCCGATGCCCTTAACCTCTACGGCGACGGCGGCAACGTCATCGCCCTCGAGCGCCGCTGCGCCTGGCGTGGCATTCCCGTGCGCGTGGACGAGGTCCGTATGGGCGAAACGCTTGATTTGACCGATGCCGATATCGTCATGATGGGCGGTGGCTCCGACCGCGACCAGCTAGCCGTGGCACACGAGCTGCTCGCTCAAAAAGACAAGGTCGCATCCTATGTTGAGGATGGCGGTTCGCTGCTCGCCATCTGCGGCAGCTATCAGCTGCTCGGCCGTTCGTACTATATGGGTGAGAATCGCATTGAGGGTCTGGGGGTCATTGCCGCCGAAACCGTACGCGGCTCCGACCGCCTGATCGGCAACGTAGCCGTCAAAACCGACCTGGCACCCGAGCCCTTTGTGGGATTCGAGAACCATGGCGGCCGCACGCTTTTGGACGCCGATGCCACGCCGCTCGGAACGTCCGTCGTCACGGGCACCGGCAACAACGGCGATGATGGTCTTGAGGGCCTCATCTACAAGGGCGTCATCGGCACGTACCTGCACGGACCGGCACTGCCCAAGAACCCCGAACTCGCCGACTGGCTCATTACCCACGCCCTCGAGCGCCGTGGCGACGCGCAGGCCACAGCCCTGCTGCCGCTCACGCCCCTCGACGACACCTACGAGCACGCCGCCCACGACGCGGCCATGAAGCTCCTCCCCTAGCACCTCACAACCACAAAGGGGACAGGCACCTTTGTGGTGGTTTTGACCCATCCCAGCGGTCTGTCTCAATCTGTAACATCTAGACCGTTAAAAGTCGTCTTACTGTTACAGAATGAGATGTTCGTCCCGACGTCTGCCTTTTGTCTCGATCTGTAACACATAGAGCCGATTTGCCCGCCCAGATGTTACAGATTGAGATATTTGAAAATCGGAATAGAAGCCTACTCCTTTGTGGTGGTTTTCCAGTTTGCCAACGATATACGCGCCGGCAAAAAAGTCTGCTATACTCTTTCCCGCTGTCCCCATCGTCTAGCGGCCAAGGACGCCACCCTTTCAAGGTGGATATCGCGGGTTCGAATCCCGCTGGGGGCACCACAAAATCTGAGAAGCCCGTTACCAATTCGGTGGCGGGCTTTTTGCTACCCATGCGCCGGGATTCGAACCCGACAGGGTGCGGAGCTGAGGAAACGCGAAGCGTTTTCCAGCGCAGCACGCAAGGAGCGAAGCGACGCGGCGAAAGCGGGCGGCGTCAGCCGCACGCGGACATCCCGCTGGGGGCACCATTTGAATTGAAGAGCCCGTTACCCTCGCGGTAGCGGGCTTTTTGCTATCCATGTACCGGGATTCGAACCCGACAGGGTGCGGATCCCGACCCATCGGCGGCAAAACGGGCTTCAAAGCGTCCTTCGCAAACAAAAACCGGGGCCCGCACGATGCGGACCCCGGCTCAATGCCGTGACGATATGTCAGTTACGCTCTACACGTAGAACAGGATGTCGTCGTAGGTCGGGACCGGCCAGTAGTCGGCTGCCACGATCTCTTCCATGGCGTCCACGGCGGCGCGCAGCGTATCCATAGCGGGAACGACCTCGTGTGCATACACATTGGCCTGCTCCTGACCATCGAGGGCTTCGGCCTTCTGATGCACGGCGTCGAGCGCCTTGATGGAGTCGTTGATGGTGGTGATACCGTTGCAGAGCTTGTTGAGCGTGTTCTGCTCGCACTGCATGGCGGCCTCGGCACCGGCGGCACGAATAGTCTCAAGGCCCTTAGCGACCTTGGTGGCATAGGCGGTAATGACCGGGCGATAGGTACGACGCGCCTCGCGAACCATCGTGGTAGCCTCGATGTTCATGAGCTTGTTGTACTTCTCGAGCTTGCAGTCGTAGCGGCACTGAGCCTCGGCCTTGGTCAGGACACCCGTCTCCTCGAAGAGCGCGATAGCCTTATCGGAAACAAAGGCGGGCAGGGCATCGGCCGTGGTCTTGTTGTTGGCAAGGCCTCGCTTCTCGGCCTCAATGGGCCACTCGTCGGAGTAACCGTCGCCGGAGAACAGGATGCGCTGGTGATCGGTCAACACCTTCTTGCAGTACTCGAGCGCGGCATCCTGGAACTCATCCTCGGGCGTACCCTCAAGCGCGTCGGCGAAGGACTTGAGCGACTTGGCCACGGCGGCATCGAGCACCAGGTTGGAGTCGGAGACGTTCTGCTCGGAGCCGCAGGCACGGAACTCGAACTTGTTGCCGGTGAAGGCGAACGGGGAGGTGCGGTTGCGGTCGGTGTTGTCCTGCATCAGCTTGGGCAGGGTATCGGCGCCCAGGTCGAGCACGCCGCGCGTGGCATGGACGGAAGCCTTGCCATCGATGATCTTCTCGACGACCTCGGTAAGCTGGTCGCCCAGGAAGATGGACATAATCGCCGGAGGAGCCTCGTTGGCGCCCAGACGATGGTCGTTGCCGGCCGAGGCAACAGAGGCACGCAGGAGCTCCTGATAGTTATCGACGGCCTCGATCACCGCGGTGAGGAAGACGATGAACTGCAGGTTGTCGAGCGGGGTGTCGCCCGGATCGAGCAGGTTCTCGGACTCGGTGCCAAGCGACCAGTTGTTGTGCTTGCCCGAACCATTGATGCCCTCAAAGGGCTTCTCGTGCAGCAGGCAGACCAAGTCGTGGCGGGAGGCGATGAGCTTCATCTTCTCCATCATGACCAGGTTCTGGTCGATGGCCTCGTTGACCTCGCCGTAGACGGGGGCGAGCTCATGCTGGCAAGGTGCGACCTCGTTGTGCTTGGTCTTGGCGGGAATGCCAAGCGCCCACAGTTCATCGTCCAGGTCCTTCATATAGGCCGAGACGGTGGGGCGGATAGCGCCAAAGTAGTGCTCCTCGAGCTCCTGGCCCTTGCATGGAGCAGCACCAAAGAGGGTGCGGCCGGTGATGACCAGGTCCTTGCGCTTGCGGTAAGCGTCCTTCTTGATCAGGAAGTACTCCTGCTCGTCGCCCACGGAAGGAACGACCTTCTTGGGGGTCTTACCGAACAGCGCCAAAACGCGCTTAGACTCACGCGAGAGCGCGGTCATGGAGCGCAGCAGCGGGGTCTTCTTGTCCAGGGCCTCGCCCGTGTAGGAGCAGAAAGCCGTGGGGATACACAGGACATCGTCCTTGATAAAGGCGGGGCTGGTGGGATCCCAAGCGGTGTAGCCACGGGCCTCGAAGGTGGCGCGCAGGCCGCCGTTGGGGAAGCTGGAAGCGTCCGGCTCGCCCTGGATGAGGTTCTTGCCCGTAAACTTGGTAATGGCGGTGCCGTCGTGGTTGGGCTCCAAGAAGCTGTCGTGCTTCTCGGAAGTAATGCCCGAAAGCGGCTGGAACCAGTGCGCGTAGTGCGTCGCGCCCTTGGAGATGGCCCAGACCTTCATGGCATGGGCAACGGCGTTGGCCACATCCAGGTCGAGCGGCTCACCGCCCTCGAGGGTTGCAGCAAGGCGCTTCCAAATGTCCTTGGGGAGGTAGTCCTTCATGACTTCCTCAGAGAACACCATGGTCCCGAAGCGGTCAGTAAGTTCGGCCATACGGAACTCCCTTCGTATCGGCACCGCGTGAGAAGCGGTGTTGATTACTAACGAACGAGTCATAGCTTAGACTCGCCGTGTTTCCGCGACATTACCGTTATGTTGCTGTCGCGAAACCAATCAATGAGGTTACCCTATCGAGGCGGCGTTGCCACCCTCAACAGCCAATCAACTGCATAAATTGCAGACCTCTCTCCATGGTTTAAGGGTAGTCAATTTGGGATGGAGCTCTATTAACTGGTATTTTGCATCAGATACCAGTCTTTATAGTCCGTGCCTAGATTAGCCGCTCTGTTATAGAGAAAGCCGATAGCAAGGCATCTTTGATTGGTATCCTCAAATAGCGAGTGAAACTCCACCGTGGCACAGTGGTGCTGTAGAATCCTTACAACACATCACACTATTACGTATCTAGAGGAGCACGATATGCGCGTCGACGAGGTTTTTAAGCAGGCAGCATCCCAGGGCACCGCGCCCATTTCGTTTGAGATGTTCCCGCCCAAGGGCGAGCTGACCCTCGACACGGCTCGCGAAGTGGCAGGCAATCTGTGCAAGCTTTCGCCGAGCTTTGTCTCGGTCACCTGCTCGGCCGGCGGCTCGGGCAACGGTGCCGCCACCGCCCCCATCGCGCATATGATTACGAGCGAATTCGACACGCCCTCGGTGGCACACCTTACCTGCGTGGGCCGGTCGCACGCCGATATCGCCGCCAAGATCGACGAGTATCGCACCGCCGGCGTGGAAAACATCCTGGCCCTGCGTGGCGATCTCCCTGCCGGCGCGACCGAGGACGACAAGCCCGCCTCGGACTACGCCTACGCCCGCGACCTCATCCCCGAGCTCGTCGACGCCGGCTTTTGCGTGGGCGCCGCAGCCTACCCCGAGGGCCACATTGCCTGTGAGGATCTCAACCTCTCGGTCGAACACCTCAAGCAAAAACAGGACGCTGGCGCGAGCTTCTTTGTGACGCAGCTCTTCTTTGATAACGAGTGCTTCTATCGCTTCCGCGAGCTTGCCGACAAGGCCGGTATCACCGTACCCATTACCGCGGGCATCATGCCGTTTATGGGCAAGTCGCAGATCAGCCGCATGGTCTTTATGTGCGGCGCGTCGCTGCCCTCCCCCGTCATCAAGATTCTCGCCAAGTACGAGAACGACCCCGAGAGCCTGCAGGCAGCCGGTGTAGATTATGCCGCCCGCCAGCTTTGCGACCTCAAGGAGCACGGCGCCGACGGTCTGCACCTGTACACTATGAACCGTCCTGCGATCGCCGCGACCATTATGGAGCGCCTGGGGTAATGGAAAAACCGCACATCGATACAACCGCTGTCGAAGTGCCGGCCGACCTTGCGTCGCCGGCGCTTTACCGTGTCGATGCCGCGCACCATCCCCGTGTCGACCGTGCCGAGATGCTGCGGTATCTGGGTTACGGCGGCCAGCAGATTGAGCCCGAACTGTCACGACGTATTGAGCTTGTCGTTGAACGTCTGGAACTGGACATTGAGCCCCGTGGCGTGCGCCGCGTATTTGCCATCGATGCCACGGGCGTCGACGAACAGGGCGAGCCCAGCATCCGTCTGGTTGGCACCAACGTTGAGCTGCGAGGTCGCGATATCTATCGACATCTCAAAGATGCCCGCTTTGCCGCGCTCATGGCATGCACCCTCGGCATGGACGCCGAGCGTCGTCTGCGCACCACGGGAGCCCAACATCCCCTGGAGGGCGCCGTGCTCGACGCCGCGTGCTCCGCTTACGTGGAAGCCGCCGTTGAGCAAATGGACCAGCAGGTCAAGACGGACGCCGCCGTTCATGGGCTCGCCGGCAACTGGCGCTTTAGTCCCGGCTATGGCGACTGCCCGCTCTCGGCCCAGCGCTCGATTGTCAATGCGCTCAACGCCACGCGGCTCATCGGCCTGACCGTCACGCCCACCAGCCTGCTCATGCCCACCAAGAGCGTGACCGCGGTAATTGGTCTGTTCGACGGCGAAGTCCACGACGCCCAGAGCCGCCCCACCTGCAATATCTGCCGCATGCGCGAGCACTGCCGCTTCCGCGCCGCCCACACCACCTGCTATTCCAGCCATTAGGAGCCCTCGATGTTTACTCCGCTTATCACTCATGATTCTGACGGCACTGCATTGGCGGCACCCGTTGATGCCGCACGTCGCAACGGTGCCACGTACAAGACGCGCACGATCGACGATCTGCGCATTAAGGACGATCGCCTGCGCGCCGCCATCGAGGGCACGGGACACCTGCTGTTCGACGGCGGCATGGGCACCATGTTGCAGGCCGCTGGCATGAAGGCGGGCGCCCTGCCCGAGCTGCTCAACTTTGAGGAGCCCCAGGTTATCACTGATATCCAACGTCAATATGTCGAGGCCGGCTGCGACGTGATTACCGCCAACACCTTTGGCGCCAACGCCCACAAGCTCGACGGCGCCGCCACCGTGGCAGATGTCTTTGCTGCCGCTGTCGCCTGTGCCCGCGCGGCCGGCGCCCGCTACGTCGCCGGCGACATCGGCCCCATCGGCGCGTTGCTTCGCCCCTTGGGTACCCTCAGCTTCGACGAGGCCTATGACCTCTTTGCCGAGGAGGTGCGCGCCGGCGTCGCCGCGGGCGTGGACCTCTTTATTATCGAGACCATGACCGACCTTGCCGAGATCAAGGCGGCTGTCCTCGCCTGCCGCGAGAACTCCGACCTGCCCGTCTTTGCCACCATGACCTTCGAGGAAGACGGTCGCACCTTCCTGGGCACGAGTCCCGAGGTGGCCGCCATCACGCTCGACGCCATCGGTGCCGACGTTTTGGGCATCAACTGCAGCCAAGGACCGGCCGAGCTCCGAGGACTCGCCGCACGTATGCTCACCGTTACCGACAAGCCCGTTATGGTGCAGGCCAACGCAGGACTGCCCCATGTGGACGACGACGGCAACACCGTCTTTGATATCCAGGCCCCCGAATACGCCGAGGCCGTCGCCGGCATGATCGCCGACGGCGTGAGCGTCGTGGGCGGCTGCTGCGGCACCACGCCGGCGCACATGGCGGCCCTGCGCACGCTTATCGACAACCACACGCCCAGCCCGCGCCGCCGCAAGCCCAGCATGTCGGTCACGAGCGCCCAAACGGTCGTGGACCTTCCCTGCGACGGCCACAAGATCGCCGTCATCGGCGAGCGCATCAACCCCACCGGTAAAAAGCGCCTGCAGCAGGCCCTGCGCGACGGCGACCTGGACTACGTCGTGAGCCAGGGCATCAGCCAGCAGGAACAGGGCGCCGACATCCTGGACGTCAACGTGGGCCTACCCGAGATCGACGAGGTCAAGATTATCCAACAGGCCACCGAGCAGCTCCAAGGCTCCACGCTGCTGCCGCTGCAGATCGACTCCACCGATCCCGCCGCCGTCGAGGCCGCCGTGCGCCGCTATGCCGGCAAGCCCATCATCAACTCGGTCAATGGCAAGCAGCAGATCATGGATGAGATCTTTCCGCTGGTCGCCCACTACGGCACCAACGTCGTCGGCCTTACGCTCGACGAAGGCGGCATCCCCGATACCGCCGAGGCTCGCTTCGCCATCGCCGAGCGCATCGTGGCCGGGGCTGCCCGCTACGGCATCGGACCGGACCGCATCCTCATCGACTGCCTGGTCATGACCGCCTCGACCAATCAACGCCAGGCCGAGCAGATCCTGCGCGCCATGTCCCTGTGCAAGGAGCGTCTGGGCGTCAAATGCGCACTCGGCGTGTCGAACATCAGCTTTGGCCTGCCCGCTCGCCCGCTGCTGGGTTCGGTCTTTTTGGCCGCCGCCTTTGGCGCGGGCCTGGACGCCCCCATCATGAACCCGGGCTCCAAGCGCTTTATGGATACCGTCTACAGCTATCGCGTCCTGAGCGTTGAGGACGAGGGCTCGACCGGATACATCGAGCGCTACGCCGGCTGGACCGATCCGTACAAGATCGCCGCAAACCCGGCAGCGGCTCAGGCCGCATCGAGTGATGCCGCGCCTGCCGCGGGCACCGCCGGCGCCGACGGCAACGACGACCCCATCCGCCACATGGTCGTCTCGGGCCGCAAAGGCGAGATCGCTGCCGAAACCGAGCGTCTGCTGGCAGACCACGACGCCATGGACCTCATCAACAATCACTTTATCCCCGCCCTCGACGAGGTTGGCGTCCTCTTTGACCAGGGCAAGTTCTTCTTGCCGCAGCTCATGGCCTCGGCCGAAGCCGCACGCGTGGGCTTCGACACCATCAAGCGCCTGATGCCCGCCGGCGAGATTGCCGACAAGGGCAAGATCTGCGTGGCCACCGTCAAGGGCGACATCCACGATATTGGCAAGAACATCGTCAAAATGCTGCTCGACAACTACGGCTACACCGTCTTTGACCTGGGCCGCGACGTCGATCCGCAGGAGGTACTCAAGACCGTCAAGGAGCGCGATATCAAACTCGTCGGCCTCTCGGCGCTTATGACCACCACCGTCGTCGCCATGGAAGAGACCATCAAGTTGCTCCATGCCGAGGTTCCGGGCGTCAAGATCATCGTGGGCGGCGCCGTGCTCACCCCCGAATACGCCAAGCAGATCGGTGCGGACTACTACGCCAAGGACGCCGCCGAAAGCGCTCGTATCGCCGAAGAGGTCTTTGGGCAGTAACACAACGGAAACAACCGAGCACCAAAACGTGCCGCATGCGCCACTTGGCACGTGCGGCACGTTAGAATAGATAAGACTATGCTCGTTTTGGCAGATAGGAGCGCAAGGATGGCGATCACGCCCGCAGAAATCGCGGAAACCCGCGGCATGGTTGAGGAGCAGAACCTCGACATCAGGACCATCACCATGGGTGTTTCGCTCATGGGTTGCGGCGACGAGAACCTCGACCGCATGTGCACGAAGATCTACGACCACGTGACGCACACGGCTGAGCATCTGGTCGAGACCGCCGAGAACCTCGAGCGCGAGTACGGTATCCCCATCGTCAACAAGCGTGTTTCCGTCACCCCGGTGGCGCAGATCGCCGCGTGCTGCAAGGATGAGGACCTCACCCCCATCGCGCATGCCCTCGACCGCGCGGCCGAGACGCTCGGCATCGATTACCTGGGCGGCTTCTCCGCGCTCGTCCAGAAGGGCATCGGCGACGCCGACCGCCGCGTCATCCAGTCCATCCCCCAGGCGCTCGCCACCACGAGCCGCGTCTGCTCCAGCGTCAACGTCGCCAGCCTGCGCGCCGGTATCAACATGGATGCCGTGCTCATGGCCGCCCAGACCATCATCGATGCCGCCAAGCTCACGGCCGACCAGGACTCCGTCGGCGCCTCCAAATTTGTCTGCTTTGCCAACATGGTCGAGGACTCCCCGTTTATGGCGGGCGCCGTTCACGGCGGTGGCGAGGCCGACGCCGTCATCAACGTAGGCGTCTCGGGCCCCGGCGTTATGGCCGCAGCCCTGGAGACGCTGCCCGACTCCGCATCGATGATGGAAGTCGCCGAGAAGATTAAGCAGACCGCCTTTAAGATCACCCGCGCCGGCGAGCTCATGAGCCGCGAGGCCGCCCATCGTCTGGGTGTCGAGAAGGGCATTGTCGACCTGTCGCTGGCTCCCACGCCTGCCATCGGCGACTCCGTTGCCCGTATCCTCGAGATCATCGGCGTGGGCACCTGCGGCGGCCCGGGCACGACCTGCGCGCTCGCCATGCTCAACGATGCCGTCAAGAAGGGCGGTGTCATGGCCAGCTCCAGCGTGGGCGGTCTCTCCGGCGCTTTCATCCCCGTGTCCGAGGATGCCGGCATGATCGCCGCCGTCGAGGCCGGTGCGCTTTCGCTCGAGAAGCTCGAGGCCATGACCTGCGTGTGCTCCGTTGGCCTGGACATGATCGCCATCCCCGGCGACACTCCAGTCGAGACCATCGCCGGCATCATCGCCGACGAGATGGCCATCGGCGTCATCAACAACAAGACCACGGCCGTCCGCGTGATTCCTGCCATCGGCAAGGGCGTGGGCGACTGCGTCGAGTACGGCGGCCTGTTTGGCCGTGCGCCCATCATGCCGGTGAACCCCAACGCCGGCACCGTGCTTGCCCACCGTGGTGGACGCTTCCCGGCACCGCTGAACTCGCTCAAGAACTAGCTGAGGGGTTCGGGCGAGGAGCCCCGGGGAGGGCAAATATATAAGGTCGCCTGCTCGGACAGTCCTGACTCGCACGGAGAGCACATTAAGTGCTCTCCGGCTCGTGCGGAACTCGCGATCGACCTTATATATTTGCCCTCCCCGGGGCTCCCGCACAACGGGACCTCGGTTGGGTTCTATCCCTTTGGCAGTCGCTTCGCTTCTGCCCTACTTTGCTGGTATGGCGGTTTGGCGTTGGATCGGTTCTTTCTGATATATGCTTGTTGCGGCTCTTCTTTTGGGAGGAGTCGCTTTTTTGTTGTGAGGGAGATGGCCCGTGGCTGATGGTGTAATTCAATCTGAGCTGCTTGCTGCGGATTGGAATGGCGAATGGATGCGTCTGCAGGCCGCTCGGCATCGGGCTGATGATTCTTTTGAATGGGATAAGCGGGCTCGGCATTTTCGGCCGCTTGAAACTGCCCCGTATGCCCGGGACTTTATGAAGCTGTTGGCGTTAAAGCCTGGTGAATCCGTGCTTGATATGGGGTGTGGGGCTGGGTCGATTGCTATTCCGCTTGCTCAGGCTGGGCATCCTGTGATTGCGGCTGATTTCTCCCCTGCCATGTTGGGCACGCTTGATGCCGGCATTGAGTACTATGGGCTCGAGGACCTGATTACGCCGCTTGAGCTTGCTTGGGACGATGATTGGGATTTGGTTGGGCCGGTTGCCAAGACTGTGGATGTTGCCTTTGCCAGTCGTTCCGTCACCACAAATGACCTAAAAGGCGCGCTTGCCAAGCTCGATCGTACGGCTCGTCGGCGTTGTGCTGTCACGATGGTCGCCAACTCCAGCCCACGCTATGATCTGCACTTGATGAACGCTATCGGCGCCTCGGTTACCTGCAGTAATGGCTTTGTGTATGCTTTTAATATCCTCATTCAGATGGGTGCGTTGCCGCAGGTTACGTACTTTGAATCGCCTCGTCGCGATACCTTCGATAACCTCGAGGCAGGCGTGACGGACTTCTCCCGTATGCTCGAGCGTGGCAACGAGGATAAGATCGACCGCCTGCGCGACTACATCGCCCAACACATGATTGAGAACCCCCATGCCGGTGAGCCGGGCTCCAAGGGCGTGCCGCAGGGGCGCTATATGCTCGATCATGTCCGTAAGGTTCGTTGGGCGTTTATTGCATGGGAGCCGGTCTCTGCACCCCGCTCATAGCCTGTTCGCAGCCCGCACCGCCCACTCACTCGGCATCCGCATTCTTTTTGAACTGGGCAAACGCGCTCCACACCGCGCCGTTCCTGCGCTATCGTGGGACAGCTCACGTAGATTAAGGCCCCGTCGCGGGGCGCCCCATACATAGAAAGCGAGAACCCATGGCACTGACAGGAGCCCAGGTCAAGCAGCTTCGCAGCATGGCCCATCACCTCAACCCCGCCATCATCATCGGCAAGTCCGATGTCAACGAGGGCACCGTCGAGCAGACGGTCGCCTACCTGGAGAAGCACGAGCTCGTTAAGTGCTCCGTGCTCGATGGCTCCAGTCTTTCCGCCCGCGAGGCCGCCGAAGAGCTCGCTGAGCGCTGCCACGCCGAGGTCGTCCAGGTCATCGGCCGCAAGTTCTCGCTGTATCGCGAGTCTTCGCGCAAGGACATCGAGAAGATCAAGCTCGTCTAAGAGCCAATGATCCGGCGAGCCAACACATAGCAAGCTTACGGGTGCCCAAGTACTTCGGGCGCCCGTTTTTTATCGCTCGACCAGCACGCGATTGAGCCGCCCCTCCACCAAGCGCTCGTATAGACGCCGCGTCTCGGGCTCGGGCACGCCATTGACCTGCTCCCTCAGATGGTGCATATGCCCGCTGTACAGCTCGACGATATCGCGCCGCCGCCCCGCCGCACTGTAGACGTGCATGGCGCAGCGCACCATATCCTCACGCGCCGTTTCCTGCCGAAGCCCCGACTCCGCCAGCCAAATCGCCGACTGCAGATCGTTTTCTTCTAGAGCGGCATTTGCTCCCTTAATCATGCAATCGATGTACTTTGACTGCATGATGCGTCGCATACGCAAAAAGTAGGTGGGATTACAGCCATTGGGAACATACAGCGGTCCGGCATAAAGCTGCTCAATCTTAAGGCACAACTCGACCAGATGGGGCCCGCGCGCACCCGTGCGATTTCCCAAAATCTCGCGGCTTATCTGGTCAAACAGCCGTACATCGGTCTTGACGTAGTCACCGTTGAGTCCGATGCATTCATTTTGGATGAGCACACACGACTTGCCATCCGGCGTCGGCCCCAAAGCCGACCGCAAGCGCGATATCGTCGAGTACAGGTTATTGCGGGCGCTATTGAACTCGGCATGGGGCCACAGCTCCATGGCCAGCGTCTCACGATCGACGAGCGCATCCATGCCCAGCGCAAGCCGCTCGGCAAGCGTCGCCGCCTTCTTGCGGCGCCACATTTTGTCCGTGATGGGAAACCCGTCGCGCTCGGCGCGAAACGCACCAAACATGCGAATCTCGATATGGTCGATGGTATCAACGGCTTCAACCTCGCCGGCCTGGAACAGGCGCTCGCCCTCCCCTTCCAAATCGTTGCGCAGCGAGTACCGCGACAGTTCGCGCACGGGAAGCTTCTTGCGTATCCTGCCCGCCGGCTCGCCCAGACAATGCATGGCAAGGCGCGCAAAGAGCCGATACGATGGCTTTAGAATCCCCGCACGATTCATGGACATCCAGGCCGCAAGGTCGCTATCTCGGCCCGCACAGGCCAAATGCAGCGCCACCATCCAGGCTTCTGCGCCACCAACCTGCGTCTGGCTTATATCGAGCAACTCCGCTTCCTCGCGCACCGAAACCATCGAGGTGTTACGCAGATATGCCGCGCGTTCCAGCAGCAATGCGTTATCGCGCATGTACGCAATCGACTCCTCGGCAAGTTTAAGCACTTGGACCGCACGGAACTTTGCATTGACCGGCCGTCCCTCTGCCAGCGACTGCCAGCCTTCTAGCAACAGGCCAAACAGCTGAATCTGGTTGTCGCGCATGCGCACGGCAAAACGATCGAGCTCGTTGAACGCCGCATCGTCGGTTACCGGCAAGCCGGAAAGGAGCCGCCGTGCCGCCAACACCATGCGCACCCAGATAGCCATCGCCTTAAGCCCACGTACGTCGAGCGCCTCCCGCACCACCGTCATCTCGTCGTCGCGCTCGTCGGTTCCCGAAAACGACCCGTCAAAGAGCTCCACCAGCATGCTATCGGCCCGTATAACAATCCCCGCGATGTCGAGCTCGCAGTCGTAGGCCTTGCTCGTTTTGAGCTGCTGTAGAACGCCGCCGTCATCTCCCCGTTCGGTCAGGCATCGCTTGACCTCGATATGCGCAGACAACATGTCGAGTGCGGTGTGGGACGTCTCTATTTCTGGCACGGCCAGGTTCGTAGGAAGCCCAAGCCCGTTGTCCCCATAGCAAACAGCCGTCAGTGTCTGGGCCACCCTCCATGAAACAGGGTCTATTTCGCAGGCCGCCCGTTCGCCCCCGCGCTCGATGACCGATGCCATATAGCGAGCGAGCTTTGTATTAGACACACTGACCGCTGCCAGATATACGCCGAGTGCCTCGGCAGGCGTTGGCTCTGGAGCCGGATCGTCGGCATCGATCGTGCCCAGCGCTGCTCGGCAGATATCGGCCCCGTGCCCCGTCAGAGCAAGATCGACCCCATACTGTCCAGCAAGTTCAAGGACCGCTTCACGGTCCAAAAAGGCGTCCGCCAGGCCCATCGCCGCATCGCATCTACCCGCCTTAAGCAAAATCCGGGCCGCCCTCGGAACAAGTTCGGGGCGAGCCTCGGCCACCAACTTACGCAAGCGCAAGCGTCCGTTATCCTCCGTGCCCAGACACGTAAAACTCCGCTCGGCGGGGTCCAAGCCAAAGATCGGGTAGTCGCGTACAAAGTAGGACTGGTCGACCATCGACAACCTCACCCCACAAGCCTCGAGTTCTGCGATATTGCCCTCGCCCATCAAAACCATGAGGCATGCCACGCAAAACAGCGCATTATTGTCGAGCGAAGCCAGATCGACAAGTGCCGCGCCATATACGTTGACAATCTCGTTTTCGAGCAGACCGGCTACGTCGCCTTGGCCATACAGACCCGTCTGCAATGCCGAAACGAGCTCGGGCACGCCCTGCGTGAGCTGATAAAAGTCGAGCGATGTGCTGATCGAAAACGCCGATGCCCACGCCGAATACTCATAGGCATGCACCTTGAGCATCTGCGCATTGATCTTAACCGAATCGCCCAGCCCGTGAATCAGCTGACGATTTGAAGGACGGCAGGAAATAAAGACCCCTACCCCCATAGCTGAACTGCCTCCCATTTCTTGGACATGAGAAATGGGAGGCTTTTTATGCGTGTCGACTTGAGGGTGAAGCACGACATCGTGGCCAGGAAGGCGGCGATCGGGCTCTTCGAGCGAGGCCACGGCTCCGAGTCGGCGGCGAAGGCGCTGTCGGTCCCGCGCGACACCG
>NZ_CABWIF010000059.1:0-564 GCF_902501475.1 Collinsella aerofaciens | reverse complement strand
TACATAGAGCTCTATTACAATAGGGTGCGCATGCATTCCACCCTGGGCTACATGTCTCCAGTGGAATACGAGCGGCAATACGCTTGAGGATCCTTAAAAGAAAGTCCAGTTTATCCTTCCCACTCCACTCCGTTCCGGACCTCAACGGTCCAACTTTTTGTCCGCAGTCCCAGCTCCGGAACGGGATGCGCTTTCCGTTTGAGGCGCATCAGGGAAACTGCATCCCGTTTCAGAACAATATTCCGGGTCGCGCTTTCCGCAACCCACCCCATCCGGAAAATGCGACCCACTATTCGGCCAAAAACCGGGTCGCGGTTTCCCAAGCACTCGATGCAACGCTGGCACAAGGAGTGTCCCCAACTGCCGCCTGGTCATTTAAGAACGTCCCCAATGACTACAAGTGCCGCACCATGGCAACGACGCAGGTAGAGGATGGACAGACACTATGACCCAATCCGAGGGCACTAAAAAGATAGGAGCCCCCGCTCGTGACCGCGGGTCGGGGCTGCGACAATGATGTTGAAGTGCCATAGGCGCAGCCGCGCCGCAACGAGGTTGGGAGGC
>NZ_CABWIF010000058.1:0-87123 GCF_902501475.1 Collinsella aerofaciens | reverse complement strand
TCCGTTCGATTCATATGGTTTTAGTATAGGAAAAGGAATTTCTCGGGGCCGCCTCTCGGCGGCCTTGCGAAAAACAAATCCAAGTTAGACCATTTCAAATGGTTCGATGTCTGCCCGGATGCGACACTGAAGTTAGTGTCCATCCTCGCAGTATCCGGTTCTCAAGGTGCACGCCCCGCGGCTCATCCGGTCCGACCGGGCCGCGCGGCAAGGAGATATATTGCCAGACCGGAGGGGCCCCGTGGGCGGGAATCGCGCACTCCATATTTTGTTCACAAATGAATAGGTCCCTCAGTCGCATCACTGAGGTTAAAACTGAGGCATTGGCTTCTGATATTGGCGATGACCAGCTGTTTTATGAGTATTGAGACATCGGTCATCTCTGGAGCGCTACTTTACTCCAAAGGCATCAGCTATTTGTTTCCCATCGGTAAAAGGCGGGTTTTGTTCGCCAAGCGTTCTTATATATAGATAGATACGGGTTCGAACCCGTGCACCGGCAACAAAAAAGCGGCCGGCATCCGCCAGTCGCTTTTCTATTCTATGGTGGGCCGTCAGGGGTTCAGCCTGCTTCGCAGGCGGCCGCTGCGGCGCTTTCGCGCCTTGCGCGCTGCGCTGACAAACGCTCACGCGTTTACTCAGCTCCGCGCTCCGACGGGTTCGAACCCGTGCACCGGCAAAAAAAGCGACCAACCGGAGTTGATCGCTTTCTATTCCATGGTGGGCCGTCAGGGGTTCGAACCCTGGACCTTGGGATTAAAAGTCCCCTGCTCTGCCAGCTGAGCTAACGGCCCGCGGGTGGCATTGTACCACGGTCTGGGACTATTCCCAACTCCATTGGCCGTTCTGGAAAATCACAACTTCACGTCCATCAGGCGTAATGCCCGCAATATCGATGTCGTCCGTGCCGATCATAAAATCGACGTGCGTGCTCGAGACGTTAACGCCATGCTCCAGGAGCTCCTCCTTGGACATGTCATACCCACCCTCGATGCATTCGGGGAAACCGACACCTAGCGCGAGATGGCAGCTAGCGTTCTCGTCATAGAGCGTATCGTAGAACAGAACACCACTTTCGCGGATCGGCGTGTTCTTGGAAATGAGCGCGACCTCTCCCAGGTGAGCAGCGCCCTCATCAGTATCGATGATACTTGCGAGCGTTGCCTTGCCCACGCGGGCATCGTAGTCCACTACGCAGCCGGCCTCGAACTTAATCCAAAAATCGTCAACCTTGTTACCGTGGTGAATGAGCGGCATGGCCGAGTACACGATACCGTCGGCGCGCATGCGATCGGGCGAAGTGAAGACTTCCTCGGTGGGAATGTTGGGGAAGAAGGGGTGCCCATCGGGCGTCTTGCCCTTGCCGCCGGCCCACTCGTGCCCCTTCGTCATGCCAATCGTCAGATCGGTTCCATTTGCCGCGGTGTAATGCAGGCAGTCGAAACGATTGTCGTTCAGGAAACGCAGGTTCTTTTCGAATGCGGCGTCATGGAGCTCCCAGTCGCTCTCTGGGTCCTGGCCATCAGCGCGAGCGGTGTGCAGAATCGCATTCCACAGCTTATAGATTGCAACCTCATCGGCGTCTCCCGGGAACACCTCGCGCGCCCAAGCCACGACCGGAGCGCCGGCGATGCACCACGGATTGATGTTGTAATCCAGTCCACGGCGGAAAACTTTGCACTGCGTGTTCTTTGCCTTAGAAGCTGCAGCGGGCTTAGCGGGATCGATGCCCTTGAGGGCCGCAGGATCCGCACCCTCGATAAAGACAGAGCAGGCACCATCCTGGGCCAAGGAATCCAGCTGCATGCGCTTCCACTCGGGTGTCTGCTCAAAATAGCTTTTCTCGACATGCTCGTACGTGAGCCTCGTCACGGCATCATCGGCCCAAATGACCGTCACGTGGCCGGCGCCGGCAGCATAGGCCTCCGCGACCACCACGCGCGCAAACGGCGCGCACTCGACCGGAGACTGAACGACAACCTCCTGGCCGGGCTTGACGTTTACGCCCTTGCGGACGACCAGGCGCGCGTAGTTTTTAATCTTGGGCTCCAGGGCCTTCATGCCCTCCAGAGCCTCTTCGACCGTCAGGGCAGCTCGAATCATGTGCCACTCCATCTATCTATAGAACAGTAAAAAGGCGCGCCGCAAAAACGACGCGCCTTATATCTTAGCGATATGTATGGATACAAACGCTACTTCTTCTTGGAGTCCTTCTTGTCCTCCTCGGCAGCTGCGCGCTCGATAAGAGCGTTGAGCTTGTTCTCGGACATGCCCTCGGCCTGCGCGCGGTACATGTTGCGCAAGGGACGAATACGAGCGAAGTCGTAGATAAAGTCACCTAAGATGATGACATAGGACAAAACAATGCCGACCATCTGGACGGGACTGGACACCGTGCCGCCGGGAGCGAAGTAGAGCGAAGCCCAAATTGCCACGACGAGTACCATGCCAATGGCGAGCACAATCCACCAGATGCGACGGCGCTTGGTGTAGTCCTCGTCCTGCTTGAGGAGGATATTCGACACCGTATAGATGCGGTCCTCCTTGGCGCGCTGCTTAGCCTTGCGGGCGCGCTTCTCCTCTTTAGAGAGGCCCTCGAGGTTCTCGCCCTTCTCGAGCTCTTTGCGGCGTGCCTTAGACGAAGCCGGCACGACGCGAACGGAGCTCGCTGCTTGGCGGGCGGGCTTAGCAGATGCGGCAGACTTGCGCGCAACCCCGGTAACTTCGTGGGATTGCGTGCGCTTGTTCGTGGCGCTACGGGTACTCACTTATGCGTTCTCCTTCATGCTTGTGAACTGGGAGCCCGTGATGATCTGGAAGGCCTCGCGATAGCGCTCGGACGTGCCATCGATGACCTCGGCGGGCAGGTGCGGGGTCTCCCCCGTCATATCCCAGTTGGCCTTGAGCCAATTGCGGACGAATTGCTTGTCGTAGCTAGGCTGGATCTTGCCCTCCTCGTAGCTGGCAGCAGGCCAGAAACGGCTGGAGTCGGGCGTGAGGCACTCGTCGATCAGCGTGACCTTGCCATCAATAACACCAAACTCGAACTTGGTGTCGGCAATGATGATGCCACGGGTCGCGGCGTACTCGGCAGCGGCCTTGTAGATCTTGAGGGAAAGGTCGCGAATCTGCGCGGCGATGTCCTCACCCACGATCTCGCAGCAACGCTCGAACGAAATGTTCTCGTCGTGGTCGCCGATCTCGGCCTTCGTGGACGGCGTGAACAGCGGCTCGGGAAGCTTGGAGGCCTCGGTCAGACCCTCGGGCAGCTGAATGCCGCAGACGGTGCCGTTCTCGTCATAGGTCTTCTTGCCCGAACCGGTCAGATAGCCGCGGACGATGCACTCGATAGGAATCGTCTGGGCCTTCTTAACCAGCATGGCGCGGCCAGCGAGGTAGTCACGATACTCAGCAAACTCCTCGGGGAAATCCGCCGGGTCGATGGAAACGAGATGGTTGGGGACGATGTCGGCAAACTTATCGAACCAGAATGCCGAGATGCGATTGAGCACCTCTCCCTTAAACGGAATCTCGTCGGGAAGAATGAAGTCGAACGCAGAAATGCGGTCGGTGGCGACCATCAGCAGGTTTTCACCGGCATCGTAGATATCACGAACCTTGCCACGGGAATCCGGACGACGCTCCATCGTTGTCACGTGAGTCACTCCTTACCTAAATACGACAGAAATGCGGGTTCTTTCCCGCATGTTTTCGCAAACTCGGAGCGGCAGGGACGCGGCCCCTCCTTCACCGAATAGCGAAAAGCTAGTGCTCCATTGTAGTAGATGCCGCGTCCGCCGTGTGCTCGCGGGGCAGATGAATTGTAAAAGTCGTACCCTTTCCAAGCTCCGACTCCACGGATATGTAGCCATGGTGACGCTCGACGATCTGCTTGGTCACGGCGAGGCCGACGCCCAGGCCGCCAGCTTCGCGGGCGCGGCTGGCATCGGCGCGCCAAAACCGCCCGAAAATGCGCGACAGATCGTCCTTGGCAATACCGATGCCGGTATCAGAAACGGCAATGCTGACGTGCTTGCGGTCACTGAGCACCGACACCACGACCCAACCGCCCTCGGGGGTGTAGCGCATGGCGTTGCTCATGAGGTTGATAACACATTGCGTGATCATGTCGGGATCGGCTTCGACGACATCGTCGTGACCCTGGGTCTCGTCCGCAAAACGCAGGCGCAGATCGCGGTCGGCAAACAGACGCTCCTGGCCGTTCACAATCGATCGCACGAAAGGAACCATGTCCACCGGCTCAAGGTTGAGCGGAGCCGTGCTGTTTTCCATGCGCGACAGGTCGAGCATCTGCTGCACCAGACGAGCCAGGCGACGCGTCTCGGAAGCAACGGTCTCCAAATGCTCATCGTCGGTGGGATACACGCCGTCCTGCATGGCCTCGACCGTCGCAAGCATCGCCATAAGCGGCGTGCGCAGCTCGTGTGCGACATCCGAGGTCAGGCGCTTCTCGTGTTTCATATCCTTCTCGAGCGAGGTGGCCATCTCATCGAAGGTCTCACCCAGCTGATCGATCTCGTCATCACCGCGCAGCCCCGTGCGAGCCGACAGGTCGCCGTCACGGATTTGCTTTGCGGTACTGGTGATGCGATGAATCGGTTTGGTGAGCATGCGCGACACGAGCGATCCGATAACGACCGAAATGCAGATTGCAATAACCGCGGCGAGGGCCATGGCGTTAAAGGTCTTCTCCCTAAACGCAGAGTCCGCCTTGGTGAGCAGAGCGTCGGAGCCGATGGCCCACAGCTTTACCTGTCCGACATGCTCGCCGGAAGACGTTACAATCTCGACGTTAGCAACGCTATCGGAGTCGGTTGGAGCAGACGAGACCGGGCTATGCGATGCCCTCTTGCCGCTCGTGTCGTCGGTCGTAGCCTGGTTTTCGCGTACATCGGCGGTGGCGCTTGCCGAGGGCCAGGAATCGTCATAAACGATCACACCCTTTTTATTGACGACCTGCATGCCCAGATCGTCGGAAACCAAACTCGACGTTGCGACCGTGCGCAGTTCTCCCGCGGTCCAAGAGCCGTTTTCCTCATATGAGGTCGCCAACTTCTCGGCAGCGGAATTTGCGATTTCGACGATATTGGAGCGTGTGTAATCCGAAAAGACCGTGCCCCACACAACAGAGACAACGCCCACCAGCACCAATACCGTCATGAGCGATGTCAGAGCAAAAGCAAGTGCCATGCGCGAGGGATAGCTCATCGTTGGCCGTGAATCGGAACGAGGCGTGTTCCAACTAGCCTTGGAACCCGCCTCGCTCTCCTGCTTGTGCTTTTGTCCGATTTCAAAGCGCGCAGGTGTCATATGTGATTTCCCTATTTCTCGTCCGACTTATCGGTCTTGGCCGGAGCCTCGAAGCGATAGCCGACGCCATGGACGGTGTAGAGCCACTTGGGCTTCTTGGGATCATCGCCCAGCTTGGCGCGAAGATTCTTCACGTGGCTATCGATGGTGCGCTCATAGCCCTCAAAGTCATACCCGAGCACTTTCTCGACCAGCTCCATGCGGTTATACACACGGCCAGGATGGCGGGCAAGCGTGGTGAGCAGCTTGAACTCGGAAGCCGTCAGATCGACTTCCTTGCCCTCGACCAAGATCTTGTGGCCCGAGATATCGATGACCAGATCGCCGAAGTCGAGTACCTCGACGGCGGGCTCGTCGGCCTGATGGGCACGGCGGAACAGAGCACGAACGCGGGCGACGAGTTCGCGCGGCGAGAACGGCTTAATCAGATAGTCGTCGGCGCCGAGCTCAAGACCGATAATACGGTCCTCGATCTCACCCTTAGCCGTCAGCATGATGATGGGGACATCCGAGGTATCGCGAATGGTGCGGCAAACGCGCTCGCCGGGGATCTTGGGGAGCATAAGGTCGAGCACGACCAGGTCGAACTGATGCTTCTCGAACTCCTCGATCGCGGACTGGCCATCGCCGACGCCCACAACCCAGTAGCCTTCGCGCTCGAGATAGGCAGCGACGGCGTCACGGATTGCCTTCTCATCCTCGACCAGCAAAATCTTTTTTGCATCTGAAGCCATAACACGGCCCCCCTGTCTCAATTAGCTAAGAACAAGCCCATTTTAACGCACCTGAGCCCGCCAGATGCCGCTATGACGCGGCAGCTCGGCGGGCGGTACTCACAATTACAACGCGTTTATTCCCCTGTTGGCGCCTTTTTAACCCCTCTAAGCTTAAAGAGAGAATAGGCGTGCAGTGACCGTCTCTGGTATACCCTGGCTGTTGCGCACCGTGGCGTACGTAAGGAATGAGTCCGATTTTCCCGCCGTAGCTGGATAATCGCCATACTCCAAAGCGCGGTCGGGCGACAGCAGCGAGCCATAGGTCTTGGCAGAGGTGTCGATCAGGAAATGCGACGCCTGTACCTTAACAAGGTATTTATTCTTCTTGCCAGCCGCACATGCGAGCGGCTCGCGTGACAGGAAGAGGTACGGCCCTCCCTCATTACCGATATACGTGCCCATATTGCCCAGGCTGCCCACGCCACTATAGGTCGCCTCGATAGAAAACACGAAGGTATCGCCCATATATACGGCCTCGAAAGGCGAAACTGACGAAGGGAGGACCAGCTGGGCACGCTTGGTGTTGTTGCCGTCGGTCAGATCGATTGCCGTTATGCCATAGTAGACGCCCTCGTCGTTGCGGACACGCGGCGAGATGGTCAAAATGCCGTCGCTCGCGCGCGGGGCCGATGCAAAGCGGCCCGTCGATTTCCAAATTATCTCGGCCTTGGATTCATCAAGCGAGCGACGATAGCAAAACGAATCACTACTCGTTTTATTGCCGCCTGCCGAAGGCATTTTATACCAGATGACTGATGACCCGAACGCCGTAAACAGGGGCGGATCATAGTCCTTGCCACCTCGATCGAGCTCAACCACGTCGCCAGAGAGCGAAGCGCCCGACAGATTTTGAGCGTAGAGCTTCCACGATGAATTGGCAAAGTTCATCTCAACCCACGCGAATACGCCGTCGCCGGCACGGACATCGTAGAATGCGTATCCCGTGCCCTCGATAGGATCCTCGATTAATGTGGTAAGCGAGCCATCGCCCAGGTTGAGCACACCGAGTGTGTTGGCGTGCAATGCCGATGCGGGCGCCATCATCGCCGCGGCGTAATCGCCGTCGCAGTAGTACAGCAGCGTACCCAGAGGCAGCGTCCACGACGCCGCCGGCTCAAGATCGATGTCGACTGCCTCGTACTCATCCGTAATCGAGATGATTTTGGAATCATCCTTGATAACCTGCGGCTCGCCGGCGGCATCATCGCTGGTACCCGTTTTTTTCGAGCATCCGGCAAGCACCGTGGCAGCGCCCGCAGCAACCCCACCGAGCACAAAGCCGCGACGCGATATTCCGTTCTTGATGTGATCGGCGATACCCATTAGGCGATCTCGGCGCGAGCGGCCTCGATAGCGCGTGTAAGCTGGTCGGCGCAGGAGGTCTTTTTCATACCGCAGGTATTACCGGCGAGAACCTCGATTACGCGATCGGCAGGAGCGCCCTCGACCAGCTTGGAGATAGCCTTGAGATTGCCGTCGCAGCCGCCGGTAAACTCAACGCCCATCACCTTGTTGCCGTCATCGGAAAGGTCAAGGTGAATATTGCGAGCACACACGCCCTGAGGCTTGTAATCAAACGAAATCATGCGATCCCCTCTCAGAATGTTATTCGAGACGACTATTATCCCCGTCTTTCCCTAAATGCAACGAGGCGCTTTGCCGGCAACACACATTACCAGCAAAGCGCCCTAAAAAGCTAACGTTATGCCCGAACCTACTCGAAGCTCAACTGCTCCAGACGATCAAAGACCGTGTCGATGCGGGTGAGGAAGTCCCACGGATCAAAGATCTCGTCGAGTTTCTCCTGGCTGACGGTGCAGCGCGGATCGGCCTCGAGACGTTCCTTAAAGGTGGGGCCGGAGACACAATCCTGCACCTCGTGCCAGGTGGCCATGGCGTTCTCCTGCACAATGGCGTACGCGTCCTCGCGGGTGATACCCGTATCGACGAGGGCCAGCAGGACCTTGGAGGAGAAGATGAGGCCGCGTGTCTTGTTGAGGTTGGTCATCATGCGAGCGGGATACAGCTGCAGGCCATCGATAACGCGGATGAGGCACTGGAACATGTGGTCGAGTGCGATGAAGCTATCGGCCTGGGCGACGCGCTCGGCAGAGGAGTGCGAGATGTCGCGCTCGTGCCACAGGGCGACGTTGTCGAAGGCGACCTGCGCGTTGGCCTTCACGACGCGCGACAGGCCGCAGACTTTCTCCATGGTGATGGGGTTGCGCTTGTGCGGCATGGCGGAGCTGCCCTTTTGGCCCTTACGGAACGGCTCCTCGGCCTCGAGCGTATCGGTCTTCTGCAGGTTGCGGACCTCGGTAGCGATACGCTCGCAGGTGGCCGCGGTGGTGGCGAGAACGCCGGCGAGATAGGCGTGATGGTCGCGGCTGATAACTTGCGTGGACAGCGGGTCGTGAACCAGGCCCAGGTGCTCGCAGACGTACTCCTCGACGAACGGCTCGATGGAGCTGTAGGTGCCGACGGCACCGGAGATGGCACCGAAGGCAACATTCTTGCGAGCGTCCTCAAGACGATCCAGATCGCGCTTGAGCTCCCAGGCCCAAGAGCCAAACTTCATGCCGAAGGTCATCGGCTCGGCGTGGATGCCATGAGTGCGGCCGGCACAGAGCGTGTTGCGCTCCTCAAAGGCGCGACGCTTGCAAATCTCGCCGAGCTTCTTGACGTCCTCGATGATCAGGTCGCAGGCCTGGGTGAGCTGGTAGCACAGAGCCGTGTCGCCCAGATCGGAGCTGGTCATGCCATAGTGAACCCAGCGGCTGGGCTTGGGGTCGCCCTCGGGAACATCGGCATCGATGTATTCCTTCATGTTGGTCAGGAAGGCAATGACGTCGTGGCGCGTGACTTCCTCGATCTCATCGACCTTCGCCTTCTCAAAGTTGGCATGGTCGCGGATCCACTGGGCCTCGTCTTTGGAAATACCGATCTTGCCGAGCTCCGCCTGGGCCTCGCAGGCCAGAACCTCGATTTCCTGCCAAATGGCGTACTTGTTCTCGAGGGAGAAGATGCGTCCCATCTCCGGGCGGGTATAGCGATCGATCATAGCGGCTCCTTTTTGGTTATTGGCACGTTGGTCGTAACCCAACCATTGTACCGTGCGCAGGTGCAAGTATGGGCAGCAGGCATTAACCTAACATTTTGGAATTGGAGCGAGCATGGGGACGTCCGCGCATTTGCTTCGCAAATACGCACCGGCTTCAGTGGCATACCGAGATCCGGGGAAGTGCGGGAGCAAAGCGGGCTGAATCTACCATTCCCGAAATCTTCCTTGCTCCATGGAGCGGGCAACGGGACGTCCGCGTATTTGCTCCGCAAATCCGCACCGGCTGCGGTCGATCTCCTCGGATTCACGGAGACGATGGGGAAAACTTTGTTGAATTGGCCGTCCCGAGTTCTCCCGCGCTCGGTGGAGCGGGCAACGGGACGTCCGCATATTTGCTTCGCAAATCCGCACCGGCTTCAGGCGCCTGCCGGCGCCTTCGCCTGCTCGCTATAAACGCTTCGCGTTTATTTAACGCTCGCACCCTGTCGGGTTCGAGTCCCGGCACTTTATTGAAAAAGGCACGGTAACGAAACGTTACCGTGCCTGAAATTCGAATGGAGCGGGCAACGGGACTCGAACCCGCGAGTGTCAGCTTGGGAAGCTGATGCCTTACCACTTGGCGATGCCCGCTTGTGTGTTGGCTAGTATAACGCGGTTGTCTTGTTCGATACAAGGGTGGCGATGCTTGTTTTAGCTGTGGAGATTCGTTTGAAAATCGCGTCAATTGTGGAGATGAGGACCTTTGACCTCCTGTTCTCCTTATCTTCTACCTGCGCTTTTGCTTGATTGTTGTATTTGAGCTCAATTTGTCAGGAATTGGGCAAGCTTTTGGTCAGCCTTTGGTACTTACCCGCATGAACCTCGGGGGTAGCCTCATCCTACGCGTCGCAGCCTCCCCATGCGGCGCACGAGGGATAAGGAGCAGCCATGTCCAACGCACCCACGCACTCTGTCCACAGCGCAATCGCAACAGGTCCGCTGCTCCTGCTCCTCTTCCTGCTTTTCGGCTGCCTGGCACCGGGAGCCGCATTTGCCGTCGATGGCTACGACCAGCTCGGCTTCCGCACTATTAGCGATGATTGTGGGCCCTTCTTCATCGGCAAGTATGAAGCTCAAGACGCCTCGATTGCCTACTGCATGAACCAGGAGCGCCCCGGCCCCACCAAGCCGGGCGGCCCATGGCTCAACTTTGATCAAGGCTGGATGTGGCTCGACGACGAGTTCGCGGCAATCGTTTGTCACGGATATCCCACCACCACGTCGTTTGGCGGTTACCATCTTTCACCCGATCGCGCCCGCGCCGCCACCCAGCTTGCCGTATGGATGCTCAACGGCACTACCCATGTCGACGGTACCTACTCCTACACGACCGCTCAGGGCAAAACCAAGAGTGGGCACTTTACCGCCGACAATGAAGTCGTGGCGGCGGCGCGGTGGCTCCACGACAGCGCAAAATCAGGAAGCATCAAAGCCGCACCGCACCGCGCGCGGCGCTATCTAGGAACCGTATCGGGCGGCAGCAGACGTCAAGACATGCTCTATGTACTGCCGGCGGTCTCTGTTTCCTTCCAAAAGCAGTCTGCAAACGCTGCCATTACCAGCGGAAACAATACTTATCAGTTTGACGGGGCAACATTCGATATTTTTGAGAGCGCCAGCGGCGCGCGTGTCGGCACCATCCAGATGGACAGCAACGGTCGGGCGCAAGCAACTCTTCTGCCCAACACTGCATACTACCTAGTTGAAACGAAGGCGCCGGCCGGCTATGTCCCCCGTCGTGATCGCATCGCCTTTACCACGGGGAATGACGGTGGACAGGTCGCCATTGATGAACAGCCCGGCACCATCAACCTGCATATCGTAAAACTCGATGCCGCGACGAATGCCGGCCCCCAGGTGGGTTCTTCGCTCGCAGGAGCAGAGTTCACGTGTGTGTCACAATCAACCCCTGGATGGGCGCAAATCCTCACGACCGACGAAAGCGGTCGGGCCACCCTCGCCGATGTCCCCTTAGGAACCTTTACCATCTACGAATCAAAAGCCCCCGAGGGCTACCTGCCATCCAACGACAGCTGGACCTATACCGTCGGAGCCGACCAGCTCGGCGATTCAGGCGTGGTCGAGATCGAATCTCGCATTTCCGATATCCCCATTGCGTTTGACCTTGAGATTTCCAAATTCAAGGATTACGGCAATAGCGACCAATCCGGCCTGGAGCAGCCGGCGGGTGGTGTTGTCTTTGAGGTTGTCAGCAACAGCTCTCAGCAGGTTGTTGGCACACTGACCACAAACATCTATGGCTTTGCCTCCACCAAAGACCAGCCCGAAGCATGGTTCGGCACAGGTAAGCGACCCGCCGGTGTCCACGGAGCCGTCCCATACGACCGTGCCGGCTACACGGTTCGCGAGGTTCCGGAAACCGTCCCCGAGGGTTTTAAACGTGCAGGGGAATGGACCGTCGGGGCCAATCAGATTTCCAACGGCGCCGAGCTTCAATATATCGTGGACAACCACGCTCTGTCGACGCATCTCCAGATTGTAAAACGCGATGCCCAAACAGGCGCTTCTGTTCCACTAGCCGGATTCACCTTCCAACTCCTCGACAGCAATCACGAATCTGTCTCACAAACTTGCTGGTATCCAACACATAACGTAATGGACACCTTTACGACTGACGCGACCGGGACCGTCACACTGCCCGAATCGCTCGTGCCGGGCACCTATTATGTACGCGAAACCTCGGCCAAAGAGCCCTATCTTGTCGGCGAGGAGATCGAGGTAAACATACCCGCCGAAATGAACCTAACGCCCGTTGCAATCGCCTCGTATTATGACCACGCCGCGACCGGAAACATCAGGATCGTTAAAACCGATGCCGTAGACGGCAGCAGCCTCGCGGGCGCCGTCTTTGAGATCCGTGCCTCGGGTGATATCGTGCGCCCCGACGGTAGCATTGCCGCGCTCGACGGTGAGACTGTCGCTACCGTCACGACGGATGAAACTGGAGAAGCACGCGCGGACGACCTCCCGCTGGGATCTGGCACCGCACGCTACGAGGTTGTCGAGACTCAAGCGCCGGCAGGCTTCTTACTCGATCGGACATCCCATATTGTCGACCTTACTTATGCCGACCAGAAAACACCCGTTGTAGAAGCACGGCTTAACGTATCCGACGATTACACCAAGGTTGATATCTCCAAGGTCGATGCAAGCGGTGAGCAGGAAGTGGAAGGCGCACAGCTCACCTTATATGGTCCCGATAAAACCGAAATAGACTCCTGGACCTCATCCGACAAGCCGCACCGCGTCGAACATCTTGCACCTGGCACCTACTCGTTGCGCGAAATGATGTCTCCGCGGACCTATGACCTTGCCGAGGAGATAACGTTTGAAATAAAAGATACGGGAGAAGTCCAATCCGTCGCGATGAAGGATGCGCCCATCGAGATCAAGGGGCAGGTCGACAAGCGTCAGGAACTTGTCCAACCTATCGAAAAGGGCCTGTTGGCTAACGGCGATGGTAAAAACCGCGCCAGGACGCAAACCAATAGTGATGGGCTTTTCTCCTATACCATCGATGCTCGAAACGATTCCGCTACTTGGGTTGATGAGTTTACGATTACCGATGATCTTGAGTGCGCCAAAGACGGCACGGCGAGATTCATCTCAATCGAAACCACCGTCGCCATCGGCGACCTCAACGGTCTGTGCAACGTGTGGTATCGCACGACGCCGTTGGACTCGACAGACGTCGATGAACCGGCGAACGCGACACTTGACGATGGGCACGAAAATCCTTGGCTTGAGTCCGACGAAGTAAAAGAGAGCCTTGGTGAGGACTGTCGCCTCGTCGATTACGACGGCTGGCGCCTCTGGAAGGCGGATGTCTCGACCACGGAATCCACCACACTCGAGGCGGAAGAGCTCGACCTTGCATCCAATACCGTCGTAACGGGCATTCGAATTGAATACGGTGCGGTAGCTGCCGACTTTACGACTCGAAGCGATGCGGATTCTTGGACCCGCGATGATCTCAAAGATGAGCACGACGACCTTGACGATGCCAAAGCAATCCTTGGCACAGACGCTCGGGGCGCAGTCGTGCACATGCAGGCAACGTCGGCTTATACGCCCCAAACCGCACTCACCAACAGCGCGCGCGTCGATCTTTGCCGCAACGGCGGCGGCGATAAACTTGAGTCACATGACGAGGACCGTGCCATTCAACGCTGTACCCTACCGCAGGGCCTACCGGCAACAGGATCAGTTCCCATCGCCGCTTGCATCACCGCGCTCCTGACCTCGGGTGCCGCAGCCCTATGGTTCGCTCGCCTTAGGTCGATCCCAAAGAACCGCTAGCACGATGAAAAAGCGGGCGAGCCAGTCCCCCGGCTCGCCCGCTTTCAATCATGTAAATCGCCGTATCTACTCTGCAGACGAAGATCCACCATCAACGATTGCCTGCTCGGACTCAGGAATCCCATCGGCACCCGTGCTCTGTTCTTGCTCCACCTCTTCGCTGATTGCGGAGGCGGGGGTCGAGCCCTTCGCACCCACGATGTAGGCAGCCCCAAATCCTAACGCAATGGCAATCAAGGTCAAAATCACGTAGACAGGCCAATGGCGCTTAATATACGAAAACACGTTGACTCCTTAGAGCTCCGTCTACGAACGGCGGATAACCTCGGTCACGACCTCGGATACCGTAGCAATGTTCGTCGGGTTGACATTGTGGGGCAGGTCGTCCTCGGTACGAGCGCAAGCCAGACGCGTGCCGTCCACGCCGGCGATGGTGAGGGCTCGGCGGCTCGCCTCGAGCGCGGCATAGGCATCGGTCTTGGCATAGGGCATCTCGAGCGCGCCACAATCGACATGGAACGACTTGCAGACCTTGCTGACCAGGTTCATGATGCGGCGATCGCCCTTGAGCAGCTGCTGTTCGCCCTCGACCGTCACAACCGAAAGCCTACCGGCGCCGACGGATTCAAGATTGATAAAGAATACGCCGCGGAGCTTATCGCGATGCGAAGCCAAGAAGGCCTTCATGCCGGCGCCATCACAATCCGAGGCGCCCGTTGCCACAAACCAGATATCGTGACCGAGCAGCTCATCATCGCCCATAGAGGCGACAGCCGAGAGCATATCTTCGGAAGAAGCGCCATCGGAAGACGTAGCGCCACCCTTCCAGCCATCGTTATCGTCCTCGAAGTTATCCCACGAACCGATACCGCGACCGGACTTCTTGGCATCGTAATCGTCTTCGACGCCCAGCCAGTCACTCATGCTGTCCTGCTCGTTTTTCTTTTTACGACCGAACAGGCCACCCAGGCCGCGCTTACGAGACTTGGGTGCCGCCGGGGCGGGAGCCGAAATGGTCTCGATCGGCTGCGCGGCCGACGCAACGGGCATAGGAGGCGCAACGGGTGCCGATGTGGGTTCGGGAGCTTGGGCGGTAGCAAAGGGGTCGTTGACCTGGGCAGAGGGATCGGGAAGGTCGAACAGCGACGTGCGAGACGCAACGTTTGTCTGCTTCATAGACGGCAGCGACGGATCGGGGACCGAAGCCAGCGGAGACGAGGAAGGTGCAGGCGACGGTGCCGACGCCGGATCGGGAACATTCATCTGCGGACGCGGCGATGCCTGGGAGGAAATCTGGGCCATAAGGGAATCGACCGTTTCGTCCTGGGTGGGAGCGACATCGGCAACCGTGGCACCGGAACCACTCGGGGTCGGCATGGTGAAAATCTGCGTGGAGTAAGGCCTCGACTCATCCGTTTCGAGAGTCTCGGAAACCACAGACACTTCCTCCTGCTCGGCCTCGGTCGAATCACCTTGATCGGCTGCCGCGTATTGCTCTTCGCCAGAGTTGGCCTCGACGGGCTCGTCCTCGGCGGCATCCTGAATTTCGGCAGCATCAATAGGCTCGTCATCGTCTGCCGCGTCGCCCTGCTCATCGGAAACAGGAAGGGGCTCGGCAATCGCGGTGCCTTGCTTTTCAAACGTTATCGTGGAATCGAACTGCGCGGCATCAAACGACATGGTGCTATCGACGTGCTGCTGAGCCTCGAAAGACGTCGTCGCCTCAACAACATCCGCGGACGCCGGTTGCTGGGACTCAAAGGACGTTGTAGCTTCGGCGGCGTCGACGGGCGCGGACTGCATAGCCTCGTTCTGCTCGAACTCTTGCGCCGCGTGCTCACGTGCCGCCTCGGCTGCCTGCTGCTGAGCGATAGCCTCCTGCTCGGCAGCCTCGCGTGCGGCAGCGCGCTTCTCCTCGAAATCGTCGACAAATTTCTTGCCCTTTGCAAGCGCACCCTTAAAGAAGTTGGAAGCGCTGGCGCCAATCGACGAGAACGCGGATGCAATGTCGGCATGGGGCGTTGCCGCGGGAATCTCGGCCGAGAAATCAGTATCGCTTTCGTAAGACACACGCCTCGGCTGTTCAACGTAATCGTCGTCAGACTCGTCCGCAACGTCTTGCGCCGGCGCGGCGGGAGCCAAAACGTCCAGTCCTGCCGCGGGATCGATCGCGGACACCGCCTCGGGCTCGGCAACGGCAGCGGCAACCGCGGCAGACTCATCATCCACGGTGACAGCGGGCGCAGGTGCAGTCACGACGGGGGCAGGCTCGGGCTCAAACGTCGGCTCCTCGCCCTCCTCGTAATCGAGCGTGCAGGACTCGGGAAGCATTCCGAGCGCACGGATGGCATCCGAACCAAAGCGGATGTTGCCGGCGGCATTGCGATAGAGCTTGGGCTCGGGCTCGGCCGCGACAGGCTCCTCCACCGGCTCGGCAGCGGAAACCTCGTCATTGAACTCTTCGGCCTGGGCAGCCTGATTCTGATCCTCGGGCACGATGGCGCCAATCAGCGTCTCGTCGGCAGACGCACCCTCAAAGCCCTCGATCTGCTCGTCGAAAGCCTCACCCTGTTCGGGCTCGGTCTGAGCGTCGGGAGCAATCGGCTGACCGAACTCGTCCTCGGCGTAGGTAGGCTCTTCATACTCGATGGTGTTGCCGTAGTCGTTTTGCTGCTGGGCCGCGGCATACTCCGCCGCTGCGCGCGCCATTTCCTCGGCACGACGCTTTTGCTCCCCAAAATAGGTATCGAACGGAACATCGTCGGGAAACTCGTTTTCGCCCTGGAAGGGAGCAACGTTGTCCATAACGCCGAGCATAGCGGCGACAGAAGACTTGTTGCACACCGCGCCGGACGTATAGGGAAGAATGTGGCGGTTAGAGATGATGTTTGCCGCGTTGGCAAGCGCAACGAGGGAAGCGAGGATCGCGACAATCCACAGCAGAACCTTGAGCGCGCCGGGGAGCGGCAGGATGCGCAGGATGGCAACGGCAGCGGGGGCAACCGTGGCAACGGGCAACAGCTTGGCGATGAGCGCACGATACGAAGCATAGGGCTCGCGGGCGAGCAGCTCAGCACGGGGAGAGTCGTAGTGTGCGACAACGACCACCGGGCGGTTGCGCGGAGACGCGAGCGGGCCCGAGGCCTTGTGGTAGGCGATGACATTTTGGCTCACGCCCGTCTTGCCCAGGCGCGAAACCACGGGGTGGCCCGTGCGCTCGAGCACGTAGAGCACGGCACCGACAATGGCCAGCAAGGTGCCGACCAAGCCGATACCGCCGCCGATGCCCATCAACAGGGCGCCGGCAAACGCAAGAATACCGGTAACGGCAAATGCCAACCTACTGGGCGCCGGGGCATTGAGCTCCTGAACCTCGGGGTCAAAGCCGTGGTTGCGGAAGATCTGAGCGATATCCTCGGCAGCCAAGCGCTCTTCTTCGCTGCATGCCGGCGTAATGCCGGTGTTCTGCAGCAGGTGGTTAATATAGTTCTGGGTGTTCGCCATGTGCGCTCCACATCCATAATCCGACAAATAGGCCCAATGCATGCACATTAGAACCGTATATAGTCGAAAGTATACCCCGAGCGAGCGCAAACGACCGAATTCGGGCTATCTTAACGCCCCGAGCGGACAAGGATATAGCCTAATCTCCATATCGGACTAAAATCATGGCAGCAAACCACCTTCTCATGCGAGGACTCTATGACGGCAAGCGACGCGACCGCGACAATTAAAAAGGGGAATTCGGAGCCCAGTTTCGATAAAACGGCTCAGCGCATCCTCAATCTTTTCTTTGTGCTCAACAGCTCCCCCGAACCGCTGACGACCGAGCAGATCGTCTTGGATTCTGACCTGGGATATGGCTCGGGCAACATCGACTCGGATAAGCGCAAGTTTCGGCGCGATCGTGACAAACTGCTCGAGCGTGGCATCTTAATCAAGGAGGTTCGCCCCACCGGCGCGCAGGAGACCGAGGAAAGCTCGTGGACAATCGACCGCGAGCACACGTTTGCGGCAGGCGGCCTCATTACCGCAGACGACGCCGATATCCTGCTCAACGCCATCGACCAGACACTAGCGGCCGGCTCATCCACTTTTGCCGCACCGCTTGCCGATATTCGCTCCAAGATTGCCTATCTCACCGGCAGGACGACGGTAGACGAGGCGCCGATCAGCCGCTCTCCCACCGTCGATGCGGTTTGGAGCGCCTTTGCCGAGCGTTGTGCGCTGCGATTTTTATATCAGAACGGACGCGGCGAGCAGAAAGAACGTACCGTCTGCGTCTACGGCATGTTCGAGCGCGAGGGCGTGGCGTACTTCTGTGGCCTCGACAACGTCACCGACGACATCAGGACATTCCGCTGCGACCGTATCGTACGCGCTTGGCGTCCTTCGAAGGCCTACGTCATCCCCGCGAACTTCAATCTCAACGACTATCTGTTCTTTGAATTCGATTTTGCCGACCGACCGCCCGTTGCAGCCACGTTCTCGTTCGCCCCTCAGACGCAGATCGATATGATCAACGGCCTCACGCGCGGGCGAGGTGAGCTCGCACACACCGATGTGGGATGGACCTGGACCGTTGACGTGCGCGATCTTGAAGCCGCCGCCTCATTTTGCATGGCCCACGCCATGGACGGCATGAGGCCCATGGCCCCCAAATCGCTCAAGCAGGCGTGGAACCACCTCATCGAAAGGACGGTGCACGAGTATGCCCGTGCGTAAACTCACCAGCGAGCAGAGACTCTCGCGCGCCATCGACATCATGGAAGCCCTCTACGCCGCCGGCGAGAGCGGCATGACACGAACCGAGATTTGCAGTCGCTTTGACATCACGGGGGTGTCGCTCGACGAGATTCTCGAGATCGTCTCGACGCTCGCGGACCGAGAATCGGGCGCGCGCATCATCTGCGAATGCCGCGGCGAGCGTGTGGTCCTCACCGGTGACGCCGGTCGTGTGCTACCGCTGCGCCTGAGTGCCGCCGAGGGCGCTGTGCTCAACCATGAACTTGAATCGTTGGGGATCGAGCCCCAGGCGGCGGCTCGGATTCGACATGCTCTTCTACCCGAAGAGCTCGGCTATAACCAGCGCGTCTTTGACACCGTCAACCACGGGTCGCACTGGCAGCAGCTGAGCTGCGCCATTCAGGACGGCGTTCGCTGCCGCATCTCGTATCGCTCGATGGACGATGCACGGCCACGCGAGCGTCTGGTCGACCCCTTGCGCATTACGGCAAACGGCGACCAAACATACCTGATTGCCTGGGACATCGCGGTCGATGAGCAGCGCACCTATCGCATGGATAAAATCGAGGGACTCGCCTTGACGGAAGACTCCGTCGTGCCTCATGCACCGGACGTCACATCCCTCCACGATTCCCTTGCTCGGACGCAGCGTAGCGCAAAGCTCTTGATGCCATTCGATATGGCGGAGTATCTGGACTGGGCCGGCATCACCCTAATCGAGCGCAGCGGGGCAGACATGGCAACGGTAACCGTGCATTACGGCTCCGAGCGTTGGCTACTGAGCCAGATAATCGCAGCGGGCGGAGCCATCCGCATCTTGGATGACCCCGCCCTGTCAAAGCGTCTGTGCGATATGGCAAAAACCCTCGTCTGTCCGCTTTAGCGCCGCCGCTCGTGGCGTGCACGCCACAGTTGCAGATAGTGCCCGATCTGCGCCGATTCGATGCGCTGGTAGGAGCTCGTGGGCAGCGACGTTAAGAACTTCTTTCCGTAGCCCTTCGTCACCAGGCGCGGGTCGGCCAGAATCAGCACGCCGCAATCGGTCGACGAGCGGATAAGGCGGCCGGCCGCCTGCTTGACCTCGAGCACCGCCTCGGGCAGCGAATAGCGCGCCCAAGCGCGGTCTTCGCGCAGGTTGCGCTCGCACGAGAGCGGGTCCGTGGGACTCGAGAACGGCAGCTTGGGAATGATGACGCAGCGCAGCGTCTCGCCGCTGGCGTCGAATCCCTCCCAGAAGGCCTTAAGAGCAAAAAGCGACGAGGTCGGCTCGTTGATAAACCGGTCGCGCAGGCGACGAGGAGATGAGTTGCGCTGCTGGCAGTTGAGCTCCAGACCCGCACGGGCCATCTTGGGCTCAACGCGGGCGTACAGGTCTTCCATGTCGCGCCGATTGGTGAACAGCGTGAGCACCGATCCGCCCATGGCAAGATGGGCGTCGACCAGCACGCGCTCGAGCGCCGTAAGATAGCTCTCACGATCGCGCGGATCGGGGATATCGCCCGCAACGACTACAGCCATGTTCGAATCGAAGTCGTAGCTCGAGTCCAAGTGCAACGATGAGGATGTTGAAGCACCGATGCGATCGAGGCCGACCGCGTGGTTAAAGTGTTCAAAGCTTTTGGACACCGTCATGGTCGCCGAGGCAAAGATAGCCGTGTGAACCTCGGGCAGCCACTCGGTTGCCAAGGCCTCGCCAATGTCGATGCGCTCTGCGGTCATTGACTCTCCGCCGGCACGCAACCTGCGATTGACCTGCAGCGAATACACGTAGTGTTCATCGGTGCCATCAATGATGAGTTTGAGGTTCTCGGCCAGCTCGTGCAGGCGGCGCGAGATATCACCCAGGTCGACAACAACCTCGGGCTTGTCGGCGGCGACGGCTTGCACCAGCGCATCGACGCTCTTGTCAGCTTGTTCCAATGCGTCGATGGCAGTGTAGGCCGACTGTAAGAAATCATGCCAGTCGTCAGATTCGCGCAACTCGGGGCCAATCCATAGATTGGCATTGTCATAACCCCCACGGGCACGGCGGCCGAGCTCGCGAACGCCATCGAACACGTCGGCGATTGCCATGCTCGCGCGCGCAACCGTCGACGTCGCCTTGGCAGTAAGGCCCAGATAGAGTGTAGAGCCCTCAGAGGTTGCCAAATCACGGGAGACCTGGCTTAGCGCACCGGTGCTCGAGCCACCCAGGCGCTCAAACAGAACGCGTGATTCGTCCGCCGACACCACGCGCGCCCACTGACGGCGCGCCTCGCGCTCGATGGAATGGGCCTCGTCGATTACCCAATGACGAATCGGAGGCAAAATCCTGCCCTCGGCCGCGACGTTACGGAACAGCAGGGAATGGTTGGTGACCACCACATCGGCATGCGCCGCACGACGGCGAGCGCCGTGGACCAAGCATTTATCAGGGAAAAACGGGCAGAGGCGACGAGCACACTCGCGCGAGGCCGTCGTAAAGTCGGGGCGGTTGACGCTGCGCCACCGAATGCCAAGTGAGTCGAGGTCGCCATCGGCTGATTGGCAGACGTACGCCATAATGACCGCGACCGCCGTGAGCGTGTCCGCCGGATCGCGCTTGGTGGTAATCTCGACCTGGCCGCGGCTCATGCGCTCAAGCTTGCGCAGGCACGGATAGTGGTCATACCCCTTGAGAGCGCAAAATGACAGACCACCTTCCAGTTGCTCGGCAAGTTTTGGAAGCTCATGGTACATGAGCTGGTCGGCTAGATTGTTCGATTTGGTCGCAATACCAACCGTGATGTTGTTACGGCGCGCTGCCTCGGCAAAAGGCACCAGATAGGCCATCGATTTGCCGACGCCCGTGCCCGCCTCAATTACACGATGAGTGCCCGTGACCAGCGCATCGCGGACCTCGAGCGCCATCGCGATCTGCTCATCACGCGGCTCGTAAGTGGGATACATGCGATTGACCAGGCCACCCGGCGCATAGTCTGCCTCAATCTCCTCACGACTCGGCATCTTGAGGACCGGTAGTTCGTCGGCGTCCACCCGATCGTCGGCGCGATCGGCCTTGAGAACGTCAGCACGAGCGGCGCTGAGAGAGAAGATAGAACCAGGGTTCTGCCCTGCCAAGAATGAGAAGATAGGACGATAGGACCAAGGCACGTCCGGATGCATGTCGGCTAGGCGCGCCATGAGGCCCTGGGGCAAGTCGGTGAGTGCCACAAGCAACACGCGCCATACGCCACACAGGGCGTCGACGTCGGCATTGGCACGGTGTGATACCGAGTCACAGCCAAACAGATCGGCCATAAAAGACAGCTTGTGCGAGGCCAGGCGCGGTAGCGCGATGCGCGACAGCGCCAGCGAATCGATCCAAATATCGCTCACGTTGACGCCGCCTTTGACCGACTCGATAAACGAGCGGTCGAACGTGGCGTTATGTGCAATCACCGGGCAACCACCGACAAAATCGGCGAGGGCGGCGACGGCCTCAACGGCCGACGGGGCATCTGCCACATCGGCATTTGTAATGCTCGTGAGCTCGGTAATCTCGGCGGGAATCAGCTGCTTGGGATGCACGAAGGTATCGAAGCGGTCGATAACCTCGCGGCCCGAAAGACGGGCCGCCGAGATCTCGATCAGCTCGTTGTCCTGCACCGAAAGACCCGTGGTCTCGGTATCGAGGACAATCACATCTTCCTCGATAAGGCCGAAGGACTGCGTTTTGGCGCGTTCGGCAAGCGTGGCATAGGAGTCGATGACAAACTGCGGCGTTCCTGACGAAACCGCGTCCTCGATTAGCATGCAATGCCCGCTCGACGAAGACCCATACGGATCAGACTGTCACAAACCTGCGGGAACGTCATGTCGTCGGTGTGGCGGATCTCATCCGGATACAGCGACGTATCGGTCATGCCGGGAATGGTATTGGTCTCGAGGATAACGGGGCCGTCCTCGCTCACGATAAAATCGCTGCGCGAGATGCCCAGGCAACCGAGCGCCTTGTGAGCGGCACAGGCAAGCTCCTGGGCACGAGCGTAGTTCTCGGGTGAAATCTGCGCCGGAATGCGATGGATGTCCGTAGGGTCGACATATTTCACGTCCAGATCGTAGAACTCGCAGTCCTCGGGCTTGCGAATCTCGACAATCGGCAGAGCGCGCACGTCGTCCTCGCCGTACACGCCGACGGTGATCTCGGTACCCTCGATGCACTTCTCGACCAGCACTTTGTCGCCGTACTCAAACGCCTTGGCGATTGCCGCGGGCAGCTCGGAGGGCTCATGGACCAGGGAAATGCCATAGCTGGAACCGTTGACGGCCGGCTTCACAAAGCAGCGCTCGCCACAAACCTCGACGATATGATCGATATCGACTTCATCGCCCACCTCGAGCGCAAGGCCGGGGGCAACGGGAATGCCCGCCTTGGCGTACAGGAGCTTAGAGACCTCCTTGTCGGCACCGCAGGCGCTGGCAAGCACGCCCGAGGCCGTGTAGGGGATACCCAGGGTCTCCATAGCGCCCTGCATGGCGCCATCCTCGCCGCCGGCACCGTGCATGGCGATAAACGCCACGTCAAAGCCGCCGGTCGCCATGGTTACCATAAAATCATCGGCAGCCGTGTCGAGCAGCTCCACCGAAGTGTAGCCGGCCTCCTTCAAGGCAACCACGACGTTCTTTCCCGAATTGAGCGAGATCTCGCGCTCAGCGGAATGACCGCCCGCCAAGACCGCTACGTGCATGTTCTCTAGGCTTTTACCCGGCATGGGCAGACTCCTCCTCTATAATTTCTGCAGCTGATACCATATTGTAGCGATACCCTCTACGTTTCCCCAAAATCGAAAGGCTTCCATGAATCCCAGGACTAAATCTCAGGACATTCGCGACTTGAGCCAAAACGATATTCGCGACCTTGTGGCCGAACTTGGCCAGCCCGCCTTCCGCGCGAAGCAGCTCATCGAATGGGTCTTTGAGAAGAACGTTTGTTCGTTTGACGATATGACCAACCTTCCCAAGGCTTTCCGCGAGCAGCTTAAAGAGGCTTTTGCCTTTGACACGCCGACTGAACTCACCAAGCAGGTTTCCAAAGATGGCTCTCGCAAGTACCTGCTCGAGTACCACGACGGCATTTCCGTCGAGACTGTCGGTATGCCCCGTCGCAACAAGCTTTCCGTCTGCGTTTCCACCCAGGCAGGCTGTGGCATGGGCTGCGCCTTTTGCGCTACCGGTCTCAACGGCCTCAAGCGTTCTCTGACCGCCCAAGAGATCGTCGACCAGGTGCTTCATGTATCTAACGACTTTGGCGAGCGTGCCACGAGCGTTGTCTTCATGGGTCAGGGCGAGCCGTTTGCCAACTACGATGAGGTTCTCAAGGCGCTGCGAATCCTCAACGACCCCGATGGCATCGGTATTGGCGCTCGCCACCTCACCGTCTCCACCAGCGGCGTTATTCCAGGTATTCGCAAATTTGCCGACATCCCCGAGCAGTTCACGCTTGCCGTTTCCCTGCATTCCGCCATCCAGTCGACGCGCAATAAGCTCATGCCCGGCGTTAAGAAGTACACGCTGCTTCGACTTCACGAGGCGCTTCAGCTTTACACCGAGAAGACTGGCCGCCGCCCGACCTATGAGTATGCCATGATCGAAGGCGTCAACGATACGAATCCCGAGATGCAGGCGCTCTGCGACTTCTGCGAGGGAACGCTGTGCCACGTTAACCTGATTCAGCTTAACGACATCGAGAGCAGCCCGCTCAAGCCGTCGCCGATTCATAAGGTTGAGGATCTTCAGCGTCGTCTTGAGTCCCGTGGCATCGAGACCACGATTCGTAACTCCCGTGGTAACGATATTGACGCCGCCTGCGGACAGCTGAAGCAGCGCTTCAAAGTTCAGAAGAACGCATAGGGGAGTCGCACCCCAAATCGTTTCATGTGAAACATCGAACAGTCCCGGTTGCAGGATATGCAACCGGGACTGTTTCATATATTGACTACAATTTTAGCTTTGCTGCTACTGGTCCCATTTTTTACGGGCAAAATAAGGGGTCCTTGTCTCGTGAATCAGACAAGGACCCTTCAAAATATACTGGGTAATTGTTAGGTACCTAATAGCCTACATTTTCCCATTGGTTGCTAACCCAACCTTGATTAATCTTTGGATTCTTCGTTACCTGAGCAGTACGCATAGCAACATCTTCTGTCATAACATCCATTTTCTTCTTGGAAGTATCGACGATATCCTGCGCACCACGAAGCAAACGACCTCGAAGCTCATCGTCTGTCGCGATCTTATAGCCAGCAAAGGCACCAGCTGCGACGGTTGTCGCCAATGCAATCGCAGTTAAAATCTTATTCCCCATCTTGGTCTCCTTGATCAAACTGAATCATTTCGCCAAGAATACGAGAGAGCTCTTCCTCGTCTTTAAACTCAATCTCAATCTTATTCTTTCCTCGCGAGCTCTTCACACGCACGTTGGTATTAAAAACCTGACGAAGCACGCGGGCAGCCTTTTTAAAAGACTGAGGCGTTGCAGGCCTCGGAGTCTTAGGTGTCTCTCCGGCAGAAAACAACGGAGCAAGATTTTCTGTCGCTCTTACGGAAAGGCCCTCTGCAACAACTTTCTCTGCAAGTCGAATTCGAGCATCCTCATAGGGAACCGCAAGAATTGCACGTGCATGACCAGCAGTAAGTTTGCCCTCAAAAATCATCTGCTGAACTACTTCGGGGAGATCGAGAAGACGCAGCGAGTTTGTAATTGCAGAGCGTGACTTGCTTACCGCCTTCGACAATGCCTCCTGGGTCATACCGCTGGCATCGATAAGCTGGCGGTAGCCCTTAGCCTCTTCGACGGGATTTAGATCAGAACGCTGAAGGTTTTCGATAAGAGCAAGAGCTAGCATCTCTTCATCATTAACCTCTTTAATGATGACAGGCAGTTCCTCAAGACCAGCAAGTTTTGACGCCTGGTAACGACGTTCACCAGCGATGATCTCATAGCCGTTTCCATGCTTGCGAACCAAAAGCGGCTGCAAAACACCATGTTCTTGAATTGACTCGCTCAACTCGCGAAGTTCAGTTTCGTTAAAGTGAATTCGGGGCTGATTTGGGTTGGGAACGATATCCTCAATAGGTAATTTTGTTTCAGACGCAGCATTCGAAGCCGATGCAGCCGAACCACCGGTCTCATACTCGGCCTCTGAGACCAAAGCATTGAGTCCACGTCCCAATCCGCCACGTTTCTTTACACTAGGCACGCTTGATCACCTCTTTTGCAAGGTTCATATATGCTTTTGCACCCTTATTTTGAGGTGCATAGGTAATTACCGGTTCTCCAAAAGACGGAGCTTCGGAGATTTTAACCGTACGGGGGATTAGCGTCTTAAACGCCTTATCACCAAAGTACGATTGAACCTCCTCAACAACCTGATTCGATAGTGAAGTACGCGAGTCATACATGGTCATAAGCACACCATAGGTGTCTAAGCCCTTGTTCAGCCGTGATTTGACCATCTTCATTGACTCAAGCAGCTTCGTAACGCCCTCGAGTGCGTAATATTCGCACTGGATCGGAATCAAAACGCTGTCTGCTGCGGTCAAGGCGTTGATAGTAAGCAGGCCGAGCGAAGGAGGGCAGTCAATGAAAATAAAATCGAACTCGTCCTGAATCGGCTCAAGCAAATCTTTGAGGCGGGTTTCACGTGCAATTGCGCTTACGAGCTCAATTTCGGCGCCTGCAAGCTGAATTGTAGCTGGAATTACGAATACCTTTTTGCAATTTGTATCAAGAACAAGTGATTCTGCCGGCACATCATTCAACAATGCATCATAGATGCAGTGATCAAGGTCTTCTTTTTCAATTCCGAATCCACTGGTGCTGTTTCCCTGCGGATCAAAATCGACAATCAGTGTCTTACGACCCTGTTCACCCAGTGCTGCTGCAAGGTTTACAGCCGTCGTTGACTTACCGACGCCGCCTTTTTGATTGATGATTGCAATGATACGCGTGTCTTTTGCGCTCTTAGAACGCTTAACGTCGCGAAATCCCACGGTCCCTCCTGGTGTGTATTAAAGCTGTCAAACGGAGGATGTTTCACGTGAAACATTCCGATTCGATATCAACCGCAATGTTTCACGTGAAACACTGCAAGTTGTTAGTATCCATTATGTTTCACGTGAAACATCTAGGCAAGCGGATTCTTCTTTGCCATGCCATTTGCACGAGGCAATGAAACGGATGCTGGGTGACTCTTCTTAAGAAGAATAAACTCCCTGTGGCCCAGGCCCTCAGGCAAATCGATAGCGTCATTCAGAAGCAAAGTGAAGCCGCAAATCTTTGCTGCTGACATGCCGGAAGCAAGCTCCTCATCCGAAGGATTGCCCTTGGTGATAACAAATAGCCCTCCATCCTTGAGGTACGGCGCCGCATACTCAACAAGAATCGGTAAAGGGGCCAGTGCGCGGGCGGTTACGACAGAGAACTGTTTCTTATGGCTTCGAGCATATTCTTCAAGACGATCATGGACCGCATGAGCATGTTTCAATCCAAGAGCATGGACAAAGGAATTGACTGCATCAACCTTCTTGCCAACAGAGTCAATATAAGTTGCTTTACGATGCGTGGTTATGGTTAATGGAATACCAGGGAAGCCGGCACCTGTTCCCATATCGAGCAAAGCTCCCTCAGGAGCCTTATTGATATAAGGGAGCAAAACAAGTGAGTCAAGGATATGAAGTACTGCAGCATCTTCTACGTTAAGAATACGGGTGAGATTGGTTGTCTTATTTATTTCCAGAACCAAATCCAAATGCTGAATACATTTCCTCAGCTCAACATCAGTTACGCTCAAGGAATACTCTTTGCAATAGGAAGTTAGACGACACAGCATCTCGTCAGCCTGCTGATCAGTAAGTACTAACAACGAAAGCTCCTTTCTGACAAAAATCAGTGTATCGAGAACTTTTGACAAAAAAAGGGGACGTGGAAACCACGTCCCCTTAGCATAAGCTCGAGTAGATTATCGAGCAACAATCACTACATGGCGATCGGGGTCAGAACCCTCAGAATGAGTATCGACCGCATCATTGCCACGAAGTGCAATGTGAACCAGTCGGCGCTCGTAGGCATTCATGGGCGGAAGCGAAACACTCTTGTGAGTGCGGATGGCGCGCTCGGCAGCAGACTGAGCCATGGAGGCAACCTTGTCCTGACGGCGGCTCTTGTATCCCTCGACGTCCACTACAACCGGATACCTAAAGCCAAGCTTGCGGCTCACCAGCAAAGAGAACATAACCTGAAGGGCATCAAGGGTGCGACCATGACGGCCAATGAGAACAGCAAGATCGGGAGCCGTTACATCCAGAATCAGCTCACCCTCGTCACCCTCATACTCATCGATAGGAGAGTTGGCGGCATCGAAGTGCGAAAGGATGGAACGCAGGATGGAAATCGCAATATCGGCAATGGTGTCGAGCTCCTCATCGGTCAGCTCTTCACCAGCCTTGTAGCGCTGTGCAATCTCGGGATAATCGCCCGCGACCTGCGGGGCAACCTCCTCAAGCATATCCTCGATGATCTCTTCAGACATAACGTACTCCAAAAGTTAGGTACCTAAATAAGATTGATATCCCACTACTTCTTCTTGTGCGGGCGCGGCTTCCTCTCGCGACGAGTGACCTCAACCTGCAGCGGAGCGTTCTTAAGACGCTCCTCCTCATCGGCCTTCGCCTTGTCGATGACCTTCTGCGTCACAAAAATCTGCTGGATAACCTGCCAAGCAGACGAGACGTCGTAGTACAGCAGAACACCAACGGGAAGGCTCCAGCCCATCCAAAGCATCATGACCGTCATGACAACGGCCATCATACGCATGCTCTGAGCCTGCTGGCCGGTCTGGTTGCGCGACATATAGAGCTGCGGAATCAGGGTCAGGACGGCAAACAGGATCAGGCAAACCAGCGCAGGCAGTGCAACCATAAAGCCATCGGCAAAGGAAGCGCTCGGCGTGGTGGTCAGGTCGGGCAGGATGTTGAAGAACGAGAACGTGCCGTTGTTAAAGTACTGCGGCAGGTTGCGCAGCAATGTAAACAGGGCGAACAGGATAGGCATCTGAATCAGCAGCGGCAGACAGCCAGCCATGGGGTTGAACTTGTTCTCGCTGTAGAACTTCTGCATCTCCTCGGCCTGACGCTGGGGATCGTCGGCATAGCGCTCCTGGATCTCGAGCATCTTGGGCTGCAGCACCTGCATGCGAGCCGTCGACTTGGTCGACTTGAGCATAAGCGGCGTCAGCAGCAGACGGATGATGACCACCAGGATGATGATGGACAGGCCCCAGTCGACCGCAAAGGTCTGGATGAGCTTGAGCAGCTCGAAAAGGATGTTAACGATCCAATCCCACATGTAAGTTTTCCTCCGATAGCGAGTGCCCGCTAGGGCACAGGGTCATAACCGCCGACGTGCAGGGGATTGCAGCGAGCGATGCGCCTCACGGCAAGCCAGCAGCCTCTCAAAACACCGTGCTTCTCAATCGCCTGGATGGCGTATTGCGAGCACGTTGGGTAATAAATGCAGGCGTCAGGCAATAAGGGCGAAATAACCTGTTGATATATGCGAATAGGAGCGATGGCAACACGTCGCAAAACGTGATTGCTCATCGCTCCTCCCCGGCAACGCCGGCGCGCTTCATAAGCGAACGCAACGCCTTGTCCATCTCCTGCGGCGAGGAAACCCTCGTCTTGGGAGTTGCAAACAAGATGATGTCATAACCCGCAACGGGAAATCCGCAGCTGCGGGCGGCCTCGCGCATCACACGCTTAGATCGGTTGCGCACGACGGCACAACCGAGTCGCTTAGCACCAACGAAGGCGACCCTTCCGGAGTCGCCTTCGCCAACCGATTCACATATGGTCATTCGAATCAGAGGGTGATTGAAACGACGCCCCTGACTGAACACATGCTCGAAATCTTGCCGAGACTTAATAGTCTTCATGCGAGATGTGTGTATCGCTGCTAGACAGTGAGACGCTTGCGGCCCTTGGCGCGACGACGGGCGAGCACGGCACGACCACCCTTAGTGGCCATACGGGCACGGAAGCCATGGGTCTTGGCACGCTTACGCTTATTAGGCTGATACGTACGCTTCATCTTAAGTTCCTCCTGCTGCATTTCGAGTGTCCGCGGGGACGCGGACGCAGATATAGACACGTGAGCTTGAAGATTGTAGGGAAATCAATGTTCAAATGTCAAGAAATCAAAGGTAAAAGGTTGCGCAGTTCACACGGTTCCCCCATAAGCCAAGCTCGATTTAGCGGTGCATGGCAACTTTTCATGATATTTCATCGAGTTTTCAACAGGTCATGTTGGCAATGTTGAGAACTTTTCGTCCGTTTTCCAAAGTTTTCAACAGGTTTTGAAAGTTTGTCGAAAGATGAGAAACATTGCACGGTGAGCTACTATTTGTTCGAAACCTTTAGGAAGATTGCGAGCGGCATGTCTGACGACTTTTACACCATGGTCGATTCCGGAGACCCGGCACCCGACAACGAGCACATCACCGGCGTGCGCGAAGAGCGTGACGAAGGTGAACAGACGACAACGCAGGCGCCAAAAGCCATGTACGCCGCGCGCATCGCCGTCTATGACGACATGCTGTCGACACCGCGTGTGATCGTCATCGATCCGCAAGATGTCCGCACGTATTTGGAAGAGACGACCAACACCGTCTACCAGTGCATGAAAGAACAAGGTGGCCATATCTCGCTCATGGTCATCCGCGAGATTGTCGAAAACTTTATCCACGCACACTTTGCAGAGCCCATCATCTCGATTCTGGACGGCGGAGACACCATCCGCTTTGCTGACCAAGGACCCGGCATCGACGACAAGGAACGCGCTTTCGACTTTGGCGTTACCAGCGCAAACAGCAAGATGAAGCGCTATATCCGTGGAACCGGAGCAGGGTTTCCCATGGTGCAGGAGTATTTGGAAAACGCCGGCGGTGCCGTATCCATCGAGGACAACATGGGCAACGGCACCGTGGTTACGGTAAGCCTGAACCCTAAACGCGTGCAGGAAATCGAGCGTGCCGGCGGACGCGGTGCTGCCGTGCGGCCCGAGACGGAGCAGCCCACATATCCCCTGCCGGGAGCTTTTGCGCAGCAGCCCATGGCAACGCAGCAGATGCAGCCCCCCGTGGGGCAGATGCAGCAGCCCGGAATGCTTCCCACACAAGAGCCCCAGGCGGCATCTATGTCGATGACGCCAAACATGCCAGAGGCCATGCCGCTGGCAGATCAGGATGCAGCAGCAATGCAGCAGGCGACGGGGGCACCGGGTGGCCAGCAAATGGGCTATCAGCCGTACCAACGGGGATATCCATATCAGCAGATGCCGCCACTGGGGTATGGCCAGCAGTTCCCGCAGCAGTACCAGCAGGGATATCAGCAGCCGTACCAGCAGATGCCGCAGCAGCAGTACAACCCCTGGGCCCAACAGATGCCTCTGCAGCCTTACCAACAGTGGCCTCAAAGTTTTCAACAGCAAATGCCGCCGATGCAGAGTTCTCAACAACCAGCAGCTCAAATGATGTATCCTAATGCAGCAAATCAGTATGCGCAGCCACAACCGGACGTGTTCGTAAGCGATCGCGGCAACGCCGCGCTGGGCTATCTGGCGCAAAATCAAGCGTGCGGTGCAACCGATCTGGCGAGGGCGTTTGGAAACTCGGCCCCCACTTGGTCACGCACGCTCAATGACTTGGCGCAGGCCGGCTTGGTCATCAAGCATGGCCAGAAATACCATCTGACCGAACTCGGCGCCGCTCGCGTGCGAGCTCAGAGCTAAAGAACGGGAGAGACAGTGGACGAGGAAGCAAGCATCATCCTGGGGGATGCCATCGCCTTTTGCCAGCGCGACGGCCAAGATGCACGCCTCATCAACATGCTGGGGCAATCGCGGGCCATAAGCCTGACCGAAGATACGCTCACGATCGAGGCCCCCTCGCGCTTTGCCATCGCGCAGCTCAAAAAGCATCAGCCGACTATTGAGGCCTATCTGGAAGAAATCGCCTTTGCACCGATCGCGCTCGACATCGTGGCACCGCAAGGCGCCGCAACGGAATCCGCTGCCGCGACGGCGCCCGCCACGGCTCCCGCCGCTTCCCCGGCGGCACCGACCTCCGCAGGCGACGTGCCGACAATCGAGCACCAGCACAGCGATGTTTCCCGTGAAACCATGGCACCGTTGCCGACCGCGGCGGCGACGTCAACGAACGCACCCGTCACGCACATGCCTATCGCTCACGACGCAGCGGCGGGCGCGGATTCGGGCATTGCAATCAAGAACACGCTCTCGGCCGATGATTTTCGTCGCATGATGAACCAGATGAAGGGCGGAGCGCCGACTAAATCCACGCAAGCTGCGACCCCCGCTTCACCCATACCGGCGCCGACCGTGCCGGCCGAGCAGAATACGGATGGAGCCCCGCTCGCCGCGAACTCAAAATTTACCTTTGAGAACTTTGTCTACGGCCCCGAAAACAGCCATGCCTATCGCTCGGCACTCAAGTTTGCCGCCCTCGCGGACGAGCGCGGCACATGCACATCACTGTTCATCTACGGCAAATCGGGCCTGGGCAAGACGCACCTGCTGCTTGCCATCAAAAACGAGCTCGCCGAGAAGTCGCCCGAGATCAAGGTCAAGTATGCCAACTCCCAGGCATATCTGGACGACCTGATGACCGAGTTCGACCGCCAAAAGAAGAGCAACGCCCCCATCATGCAGGCGTACCACGGCGTGGACGTGCTCATCATCGATGACATCCAAAACATCATCGGCAAGCGCGCGAGCGTGGACTACTTTTTCCAGCTCATGGACGAGTTCATCCGCAACAACAAGAAGGTCGTCATCGCGGCAGACCGTGCCCCCAAGGACCTGAGCATGGACGAGCGTCTGACCAGCCGCTTCAACGCCGGCATGCTCTGCCTGGTCGCAGAGCCCAGCTACGAGATGAAATACAAGATCTTGCAGCGCTATTACGAGAACACCATCGTCGCCGCTCCCGAGGCAGGCGACGACTCGCTGCTGGCGGCCTATGGGGGCGACGGCGGACACCTGACCGACGAGCACTTTAAACACATGGCCGAGGTCTCGGGCACCAACATCCGCGAACTCGAGAGCTTTTGCGAGCGCTGCGCCGGCGAGGCGGGCGACCGCGAGCGCGAGGGCGGGGAGCTCACCTTTGACGATATCGACGCCATCGCCAGCCAGTACTTCGACACATCGGCCAAAAAGATCAACGTCCAGACGGTTCAGTCCGTCATCGAAGAGCAGTACGGCGTGACGCACGAGGAGCTCATCGGCCCGCGTCGCAACGCCAATATCGCCAAAGCACGCCATATCGCTATCTACCTGGCCATCGAGATGTGCGAGATGACGACCACGGCGGTGGGCGCCGAATTTGGCAACCGCAACCACTCGACCGTCAGCACGAGCTACAAAAAGGTCCAGAAGATGATCCAGGAAGACCGTACCGTCACCGAAGACCTCAAATCGCTGCGCGATAAAATTACACTGCGCTCGTAGGGAAATAGAGACACCTGTTGAAAACTTGTCGAAACCATGGGCATAAGGTGTCTAAAACCCAACCCGCGGTGGTGAAAAGTTTTGCGCAGGTTTTGAACGTGGAAAACCACCCCCGTTGCACACAGGTTGCTGTCGATTCTCTTTCTGGGTCTGACCTGCGTCTTTGGGAGTAATCAACAGTTTCGTCAGTGCTATTACTATTATTAAGATATTTATATCTAAAGAAAGGTATTAAAAGATGAAGTTCACCGTCAGCCAGAGCTCGCTTACACAAGCCATCGGCGTCGTTATGAAGGGTGTCGCTTCGGCGTCCACCCTTCCCATCCTGTCGGGCGTGCTCGTCAAGGCGCAAGACGGCATCTTGGAATTCCAGACCTCTAACTACACCATCTCGATCCGTCATCGCATCGCGGCACATGTCGAAGAAGGGGGCGAGATGGTTATCCCTTGTAAGATGCTCTCCAATATCACCAAGACCCTCCCCGATGCCCCGGTCACCTTTGAGCTGTCCGAGCGCCAGGTGCTGATTGGTTGTGAGAAGAGCTCTTTCCGCCTGAACACGCTCGATGCCAATGACTTCCCCGAGTTTCCGGCCTATGCCATCGAGAGCGCCGTGGAACTGCCGACCGATATCTTGTCCGAAATGGTCGGCCGCGTGTGGCGCGTCACCTCGACTGACAAGGCCCGCCCCATCCTGGGTGGCGTGCACATGAAGGTCGAGAACAACACCGTGCGCCTGGTGGCGACCGATTCCTTCCGCTTGGCCGTGTGCGATACGCAGGTCGAGACCTCAACCCTCGAGGGCTCCTTTGAACTCAACGTTCCGGCCGACGCCTTTAACGACGCGCTGAACATCATGGCCAGCCAGGCGACCATCATGATCGGGGCTACCGACACCCAGGTCGTCTTTGAGGCCGGCAACACCACCTACGTGTCGCGCCGCATCGAGGGCGTGTACCCCAACTACAAGCAGCTCATCCCCGATTCGTGCGTGACGAGCGTCAAGATCGACGTCGCCGCCTTTAACGCCGCCCTCAAGCGCGTGGCCGTTATCGCGAGCGCCAACCCCGCCGTCAAGTTCGAGATCGATGTCGAGAACGGGCAGATGGGCCTGTCCTCCATTTCCAATGACCAGGACCTTGCGCAGGAGACGATCGATGTCGAGGCCGAGGGCGAGTCGGGCACCATCGCCTTCAACTACCACTACATCTTTGGCTGCCTCAATGCCCTGTCCAAGGAGAAGGAGATCACGCTGGAGCTCAAGAGCTACTCGCAGGCGGGCATCTTCAAGTCCTACGACAAGATCAACTACCTGTACCTGGTCATGCCGGTCCGCATCTAGCAACTGCCCTATGACCATGTTCGCCCGCGATCTTTCCGTCGCGCACTACCGCAGCTTCGATAGCTATCGCCTTGCCCTGGACGAGGGCGTGACGATACTTGCGGGACCCAACGCGGCGGGAAAGACCAATCTCATAGAGGCGCTGCAGCTGCTGACGAGCGGCGCCTCGTTTAGGCATCCGACCGCAGCCGAGCTCGTCCATGACGGCGTGGGCTCGTGCAAGGTCGAGCTGAGGCTCGAGGGCGACGGCCGCGTGCTTGATATGGGATTGAGCGCGGAGGACGGTAAACGCTCGTTTAGCCGCAACGGCAAGAGATGCTCTGCCGCCGGTGTGCGCGGGGTTCTGCCGAGCGTGCTGTTTTGCCCCGACCATCTGGACATGGTTAAGCGAGGCGCCAGTGTGCGCCGCGCCGCCCTCGACGACTTTGGCATGCAACTGAGCGCACGCTATGCCGATCTTGCGAGCACCTATGGTCGCTGCGTGACCCAGCGTAACGCCTTGCTCAAGGAGGCCTGGTGCTGCCGCGAGATGCTCGGCGCGTGGAACGATTCGATTGCCCGCGCGGGCGCGGCTCTGCTCGTGCACCGGTTGGCCCTGCTCGACCGGCTGGCGGGCCATGTGCGTACTGCCTACGGGCAAGTGGCGTCCGGTGAAGCCGCCAACGTGTCCTATGCGTCCACGCTGGGGGATTTGCCCCAGGTCGATGATCGCGAAGAGCTGAAGGGCTGGGCGTACGAGCGCATGCTGGCTGCCCTTGATGAGCACGCCGACGAGGAAATTCGCCGCGGCGTGACGTTGGTGGGACCGCATCGCGACGAGATTGAGTTTGCTGTGGCGGGTCGCTCCGCCCGTTCATTTGCCAGCCAAGGTCAGCAGCGAACGTTGGTTCTGGCCTGGAAGGTGGCGGAGGTGGCCGTGGCTCGCGATGTCCTGGGCACCGCCCCACTGCTGCTTTTGGACGACGTGATGAGCGAACTCGACGACGAACGCCGCGGTGCTTTCCTGCGGCTGATCGGCGATGATATCCAGACGGTCATAACCACGACCAACCTGGGGTACTTTACCGATGACCTGCTTGATCGAGCCAAGGTGGTGAGCATGGGTGAGACGTGCTAATTACGAGCGCGAGAGCGAAACAGTCGCCTTCAGTGGCTTGTTGAACGCAGAGCGCCAGCGCATCCTGGCGGCTGCGACCCCTGAGCGCCGTGCGCAGATGGAGGCCGCCGAGGAGTCGCGCGCGGTCTATCGCGCGTGGAACGCGGTGTGCTCGGGCACGCGCGAGGGGCGGCATGTGACGGGCCTGCGCTACCTGCCCGAGTCCAATGAGCTGCTGGTATATCTCGACTCGCCCTCGTGGACGCAGGAAATGACGTTGTTGCGCGAGATCATCCGCGCGCGCATGGAGCGCGCCGGTGCGCATGTGGATGGCCTGGTGTTCAAAACCACCGCGCCCGGTCACACGCCGCCCGCCGCCAAGGAGCGCCTTCGCCCAGCGGCGACCGAGCGCCCGCCGGCCCCACACGCCGACCTCAGCGATGCCGAGCGCACCGAGATTGAGCGCCAAGTGGCGCCCATCGAAGACCAAAAACTGCGCGAGGCCCTCGAGAACGCCATGAGAGCCAGTGCCGAGTGGGCCAAGGGCGTGCAAAGCAAAAAAGAGCCTTAAATCGCATCTGGTGGCCTTGTAGAGCCAAATACCCTCGTTCCCGAGGGTATTTTTTTACGATAAACTAGTAAGGCTGTACACATTTTCTTGACTGAAGGAGGACGTGTGGCAAACGAAAACGATTACGATGGCGGCGAGATTAAGATTCTCGAAGGTCTCGAGGCCGTTCGTAAGCGCCCGGGCATGTATATCGGCTCGACGAGCGCCAGCGGTCTGCATCACCTGGTGTGGGAGATCGTTGACAACTCTGTCGACGAGGCCATGGCCGGTTTCTGCACCGAGATCCAGGTGACGGTCCACGCCGACAACTCCATCACGGTCGTCGACAACGGGCGCGGCATCCCCGTCGACGAGCACCCTGTTAAAAAGATCCCGACGCTCGAGGTCGTCATGACGATCTTGCACGCCGGCGGTAAGTTCGATAACTCGGCCTATAAGGTCTCGGGCGGCCTGCACGGCGTGGGCATCTCCGTCGTCAACGCACTGTCCAAGCGTGTGGTCGTTCAGGTTCGTCGCGATGGCAACACCTACGAGATGGAGTTCTCGCGCGGCAAGACCGTCAAGAAGATGGAGGTCGTGGGCACCTCGGATTCGACGGGCACCACCGTCACCTTCTGGCCCGACGACGAGATCTTCGAGACCTGCATCTACGATTTCGATACGCTGCATAACCGTCTGCAGGAGACGGCGTTCCTCAATAAGAACCTCAAAATCGTGCTGACCGACGAGCGCGAAGCGACTCCCCACGTGGAGGAGTTTTGCTACGAGGGCGGCATCATCGACTTCGTCAAGTTCCTCAACGAGGGCAAGGACGTCCCCGAGGCCTTTAAGGAGCCCATCTACATTGAGGGCAAATCGGACCCGGACGCGCCTGTGGCCAAGATGGGCGAGGTCGAGGTTTCCCTGCAGTGGAATAGCGGCTACGGCGAGAACGTCATGTCGTTTGCCAACGACATCTACACCCCCGAAGGCGGCATGCACCTTGAGGGCTTCCGTACCGCGCTCACCCGCGTGATCAACGATTACGCGCGCAAGCAGAACCTGCTCAAGGAAAAAGACGCCAACCTGACCGGCGACGATGTGCGCGAGGGCCTTTCGGCCGTTATCTCGGTCAAGCTGCCCGATCCGCAGTTTGAGGGCCAGACCAAGGCAAAGCTCGGCAGCTCCTATATGCGAGCGCTCACGCTCAAGATTGTGACCGACGGCCTTGTCGATTACCTCGAGGAGCATCCCAAGCCCGCTCGCGAGATCGTCAAGAAGGCGCAACAGGCCTGCAAGGCGCGCAATGCCGCCCGCAAGGCGCGCGAGGCGACCCGCCGCAAGAGCCTGCTCGAGACGGCGTCCCTGCCCGGTAAGCTCGCTGACTGCTCGGTGCGCGATGCCGAGCTGACCGAGCTCTTCATCGTAGAGGGCGACTCGGCAGGCGGTTCGGCCAAGGACGGCCGTCGCCGAGACATCCAGGCGATTCTGCCCCTGCGCGGCAAGATTTTGAACGTCGAACGCGTTGGTGACCATCGCGCGTTCTCGAGTGACACCATTCAGTCGCTGATTACCGCGATCGGCTGCGGCGTCACGACGAGTGCCGGCGACGGCGGCGACTTCGATATCACCAAGGCGCGCTACCACAAGATCATCATCATGACCGATGCAGACGTCGACGGTGCGCATATCCGCATCCTGCTGCTGACGTTCTTCTACAAGTACATGCGTCCGCTGATCGATGCCGGCTACGTCTATGTTGCCTGCCCGCCCATCTTTGGCATTAAGGTGCGCAACAAGATCCACTACGTGTATCCCAACGGCCGCCAGCCCGAAGACGAGATCCTGCGCGACACCATCCAGAGTCTGGGCCTGAACCCCGACGATAACGACGAGGACGGCAAGGCCAAGGACGGCAAGATTACCAAAAAGCGCAAGGGCTATACCGTCCAGCGCTACAAGGGCCTGGGCGAGATGGACCCCAAGCAGCTTGCCTCGACGACGATGGACCCCAAGACCCGCATTCTGCAGCGCGTGTCGATCGAGGACGCCGTGGTGGCGGACCGCGCCGTGCGCGAGCTGATGGGTTCCGAGGTCGGCTATCGCCGCGAGTACATCGAGAAGCATGCACATGATGCACGATTCCTTGACGCTTAAGAGGAGGTAACGTGGCAGACGATATCAACAATAACGAGGGTATGGACGAGGCCGGCGATGCCGGTATGCCCGATGATCTGAAGCGCCTGCTTGCCCGTGCTGAGCAGGGCGAGGACGGCGATCCGGACGCCTATAACCCCGATGCCGATGATGATGAGGAGGAAGACGACGACGCCGAGCTCGAGGAGAGCTTTGGCGAAGTCGATCGCGGCGCCTCGGCCGGCGAGGATATCAACGGCGGCCAGCTCCAGATTTCGGAGTTCGGTCGCGAGATGAAGCAGTCGTTCATCGAGTATTCGATGTCGGTTATCACGGCGCGCGCCCTGCCGGACGTGCGTGACGGCTTAAAGCCGGTGCACCGCCGCATCCTGTACGCGATGAACGAGAGCGGCATCTACCCCAACCGCCCGCACAAAAAGTCGGCCTGGACGGTCGGCGAAGTTATCGGTAAGTACCACCCGCACGGTGACTCTGCGGTCTACGAGGCCATGGTCCGCCTGGCGCAGTGGTTCTCCATGCGCACGCCGCTCATCGACGGTCACGGCAACTTCGGCAACATCGATGGCGACGGCGCGGCGGCCATGCGTTACACCGAGAGCCGCCTAGCCAAGCCCGCCATGGAACTGCTGCGTGACTTGCAGAAGGATACCGTCGACTGGCAGCCCAACTACGACGAATCGCTCGCCGAGCCCGTGGCACTGCCTGCGCGCTTCCCCAACCTGCTGGTCAACGGCAGCCAGGGCATCGCCGTCGGCATGGCCACCAACATCGCCCCGCATAACCTCACCGAGGCGATTGAGGCCACCTGCTACCTGATCGACAACCCCGACGCCACCGTCGACGAGCTCATGCAGATCATGCCAGGTCCGGACTTCCCCACCGGCGCCATAATCATGGGCAGCGCCGGCATTAAGCAGAGCTACGAGACCGGCCGCGGCTCCATTACCGTGCGTGCCAAGGCGCATGTGGAGTCCACCAAGACCGGCCGCAGCCGCCTGGTCTTTACCGAGATTCCCTACATGGTCAACAAAGGCACCCTGCAGGAGAAGATCGCCCAGCTCGTCAACGATAAGCGCATCGAGGGCATCTCGGATATGCGCGATGAGTCCAACCAGAAGGGCATCCGTCTGGTCATCGAGCTCAAGAAGGGCGTCATTCCGCAGGTCGTGCTCAACAACCTGTATAAGTACACCTCGCTGCAGACGACCTTTGGCGCCAACAACCTGGCGCTCGTCAACGGCGTTCCCAAATGCCTGAGCCTGCGCGAGATGCTGCAGCACTACATCGACCACCAGGTCGACGTCGTCACCCGCCGCACCCGCTTCGACCTTAAGAAGGCCCAGGCCCGCGCGCATATCCTTGAGGGCTACCTGATGGCCCTCGACCATATCGACGAGGTCATTAGCATCATCCGCTCCTCGCAGACCGACTCCGAGGCCAGCAGCCGCCTGATCGAGCGCTTTGGCTTTACGCCCGAGCAGACCACGGCCATTCTCGAGATGAAGTTGCGCCGCCTGACCGGCCTGGAGCGCGACAAAATCCAGGAAGAGCTGGACGGTCTGCGCCGCGCCATCGCCTACTACGAGGACCTGCTGGCGCACGAGGAGAAGATCCTGGGCGTCATCAAGGAAGAGATGCGCGAGATCTCCAAGAAGTTCGGCGATAAGCGCCGCACCGAGATCAGCCAGGTTGAGAAGGACCTGGATGTCGAGGACCTCATCGCCGACGAGGATATGGTCGTGACCATCACCCACACCGGCTACGTTAAACGCATCCCGGTGGCTGCCTACCGTGCCCAGAAGCGCGGCGGCAAGGGCGTGTCGGGCGTCAACCTCAAAGAGGACGATGTCATCGATGAGATGTTCATCGCGTCCACGCACGAGTACGTGCTGTTCTTCTCGAGCAAGGGCAAGGTCTATCGCCTGAAGGTGCACGAGCTGCCGGTAGGTACGCGCCAGGCACGCGGTACCGCGATCGTCAACTTGCTGCCTTTCGAGGAGGGCGAGAAGATCGCGAGCGTCATCAGCTGCCGCGAGTTCCCGGCCGACGAGTACCTGATGTTTGCCACCAAGAGCGGCATGGTCAAGAAGACCGTGATGAGCGCATATGATCGCAGCCGTCGCGACGGCCTGATCGCTATCAACCTGCGTGACGACGACGCGCTGCTGAACGTGCGCCGCGTGCGCGAGGGCGACAAGATTATCCTAGCCACCACCGCGGGCAAGGCGATCATGTTCTCCGAGGAGCAGGTGCGCGCTACCGGCCGCGACACCAGCGGCGTTCGCGGTATCGGCATGAAGGACGGCGTGAGCGTTCTGGGCATGGAAGTCACTAACGGCAACGGCGATCTGTTCGTCATCACCGAGCGCGGCTACGGCAAGCGCACACCGATTGCGGACTACCCGGAGCAGAATCGCGGCGGCCAGGGCGTCTACACCATCCAAATGACCGAGCGCAAGGGCAACCTCGCGGCCATGAAGACGGTGGGCCCGCAGCACGAGCTGTTCATCGTGACGGAGGGCGCGACGGTCATTCGCGTCAAGACCGACGAGATCAGCCAGACCGGCCGCGCCACCCAGGGCGTCAAGATGATGACCGTCGACGACAACGACCGCGTATGCGCTGTCGCCCGCATGACGGCAGCCAAGGAAAAGCCCGAAGGCGAAGCCACAGAAAACGGCTCTGCTTCCGAAGAAACCCCTGTCGATCTAGGCGACGGCAACGACATGCCAGAAGATCTCCTAGACGAGTAAGAGGCCCTAGCTGGTAGAAAATATCAGACCCCATATATCGGCGGTCGGCGCACTGCGCGCCGACCGCTTTTTTGAAAACCTTGGGACCCCATGGTCGCTGGGCTGGCGAGGTGGTTTTGGTTTGTCGCGAGTTCCGCACGCAAAGAAGGCCACTTAATGTGGCCTTCGTCTTGCGCAGGACTGTCCGAGCAGCAAACCAAAACCATCTCGCCAGCCCAGCGACCACCCCTCCCAAAGATTTTCAAAAAAGTTGTTGACGCGCGCGTAACGACTCGTCTAATATATCCCTTGCGCGATGGACCTGTAGCTCAGTTGGTTAGAGCGTCCGGCTGATAACCGGGAGGTCACAAGTTCGAATCTTGTCAGGTCCACCACTTTCTTTCGCAATAAACACCCCAGCGAGAGCCGAGTCGCCGCTGGGGTGTTTATTACTGTCTCCGTGGGGGTTTAGCTCAGCTGGGAGAGCGCGGGCTTTGCAAGCCTGAGGTCAGGGGTTCGATCCCCCTAACCTCCACCATGATGGACCTGTAGCTCAGTTGGTTAGAGCGTCCGGCTGATAACCGGGAGGTCACAAGTTCGAATCTTGTCAGGTCCACCATCAAAACTGTGAAGAGCCCTGGGGCGTTGCCTCGGGGCTTTTTTCTTGTCTGCGATAAATCTCATTTTGGTTTTGTGTGCTGTGCGAAAGATTGGGTAGTATAGCTATTCAATGCGGCGACCTTGCCGCGTGTTAACCGCTACGTACCGGAGGTGTTCCATGGTTCGTGTCGACATAGAGACCATCGTCATGGCCGCCGGTCCCGTGCCATCGCTTATCGTGCTTCGCGAGCGCTGCAGCAAATCGGACTCGCCCGCGCCACTGCGTTCCCTTTCCATTCAAACTGGTTCGTTTGAAGCCGCTGCCATCAGCCGCGGCATCGATAGCGGCCGCGCCGAGCGCCCGATTACCCATGACCTGTTGCTCGATACTGTTGGCGCCCTGGGTGCCAAGCTCGAACGCATCGAAATCGTTCGCGCCGAGCCGCCCGTGTTTTACGCGACGGTTGTCGTGTTGGCCGATGGCAACGAGCATAAGATCGATGCGCGTCCCAGTGATGCCATTGCCCTTGCCGTGCGCAGCAATGCCCCCATGTTTGTGGAGGACGACATCATGAATCGCCTGGGCACCGTTTCTGCCCATGCCGAGGAAGTTGACGACGAGCGGGAGTTCGAGAAGTTCGACGAGTTCGTCCATACGCTCTCCCCCGATGACTTCTAAATGTGGGGCGGCCAGGCTGCGGAGCGTTCGCTGATGGCCGGCGGTATGTCGGCTGAGGCGGCGGCCATTGCGCGCGAGGCCCAGATGCGCTCGGAGGCTTCTGAGGCGGCTCGCATTGCCTATGTGACGCAGGCCCGCACGCTTCGCGAACGCCGCGGCTCGTTTATCAAGATGGTTGTCGTCTCCGCCCTTGTCGCGGCAATCTGCTCGCGCCTTCGTGGTACAGTTGGTGCGCTTGGGTTTTCGATCTCTACGGGCCTCGTGATCTGGGGTGTGGTCGATGCGGTCATGCTGACCAGTCAGATCAAGGTGCTCGACAAGCGCGCGATGGATATGATGCGCACCCGCGACGCTGCCGCTAAGATTGCCGCCGAGGCACAAGAACTGTAACGACGCCAGACTCGATGGGAAGGTCTAAAGATGGCACAGGATATGCAGGACGCCGGTAACGTCTCCGCCGAGCTCGACGCCATGGTGTGTGACCTGATTGGTGCGTTCTTGGACGACCTTGCCGCCGGCGAGAATCCGGGCGTAGTTGTGGCGATTGAGGACGCTGCTTCCAACCGATATCTGGCGGCGCTCGACGAGGACGGCGAAGAGGCGTGCCTGGAGGCGGCCACCAACTTTATTTCCGAGCACAAGATGGGTCTTAAGGACGAGGGCCTGGGCCGTATCGCCCGCTATGCCATCGGCTACACCGGCTGCGTCGAGATTGACGGCGGCTATCACGATGCTCTGCTCGTGAGCTTCTTCGAAACCACGCTCGAGAGTGGTTTTTCGGCATATGTGCTGTATGAGGGCATGGGCGCCGGCGATGGTTTTATGTGGAGCGACCCTGAACCTGCAGGTGAGGAAACCCCTCTCATCTAAAATCGCTAAAATAAACGAGTTTTCGGTAAAAGGCTCAATATTCCCGCTGAGCGTTGCATCGCTGGGCGGGTCGCATACGCGTGCCGTTTGTATATGGATAGAAGATAGGGGAACTACATGCGCGTAGACAATCTGAGGAACATCGCCATCATCGCCCACGTCGACCACGGCAAGACGACGATGGTCGATAAGCTCCTGCGTGCCACGGACGCCTTCCGTGCCAACCAGCAGGTCGAGGACCGCGTCCTGGATTCCAACGACCAGGAGCGCGAGCGCGGCATTACGATTCTCGCCAAGAACATTTCTATCGAGTACAAGGACGTTAAGATCAACGTCATCGACACCCCGGGCCACGCCGACTTTGGCGGCGAGGTCGAGCGCGTGCTGCGTATGGCCGACGGCGCCCTGCTGCTGGTCGACGCCTTTGAGGGCCCCATGCCCCAGACCCGCTTCGTGCTGCGTCACGCTATCGACACCGGCCTTAAGATTATGATCGTCATCAACAAGATCGATCGTCCGGGTGCTAACCCCGAGAAGGCCTACAACGACTGCCTCGACCTTATGGCCGACCTGGGCGCCACCGACGACCAGCTTGAGTTCGCCATGGAGCACGTGGTCTACGCCAGCGCCATGAACGGCTTTGCCCGTCTTGACCCCAACGACGGCAACATGGACATGTATCCGCTGCTCGATATGATCATCGACGACATGCCCGCGCCCGAGGTTGACGAGAACGCCCCGCTGGCCATGCAGTGCGTGACCATCGACCACTCCAACTTCGTCGGCCGCATCGGTATCGGTCGCGTGTACTCCGGCGCCATTCACCAGGGCGACCAGATCCTGGTTGTGAAGAACGACGGCTCCAGCGCCACCGCTACCGTCAAGCAGCTCTTTACCTTCGACTACCTGGGCCGCACCGAGTGCCAGGAAGTCGGCGCCGGCGATATCGCCGCTGTCGTGGGTATTGAACGCACCGATATCGGCGATGTCTACACCGACCCCGAGAACCCCGTCGAGCTCGAGCCCATCGAGATTGACCCGCCGACCCTGTCCATCGTCTTTGAGGCTTCGACCTCCCCGCTCGTCGGTCGCGACGGCGACATCGTGGGCGCCCGTCAGCTCAAGGAGCGCCTGTTCAACGAGGCCGAGAACAACGTGACCATGAAGATCGAGGAGCTCGAGGACAAGAGCGGCGTCGAGGTCTCTGGCCGCGGCATCCTGCACCTGTCCGTCCTGATGGAGTCCATGCGCCGCGAGGGCTTTGAGTTCCAGGTCGGCCGTCCCCGCGTTCTGTTTAAGAAGGACGAGAACGGCAACAAGATGGAGCCTGTCGAGCAGGCCGTCGTCGAGTGCCCGGACGAGTACTCGGGCAAGGTCGTTGAGGTCTTCGGTACCTCCGGCGGCATCATGACGAGTATGGACACCTCGGGCATCGTGACGCACCTCGAGTTCAAAATCCCGACGCGCGGCATCATGGGTCTTAAGAACCGCATCATGAACGTCACCCACGGCGAGGGCGTGTTCTACCACACCTTCCTGGAGTATGGTCCCTATGCCGGCGAGATCGGCAACCGTCAGAACGGCGCCATGATTTCTATGACCACCGAGAAGGCCGTCGCCTACGCTCTGGGCACGCTGCAGGAGCGCGGCCAGCTGTTCGTTGAGCCGGGCACCGAGTGCTATGAGGGCATGATCGTGGGCGAGCGCAGCAAGGCTGGCGACATGGTCGTCAACATCGCCCGTACCAAGAACCTGGGCAACCAGCGTTCCTCGACCTCCGATATCTCCGTCCAGCTGGTGCCGCCTCGCACCTTCTCGCTGGAGGAGGCGCTGGAGTATATCGCCGACGACGAGCTGGTCGAGATCACTCCCAAGAACATCCGCCTGCGCAAGCGTCTGCTCAACGCCACCGACCGCAAGAAGGCTGCCGTCCGCGCCGGCCAGGTCAACAAATAAGCGTTGGGGCTTATAACCGCCAATAAGAAAGGGCGTCGACCGCAATGGTCGGCGCCCTTTTTGGTGCAAGGGGACAGGTTACTTTGCACCACGGTGGAGGAGGTTATCCCCCGAGCGGCTTTCCAGCCAAAGTAAAGTTGTTTAAACATATACATAATTCCACAGGATATAACCGCTTTGATACAAAACCGTTAACAGATAAATATCAACTGGTATTACATTAAAAGACGTCTTTACCAGCGGTTTACATGACTGTTATCTATATTGTATTTTATGCATTGTGGCATAGACGAACCGTCTTAGAAGGTGCTCCCCAATGGGTTCTTGCAATGCGCTAGGTAGGTTCTCGTTGATGTTGGGGCTTGTGTTCGATCCGACGATTCGCCGTATTCCACACTGTGTTGTAGGAATTAGGGGACAACTATGGACGTACACCGCTCACGGTCGCTGGGTATGGCGGCTCTGATTTTCATTTTGATTTGCCTCACCGCCGCAGTGTTTTACGGTGCGGCCCCCGTGCGCGCCGATGACGTTGCGAAGCCCGATCCGATTGCGATCGATGGGGATACGGCGACGGTTGATGTCAGGCTGTATACCGATGAGCACCATACTCAAAAGCTCGAGGATCCCGTAACGTCCACTTCGACGCTCTATGGAGCTTTCTCGGCACAATTCAAAGGCGGCAAGGCGCCTACGCCCGAGAAGAACATCGCTGTCTATAAGCTGCCCGACACCATTGTCGTTGACGACAACGACGGCGGCGACCTCATGGAGGGTTCGGAAGCCACTGCCGCCAAGGCTGGCACGTGGAAGATTAAGGACAATAAGGTCATCTTTGCGTTTGACAAAAACTGGCTTGCGTCAAACCCTGCGGAGATTTATGTCGGAGCCAATTTGTCGTTCGAGCTTGCAGACAAGGACACCAGCTCAGGCGGCAACGCATCTGTCGTGTTCCCTGGTGTGGGAACGATCAAAATCCCTATCAAGGACGGCAAAGTCACGGGGACGAAGTCGGGGACCTTCTCCCAGGGCGCAGATGGCGTGGCCAAGGTTACCTGGACTGTTACGCTTACCGTAGAGTCGTATGCTACGGACGTTAGCTTCACTGATACGCTGGGCGACAACTTCGACTTTGTGAACGACAGTTTCAAGCTCGACGGCAAGAAGCTTGACTCCCAGCCGATGATCGACGGCCAGGTCGTAACCCTCGACAGCCTGGGCAACCTTTCCCGGGGCAACCACACGATCACGTACGATACGGTGCTGAAGAGCGGCGTTGCCGCGAACGGCGGCGATTTGATCAAAGCTGAGAATACGGCAACGTGGAATTGGGCTGGCTCAAGCGACGGCGATAACAGAACAGCTACGGCTGAGCCTGTTACATTCGGCTATGACATGATCAAGAAGTCCAATGGCTCAGGCACGCCGTCGGACATCAAGTGGACGGTCAAGCTCAACCAAGGCAAGCTCAAGGCCGACATGAGCGGATACATGTTCACCGATAATCTGGACGGAAAACAGACGTATACGGGCAACTTTGCGGTTTACAAAGGCGACTCGGAGGCGAGCGGAGTCAAGATTTGTGAAAGAAAACTTGAACCTAAGGATAATTTCTTTTCCTATACGTTCCCGAACAACCTTGAGGATAAGTACGCCACCTACTGCATCGTTTATCACACCAAGATGAACGATACGAGCTCGTACGACACCGTGCGCAACAGCGCGACCATCGAGCGCAAAGGTTCCGTTTCCGGTACGGATGATGGCAGTTTCACGCCGCAGCTGACGGGTGTTGTGCCGATCACCAAGAGGCTCGTGAGATACGATGAGGCGGCGACGACGGGCAGGGCGACGTGGGAGACGAAGGTCGCGCTGAAGGCGATCGTCAATGCGGCCCATCCAGGCGAGGTGACGGTGAAGGACACGTTTCAGTCGGCATGGTCGCAGAAACTTGGTGTCGACGAAAGCTCCATTACCATTAAAATCGGCAATACCGAGCTGGTTCCGGGCACCGACTGGAGACCAACGACCAGCTATCCGGGTAATGAAACAAAGAAAAACTACGACCTCAAGATCATCGTTACCGACAACGTGAAAGCCGCTCTCGAGAACGAGGACTACGCCGTTATCACCTACGACACTACATCAGAAGCGCTGTCGGGCTGGTACTCAAACTTCGCAGCGGTCGAAGCACCGGGCCTGAGACTACAGTGGCCGTTCACCGAACCCATCAAGTACGTTGTCAACCGAGAAACGATGCCCGCGGTCGAGAAGCCGGAAGCGGAGTCGAAGGTGTCTTGGGTTGAGAACTTCGATTGGCATACCGTTGACGGCTCGGATGAGAAGGGCGCCTGGATCGTCGACTGGACGGTGTATGCAACCGCCAAAAGGGTAATAAGGGCGCAAATGGCGAGTTCGAATACTATGGAGCTGGAAAGCTGGGCGGGAAACCGCTGAATATCGTTGATAGCCTTCCGGATGGTATGAGCTATGTTGCGAATTCCGCAAAGTATACGCTCGTGCAGAACCCCTATGATAAACATACGGGGCTTCATCGCGGAGGCGAGGCCAAGGAGGTCGTTACGGGTCGGACGCTCGCCGCCGACAACGTCAGCCGCAACGGCAATACGGTCACCTTCTCCATCCCCACGACTGAGCTTGAAAGCTATGCCGGCTACGCAAAGCTCACGTACAAGACGGCGGTCAAGCGCGGTGAGCTCGATACCTCCACAAACGAGGTGAAGTTCACCAACAAGGCCAGCGCGGGGTCAGGAGTTAAAAAGTTCGATTCCGGTAAAGGTGACGTTATCATTAAGAACAACGTCATCAAAAAGTCCGGCGAGCAGGTTGCCAATAGCAATCGCATCAAATACACCATTCTTGTTAACGAGTCTGCCGTTGCCCTTAAAAATGGCACCGACTTCCTTGAGCTCGTCGATACCATGGATGCCAAGTGCGCGCTGGTGCCGTCGACGCTTAAGGTCTATGAGCAGGTGAATGGTGCCTGGTCACCGCTGGCTGATAAGGACTATTCGTCGAAGATGGAGCAAGTCAAGGATGAATCTGGCTCGCGTACGAAGTTGACTCTTGAGGTGCCCGACGGGAAATACCTCAAGGTCGAGTATGAGGTTATCCCGACCGGAAACCCCGGCGAAGAGGTGTCCCTTTCCAACACCGCCGAGCTTGCGGGGGTGACGGAGGGTTCGGCGATCGACGAGCAAAAATGGAAGATTCAAAATGCGTCCGCCAGCGCGGGCGGCAACGGCTACAGCATCACGATGACCAAGTACGACGCCCAGCAGGTCGGCGCGACGCTCGAGGGGGCGAAGTTCACACTCTACAGCGTGGATATGGGCCAGGTTGCGGATGACGGAAATGTAGAGAACGCCAGAACGCCGTTTGACGAGGCCGCGATCGACGTCCCTACCGACGCCAACGGCAAAATCTCGTTCGGCACAAGCGACAAGAAGATGAGTAATTGTGTGCTCTATCAGCTCGTGGAGACCAAGGCGCCTGTTGGCTATGCCAAGGCCGATCCCACGTGGATCATGCTCAAGGGCAGCGCGAGCGACAAGGATTATCAGGCTGCGCTAACTAAGGCAAAGGACATCGTCGACGGTGCGGAGATCATCGACGATACAAAGAAGGACGAGATCTGGGTCTACGACAACCGCATGACGGGCAAGGCGGTTATTAACGCAGAGAAGGTGCTCGCAGGCGGAACGTTCAAGGAAGGTCAGTTCTCGTTCGCGCTCAAGGATGACAAGGACAGGGTGCTCCAAACGGTGACCAACGATGCCATGGGCAACGTCTCCTTCAACGTCGACTACAACAAGGCCGATACCTATACTTATACCATCTCTGAGGTCGTCCCCGAGGGCGCCGAGAACAACGTCAAGGACCACATCACCTACGACAGGACCCAGCACAAGGTTACGGTTAAGGTGGACAACGGTGAGAGAAATCTCGTCGCCACCGTCACCTACGACAATGGCTCTTCGACCCCGCCGACTTTTACCAACAGATACTCGACCACGCTTCCCGAGGCAGGCGGTGCCGGCTTGACTATGACGTATCTGGCTGGCGCTTCGCTGCTGTGCTTTGCCGCGACATGGATGCATGCTCACCGCCATCGCGATCGAGATCGAGGTGGTCGCCGTGAGTAGGCTTTGGCGCCGCTTGTTGGCCGTGGCGACGATAGTTACGGTCGCTATGCTCTCTTTTGCGATGCTGCCCGGGACGGCCCGCGCGGCGGGCACCGGTGCCATTATGGTAGGCGGTACAGTTGCGACGCGGTATGACGCGTACCAGCTCTTTTCGGCGACCGTTGTCGACGATGACGATGCTGGCCAAAAAATTGCAACTGACGTAACGTGGGCGAATGACGCGGTTCGTCAAACTATTCTTTCCGTGCTTCATGATGCTGGACTTGATGGCTCGGCATCGACGGCGCAAGAGGCTGCCGAATGGATGAATGCCGACAGACACATGGCGACCGCACTGACGGCAAAACTTGCCCGCGCAATTGTCGAAGCAGGCGCCGCCTCCGTGGGCCTTAACGCGGGCACGGCGGCCGAGCTGCCCTGCGGCTACTGGCTCATCGTCGCCGACGACGACGCCATCGCCCGGGGCGAGGCCGGCACCGCGCCGATCATGGCCCTGGTCGGCGGCAGCGCCGTCACCGTCAAGCCCAAGGCGGCGACCCCCAAGGTGTCCAAGCACGTGCTGGAGGACAGCACCGCCGCCTGGCAGAAGGCCGCCGACGCCACGGTCGCCGACGACCTGTACTGGCGCCTCTCTGCCACGGTCCCGGCGGGCCTCACGGCCTACGACACCTATACGGTGCAGTTCGCCGACACCATGAGCGCGGGGCTCGACCCCTCCAAGGTGGCCGCGAGCATGCGCGTGTACGTGGCGGCGGGCGCGGACGGCGGCTTTGACGCGGTCCAGACCGGCAAGGACGGACGCGCCGGCACCGACCCCGCGAAGGGCTGGACCGATATCACGGCCCAGTGCGGGGTCTCGGTCGACGGCAAGACCTTCACCGTGCGCACCGGCGACCTCATCGACGTGCTCGGCGGGGCAGACGCCTTCACCGCGGGCGCCCGCGTGGTCGCCGTGTACAACGCGCCGCTCAACAGCGCATGCAACCACGGCATCGCGAAGGGCAACCCCAACGAGGTCTACCTGCGCTACCCGCGCTCACCCTTTGCCGACCAGTCCGGCGACGCCGGATTCACCCGCACGCCGAGCGATGACGCGTGCGCCTACACCTGGGGACTCAGTCTGATCAAGCGCTCAAGCTCGGACGATAAACCGCTCGCGGGCGCCAAGCTGCGCATCATCGATGACCGCGGGCGCATCCTAACGACCGACGGCTCGTGGTCGACGGATGCCGCCGCGTGCGTCACCACGGGCGCGGACGGCCATGTGGAATTGAGCGGTGTGGACGCGGGTGTCTACACCGTCGAAGAGGTCGCGGCTCCCAAGGGATACACCGCCTTTGAGGGCAAGCGAACGGTAACGGTTACGTCCGAGGGATTGGACGTTAAACAGGTTGCAGCCGCGAAGCCCAAGGTGACCGTGTCGGCCGAAAGCCCTCTGCGGGTTGATACCGCTGATGCCGGGACGGGTTCGATTGAACTGTCGGTGCTCAACACTCCAAGCAAAGAAGCAAGTCGAGGCTTTATGCCCTCGACAGGAGATAGAACGTTGGTGCTGGTGGCGGCTTTGGCTGCCATCGGAGTGGCGGCTATTGTTGTCGCGCTCGTCATCAAGCGGGGAGGCGGTCGTCGTGAAAAATAATTGCCCCCCTGCTTAATGGCGTGCTGCCTCCGTAGCGAGTGACGCACAGGCCTACCGACCTGATGATCATTGGTTTTGAAAAAGTTACTAGAGAACCCTCCAAGAAAAGCGGGGCACCCGGTCGACATGACCGAGTGCCCCGCTTCGTTTGTTGGTGCAAAGTAACCTGGCACCTTTGTGGTGGTTGGTGGCTAAGCGGTGGGGAGTCCTGGCATGTTAGCCGGCTGCTGCGGCTTGAGGTGGGCGTTGCGCCAGATGATCTGGATAACGTAGCCGAGCATAAAGACAAAGGCTACGCCGCTGATGAAGTCACCTACGAGGGGAAGCCCCGTGAGGGCGCCTGCGATTACGCCGCCCACGGCTGCCATGGCGTAGCGGTTTTGGTTGTGTCCGACCATGCGGGAGATCGCGCACCCCGCAAAGGCACTCGACACCAACGCGATGCCGATAACGCCGCACAAGAGGGCTCCGGCAAGCGACAGACCAGCGATAGAGATAATTAGCAGTAGGACGGCGGGGACGATAGCAATCGTGCCCAGAAGACCGCTCACCCACAGGGGTATGGGGCGCTGGTGGAGCATGCCGGCGGCGCTGGCGGTCGCGCGCGGAAAGACGAGCTCGAGCAGCAGAGCGACAAAGCAGGTCGAGAGTGCCGCGGCGACGATACCGCCGATGACATCGTTAACGGTGGAAGTATCCTCGTTCTCGGTGCGGTCGATCTTGAGCGCGCCTACCTCGGCTCCTGCGGCACGCTCGGGGTCCTCGGAGACGTGCGCGTTCACGGTGCCGGTGATGTGGGCGTTCTTGCCCAAGATGAGCTTGTCGGCCCAAACCTCGACATCGCCCTCGACGGTGCCATCGATGGTCACCGTGTCGCCCGCAAGCGCTGCCGACTTGGTAGAGCCGCGCAGGGCAACCGTCTCGCCTATCGCGTAAAAACAGTTGGCGGTGCTGTCGGAATTGAGCACAACGTGCTGACCGACGACCGTGACGCTGCCATCAACCGTGGTCTTGGCGATATCGATAGTGCGTGCCGCCAAGCGGACGGCGCCGCCCACCGTGCAGTCGCGGATGGAGAGGCTCTCGCCTGCTGCAATTATGTCGCGGCCGATGGACGCATCGTCCAAGTTGAGGGCCTGACCTGCCCAGTACAGGTCACCTTCGACGCCGGACGAATTGGCGTCATTGTCGGTCGCAAGTACGTTGCCTGCGGTGTCCGTGCCGGCGAACGACGCCGTGGGAAGCGCGGTGAGCGCGAGCGCGATGAGCGCGAATGCCATAAGCAGGCAGCGACGTATCTTGTGTGACGGCGCCGTCGCGGTTTGATTGAAAGCCATGGTTGATCCTTTTGTTAGGTGTTCGGCATATACCTAACAGGGTACCCAACGCGTGGGCGCTCTAAAAGAACCTCTCGGTTGCATTTCGAAGTGTCGTGCCGTGCTGTCTACTTTTTACGGTGCAAGAAGCGCGCGATATCTTCTTCGGTGGGGCTTTTGATGTCAAAGCGCAGCGAGAGCCAGCGCAGACCCATGGTCACGACAACGCATACGACCAGCGCGGCGACATTGCTCATGATGCCGCTCATAACGAGACACACATAGCTTGTCGATCCGGCGATGGCGGCGATGGCATAAAAGTTAGTACGTTGGAAAATGCCCGGAACCACGCCCATAAAGCCGTCGCGCAGCATGCCGCCGCCCACCGCGGTGAAAAAGCCCATCATGATGCACACCGCCGGCGCAAAGCCGTAGACAAGCGCCTTGTCCGCTCCGGTGGCGGCGTAGATGCCGACCGAGATGATATCGAGCAGGGGAATGAGTTTTTCGGGCTTGTCGACGATTGCCGGGAAAATATAGATGATGGCTGCCGTGGCAATGGAAAGCGGCAGCGCCATCGGCTGGTTGAGGATGTAGACGTTGCCGACCTGGAGCGTCATATCGCGCAAAAGACCGCCGCCCAGACCGCAGACCACCGCGAGCGCGACCGCGCCCACCAGGTCGAGCTTGTGCTCGCGCGCAACCAGCACACCCGAGATCGATGCAGCGACAACAGCGAACATCTCGAGCCAAAACGGGATGGCAACCATGGCATCCGAGGCATGTGAGGTAATGGTTATGGCAGCGACGACGGGCAAGATGGGGTCCTTTGGATCGTGGGTTTAGACAATGCCCGTACATAGTACATGGTTGTCGGGCGTGGCGACCCTATTGCTCGGTAAACGGTCGGGGCCGGGTGGGGGCGTAGGTACATAACATGTACATCAGCCTCCAAAGATGTCGAAAAATGTCGGTTTTGGAGGGTGACGTACATGTTTGGGGGTCTGGGTTGATGTTGAACGCGATGGGGGCATGGCTGAATAGGAGGGATGTCCAAATTTTGAGCGGAGCTCAAAATTTATCCGGTCGGCTTACGCCGACCGCGCTGCGCTAAAAACGCGCCACGGGCGCGTTTTCTTTACGCTCCGCGCCCTGGCGGGTTCGAATCCCTCCTCCTCCGCCGTATTTGCTTGTAAGGGACTCAAAAGAAAAAAGCTCCCATTCTCGGGAGCTTTCTCAATCTAAATGGCGGAGGAGGAGGGATTCGAACCCTCGTGACCTTATACAGGCCAAACGGTTTTCGAGACCGCCGCATTCAACCACTCTGCCACCCCTCCGCGTGGGGTAAAAACAAAGCAGGCTCGAAGGCCTGCTTTGGAATTAACTGGCGGAGAGTCAGGGATTTGAACCCTGGAGACGCTTTTGACGCCTACACGATTTCCAATCGTGCTCCTTCGGCCACTCGGACAACTCTCCGTTAAATGCGAAAGTCAGTATACACGAGGAATCGCAAAGTGCAAACAGAAAAGTTGGCATTTTTTAAAACGCTTGGCCGCGCTTGGCGTTGCGGTGGGGTTTGAGGTACCAAAAAAACGGCTTTCGACCAGCGTGGTTGATCAGCTCAATTGTTCAAAAGGGGTATTCATAAGCGACTTGGCAATGAATATAAAAATCTTTGGGTGGTGTTGTAGACCACTGGTATGCATTTTGCGACCACAACCATGCGCCCGTTGACCTGCGACTTGGCTCAGCTTGTCCCCACGGCACCGTATCTTGTCCACAGATCCGTCAAGCTTTTGGTCAGCATTTGGTTGGAATGCGCATGAAACGTCGTGCGAGTATGGGCATATGTGGAGGTCATGAGGTTGTAGCTGCATATTCTTGCAGCCTAGGAGGTTGAAAGATATTATTACCAAGTCTTTTCCTGCTTCAGGCGCACCTTCACGACCTGAAGCCACATTTGCCCAGAGGAGGTGACAATATGAAGGCTTATGAACTGCTGTTCTTTGTTGACCCGTCGCTCGACCCCGAGACTCGTCTCGCTGTTATGAAGCGTATCGATACCACGATCGCTGAGGGCGCTGGCAAGGTCGACTCCGTTGACGAGTGGGGCAAGCGCAAGCTCGCCTACGAGATCAACGATCTCACCGATGGTGACTACACCCTCATCAACTTCCACGCAGATCCTACCCAGATCGCCGAGCTTGATCGCGTCCTGCGCATCACCGACGCTGTGGTCCGCCACATGATCGTCCGTCGCGACGACCAGGAGTAAGACTGTCGTTTTGGACTGGGCTTGTGCCCCAAGAGGAAGTAGTGAGTTATGAGCATCAATCGAGTGAACATCACCGGTAACCTCACCCGCGATCCCGAGCTGCGCGCCACCGCCGGCGGAACCCAGGTTCTGTCCTTTGGCGTCGCCGTGAACGATCGTCGCCGCAACGCGCAGACTGGCGAGTGGGAGGACTATCCCAACTTTGTCGACTGCACCATGTTCGGCACCCGCGCCGAGGCCGTGAGCCGTTTCCTGGCAAAGGGAAACAAGGTCGCGATCGAGGGCAAACTGCGCTACAGCTCTTGGGAGCGCGACGGCCAGCGCCGGAGCAAGCTTGAGGTCATCGTCGATGAGATCGAGTTTATGAGCTCCCGTGGTGGCCAGGGTGGCTACGATCAGGGCGGCTACGCCCCCGCAGCTCCCGCGCCTGCAGCACGTCCTGCCGCACCGGTGGCCACGCCGCCCGCGGTCGACGTCTACGATGAGGACATCCCGTTCTAAGGGTTGTTCACCTATTTTTGAGTGAGAGGCGGCTTCGGTTCGCCGAAGTTGCCAAATGAAAGGTATTTTGACATGGCTAATGATTTTTCTGCACGTCAGCCGCGTCGTAAGTACTGCCAGTTCTGCAAGGAGAACACTGAGTTCATCGACTATAAGGACACTCAGCTTCTCCGTAAGTACATGACCGACCGTGGCAAGATCAAGCCCCGTCGCGTCACTGGCGCTTGCACGCAGCATCAGCATGACATCGCCAACGCCATCAAGCGCGCCCGCGAGATGGCTCTCCTGCCGTACACCGTCCCCGTGGTTTCCTCTCGTGGCAACCGCGACCGCGGCTAAGAAGGGAGACGCATCATGAAGGTTATTCTTCTCGATGAGATCAAGGGCAAGGGCGGCGAGGGTGACGTCGTAGAGGTCGCTCAGGGTTACGCTGAGAACTTCCTGTTCCCCAAGAAGCTCGCTGTTGCCGCCACCAAGGGCAACCTCAAGCAGCTTGACGAGCGTCGCAACAACATCGCCAAGCGCGAGGCCGTCCGTCTGGCTACCGCCAACGAGACCAAGGCTGCCTTCGAGGGCAAGACGGTCACCGTTGACGTCAAGGTCGGCGACGAGGGCATCCTCTTTGGCTCCGTTACCGCCGCTATGATCGCTGACGCCATCAAGGCTCAGCTCGGTATGGACATCGACCGCAAGCGCGTCGAGCTCGGTAAGCCCATCAAGGTTGCCGGTGCCCACACCGTTGCCATCTCGCTGTACCGCGAGATCAAGGCCGAGGTTGTCGTTCTCGTCGGCGTTACCGCCGAGGAGCTCGCTGCCGAGGCTGAGGTCGAGGAGGCCGCTGAGGTCGCCGAGGCCGAGACCGCCGAGGTCGAGACTGAGGCTGCTGCCGAGTAGCATTTGCTGCAACGCAACAATCTTGTTCTAAGAAGGGCGCTCTGGGAAACCAGGGCGCCCTTTTGTTTTTTGCGCTGAGTGAGTGTCATGGTGAACGTTGCGTCGAAGTCCTATATACGGGACCGTTCATCCGTTTGGTTCGGTGATGATTGGCGGCGCGCGGCGCGTTTTGGGACCGTGGCTGATACTATGGATGCTCGCAAGCGATATGAATGAGGATGCTCATGGCATATGACGATAGGGAGACCGGGCTGACGGTTGAGGACCGCGGCTCAAAGTTGGGTCTTCCCCAAAACCAAGATGCAGAGGCCAATGTACTGGCCGCTATGCTGCTATCGCCCGAGGTGGTCGAAGAAGCCCAGGTCGAGCTGCAGCCCGATGACTTCTACCGGCCCATTCACAAGACCATCTATACCGCGATGGTCGATATGTACAACAGCCGCATTCCCATCGACTCCATCTCGCTGATCGATTACCTGCGAAGCATCAACAAGCTCGATGCCGTGGGCGGCGAAGCGTACATTTTGGAGTTGATGGGTCAGACCCTGTCGCTCGTCAACTGGCAGCATCATGCCGCCATCGTTCGCCGCGATTCGATGCTGCGCGAGCTGATCGGCGCCACCAACGAGATCAACGCGCTGGCCTATAACGCCCCTACCGACACGAAAGAGGTCGTGGAGCTGGCCGAGAGCAAACTGCTCAAGGTTACGGCGCGCGAGGTCAAGTCGAGCTACAAGACGCTGACCGAGTTTATGGTTGAGGCCTATAACGAGGCCGAGGAAGTGTGCCAAGCCGGTGGTCAGGCTGCGGGCGTGCCCACGGGTTTCCCGTCGCTCGACCGCATGCTCATGGGCTTCCGCGAGGGCCAGCTCATCATTATCGGCGCCCGCCCTGCTGTGGGTAAGACGTCGTTTGCCCTGAATCTGGCGCTCAACGCTGCCGCTGCCGGTTATACCGTCGGCTTCTTCTCGCTGGAGATGTCGGGCAAGGAAATTGCCCAGCGTCTGATTTGCGCCTACGCCATGATCTCGATCAGTGACTTCCGCATGGGCCGCATTAGCCCCGAGCAGTGGGCCAATATCAACGAGGCCACGCAGACCTTGTCCAAGCTCGATATTCTGATTGACGATACGCCCGGCACCACAGTGACCGAGATTCGCGCCAAGAGCCGCCGCATGCTCCATAACAAGGAGAAGGCAATCATCATCCTGGACTACCTGCAGCTGGTGAGTCCCCCACCGGGACGCCGCTCCGAGAGCCGTACCGTCGAGGTTTCGGAGATGTCGCGCGGTCTTAAGATCATGGCCAAGGAGCTCAAGATCCCGCTCATCGCGCTGTCACAGCTCTCGCGTCAGGTCGAATCCCGTACCGGCAAGCGCCCGCAGCTTTCCGACCTTCGTGAATCGGGCTCCATCGAGCAAGACGCCGATATCGTTATGTTCTTGGACCGCTCCGCCGACGAGGCCGAAGCCTCGCGCGACGATCGACCCGACGAGGGCGTTACGCGTATCGTCGTGGCCAAGAACCGTTCGGGCCCGATCGGCGACGTCGACCTGATGTTCCTGCCGGCATCTACCAAGTTCTATGAGCTTGATGGGGCACATGCCGAGGAGTAGGACAGGCGCCCGTTGCACGGGTATACTGGGAATGTTTTGTGCTTCTGCGTGCCGGCGTGGCGCGCAGACAGTCCATGAATGTAAGGAGTAAACATGCCGTCAACCGTTTTGGTCGGTGCCCAGTGGGGCGATGAGGGCAAGGGTAAGATTTGCGACCTGGTCGCCGGCGACTTCGATGCCGTCGTGCGCTACTCGGGAGGCAACAACGCCGGCCACACCATCGTCGTCAACGGCAAGAAGTACGGCCTGCACCAGGTGCCCTCCGGCATCATGTATTCCGACCACGTGTCGGTGATCGGTAACGGCTGCGTCGTCAACCCCAAGGTTGTCCTTGAGGAGATCGACATGTTCGAGGCCGACGGCATCACCACCAAGAACCTCAAGATTAGCGGCAACGCGCATGTCATCATGCCGTACCACATTGATCTGGATGGCGCCTTTGAGCAGAAGCTCGGCAAGAAGAACATCGGTACCACCAAGCGTGGCATCGGTCCGTGCTATCAGGACAAGATGGCCCGCATTGGCCTGCGCATGCAGGACATGCTGGATGAGGCGCTGTTCCGCGACAAGCTGGAGACCGCTCTCGCTCGCGTGAACCCCGAGCTCGAGCTCATCTACAACCTGCCCACCTACACCGTGGACCAGATTTGCGACGAGTACCTGCCGATGGCCGAGCGCCTGCGCCCCTACATCACCGAGACGAGCCTGCTGCTCAACAACATGATCGACGAGGGCAAGGACCTGCTGTTTGAGGGCGCCCAGGCGACGCTGCTCGACATCGACCACGGCACCTATCCGTACGTGACGTCTTCCAACTGCACCGCCGGCGGCGCCATTACCGGCTCCGGCGTGGGCATGAAGAACGTCGACCGCGTGCTGGGCGTCATGAAGGCCTATATCACCCGCGTCGGTTCGGGCCCCATGCCCACCGAGCTTTCCTATGAGTCCGAGGCCGGTCACACGCTGACCGAGGAGGGCTACGAGTACGGCGTGACCACCGGTCGCCGTCGTCGTTGCGGCTGGTTTGACGGCCCTATCGCCAACTATGCCTCGCGCGTCAACGGCCTCACCGACATCGCCCTGACCAAGCTCGACGTGCTTTCGGCCTTCGACACCATCAAGGTGTGCGTGGCCTACGACGTCGATGGCGAGCGTTACACGAGCGTGCCCGAACACCAGGTGCGCTTTGAGCATGCCAAGCCCATCTACGAGGAGCTCCCTGGCTGGAAGTGCGATATCACCGGTTGCCGCAGCTTTGACGAGCTGCCGCAGGAGGCTCAGGACTACGTGGCGTTTATTGAGGATCTGGCACACACCCGCGTGACGTTCATTGGCGTTGGCGCTGGTCGCGAGCAGATCATCAACCGATTCTGGAAGTAATCGGGACTATTTGGTTATTGCGATATACCCCTTTGCAGCCCGGACGGGCGGCCGAGGGGTATATTTGCTTGCAAAGGGCTCGCGCGGAGCGGGCCATTCATCCATAGAGGAGGCACCCTTGAAGGCGGACACTCAAACCATCGACATCCTGTTGTTGGGCAGCGGCGGCCGTGAGCATGCTTTGGCAGCTAAGCTCGCAGCATCACCGCGCGCCGGCAAGCTCTACATTGCGCCGGGTAACGGCGGCACCGCGAGCTGCGGCGAGAACGTTGTTCTCGACGACTGCGATCCTGCGGCCGTGGCGGCGTTTGCGCAGAGCCACGGATGCGGACTCGTGGTAATTGGCCCCGAGGCTCCGCTCGTGGCGGGCGTGGCCGACGCCGTGCGCGCGGCGGGTATTCCCTGCTTTGGCCCGGGTGCCGAGGGCGCCCAGATGGAGGGCTCCAAGCTGTTCTCCAAGCAGCTCATGGAGCGTGCGGGCATTCCGACGGCAGCCTATGGTTCGTTTACCGACGAGGCTTCGGCTCTCGCCTACGTGCGCGAGCAGGGCGCCCCGCTGGTCGTCAAGGCCGACGGCCTTGCCGCGGGCAAGGGCGTTATCGTGGCGACCGAACTTGAGCAGGCCGAGGAAGCCGTGCGCGAGTGCTTTGGCGGCACCTTTGGCGATGCCGGCAACACCGTGGTTATCGAGGAGATGCTCGTTGGTCCCGAGTGCTCGCTGCTGGCCTTTACCGACGGCAAGACCGTGCGCCCCATGGCCACCTCGCAGGACCACAAGCGCGCGCTCGAGGGCGACAAGGGCCCCAACACCGGCGGCATGGGCGTCTACAGCCCGGTGCCCATCGTGACTGACGAGGAGCACGCCACCATGGTGAAGGTCATGGAGCAGACCGTGGCCGAGCTCGCTGCCGAGGGTATCGACTACCGCGGCTGCCTGTACGGCGGCTTTATGCTCACGCCTGCCGGCCCCAAGGTACTGGAGTTCAATGCCCGCTTTGGCGACCCCGAGACGCAGGTCGTGCTGCCGCGCCTTAAGAACGACCTGGTCGAGGTCATGCTTGCCTGCGCCAACTGCGAGCTCGATCAGATTGAACTCGACTGGCGCGACGAGTGGGCCGTGGCCGTTGTCCTGACGAGCGCGGGCTATCCCGGCAGCTACGAGAAGGGCAAGGTCATCACCGGTATCGCCGATGCCGAGGCCATGGAGAACGTGACCGTGTACCACGCGGGCACTGCCGTGGTGGACGGCCAGCTCGTGACCAATGGTGGCCGCGTGCTTGCCGTGACCGCTCTGGGCGACACGTTCGAGAACGCTCGCAACCTTGCCTACGAGGCCTGCGAGAAGATTGTTTTTGAGGGCAAGACCCTGCGCCACGACATCGGCCTGCGCGCGCTGCGCGGCCGCGACGCCTGGGATGCCTAAAATCCGAGAGGAATGAGACGGATGGACGAGAAGAACGAAGAGCTCGTGGACGCGCAGATCGTCGAAGAGGACAGCCGCATGTATGGGCACGCCGAGGGCGAGCCTGGTGGCGAGGTCGCTGACGAGCCGGCGCTGGTGCTGGGCGACGACGACCCGCACGATACCGAGCTGCACGAGAAGATTCTTTCGGAGGAGTGCGCCTGGAAGGGCAAGATCCTCGACGTCCACCGTCTTGAGGTTGAGCTGCCCAACGGTCACCGCAGCGCCCGCGATATCGTTCGCCATCCGGGTGCGGCGGCCGTTGTAGCACTGACCGAGAGCGGCAAGATCATACTGGTGCGTCAGTACCGCACCGCCATCGACCGCGTGACGGTCGAGATTCCCGCCGGCAAGCTCGATCCAGGCGAGGACCCGCTCGATTGCGCCAAGCGCGAACTGCATGAGGAGACGGGCTTTAGGGCTGGTCGTATTCGCTTTTTGACGTCGATTGTCACGTCCTGCGGTTTTTGCGATGAGATCATTCATATCTACCTGGCCACCAAGCTCGAGTTCGACGCGCCCAACCCCGATGATGACGAGTTTGTCAACGTGGACCTGGTGCCGCTGCACGAGCTGATCGACGCCGTGCTCGACGGCAAGATCGAAGACGCCAAGACCGTCGTAGGCGCCTTGGCCTGCGATAGCATCGCGCACCGCTTGGGTGGGGCCGATCTCTAGGTTACGCGGTTTTACCAAACCGCGTAACGAGCCGACGCTGCAAACGCCCCTAAGCGGCAATCTGCCTTTCAATCGTCGCTCGCGTACCGAAGTACGCGTCGCTCCTCTTTCAAGGCACCTTGCTCGCTTAGGGACGTTTTCGCTGACGCTGCCAGAACATCGGCGTTATGCTTGTTGGGACGCTTTGTTTTCAGCCTGACCGGTTCAACCGGATTTCTCACGCTATTTATTTACCCCCGAGGACTGCATGTTTAGAAGGTTTTTGTCTTATTACAAGCCCCAGATGGGGCTTTTTGTTGCTGATACTGTTTGTGCTCTGGTGCTTGCCGCCATTGACCTGGCGTTCCCCATTATCCTGCGCAATTTGACCGGTGGGCTATTTCCTCAGGGTCAGGCTGCCATTATGCAGGCGCTCGGCATGATCGCGGTGGGCTTGGTGCTGATGTATGCCGTCCGCTGCGCCTGCCGCTACTTTGTGAGCTATTGGGGTCACGTGATGGGCGCGCGCATGGAGTCCAAAATGCGCGAGGACCTGTTCGACCAGTATGAGCGCTTTAGCTTTGCGTACTTCGACCGCAACAGCTCGGGCGACATGATGAGCCGCGTGGTCAACGACCTGTTCGATATCTGCGAGGCGGCGCATCACGTGCCCGAGTGGATCATCATCTGCGGCATCGAGATTATCGGCTCGTTTGTGATCCTCTTTACCATCGCCCCGGTGCTGGCGCTCGCCATGGCCGTGGTGACGGCGGCGTTTGCGGTCATCATGTTTTGGCAGAACATGCGCATGCGCGAGGTCTTTAGCGACAACCGCAAAAAAATCAGCGGCATCAATGCGCAGCTGCAGGATTCGCTGGCGGGCATGCGCGTGGTCAAGAGCTTTGCCAATGAGGAGACCGAACGCTTCAAGTTCCGCGCCTCCAACAATCGCTATCTTTCGTCCAAGGAGAACATGTATCACGCCATGGGCGTCTATACCGCGACGTATGGCCTGCTCTCGGGTGTGCTCTATGTGATCGTGGTGCTGCTGGGCGGCTGGCTGGTCGCCCAGGGACAGCTGCAGGCGGTCGATATGGCGACCTTTGCACTCTATATTTCGCTGTTCTGCACGCCGCTCGAGACACTCGTCAATTCGGCCGAAACGTATCAGAAGGCTATCGCCGGCTTTAAGCGTATGGACGAGGTGCTCTCGACCGCGCCGGATATCCAGGACAAGCCGGGCGCCACGGATCTGCAGGTGACCGCTGGTGCCGTGGAGTATCACGACGTGTGCTTTAACTACGAGGATGTCGAGCTGGGCGAGGGCGATGCCGACGAGCGTCCCGTTATCGACCATATGGACCTGTCCATCAAGCCCGGGCAGACCATCGCTTTGGTTGGCCCTTCGGGCGGCGGCAAGTCCACGACCTGTTCGCTGCTGCCGCGCTTTTATGACGTGGCTACCGGATCCATTAGCATCGACGGCCAGGACGTGCGCGATGTGACGCAGCAGAGCCTGCGCCGCGCCATCGGCCTGGTGCAGCAGGATGTCTATCTATTTGACGGTACGATTGGCGAGAACATCGCCTACGGCAAGCCGGGCGCTACGGCTGAAGAGATCGCCGAGGCCGCCCGTCGCGCCAACATCGATGCCTTTATCGAGTCGCTTCCACAGGGCTATGACACGGTCGTGGGCGAGCGCGGCAGCCGTCTTTCGGGCGGACAGAAGCAGCGTGTTGCCATCGCGCGCGTGTTTCTCAAGAACCCCAAGATCCTTATTTTGGATGAGGCGACGAGTGCTTTGGATAACGAGAGCGAGGAGGCGGTGCAGGAGTCGCTCGAAGAGCTGGCACGCGGCCGCACCACGATTATCATCGCCCACCGTCTTTCGACCATTAAGCATGCCGATGAGATTGCGACCGTTGAGCATGGTCGCGTTGTGGAGCGTGGCACGCACGAGGAGCTTCTCGCCCATGGCGGCACCTATGCCCGTTACTATCGAATGCAGTTCGAAGGTGCGCGTGCGCACGAGCTCGACTGATTGATATGACAGGAAGTTTATGGCTGACAAGAACCCTTTGACTCCGGAAGAAGTGACGGAGTTATTCTCCGAAATCGATGCATCCGGTGTCTTGGATCCCACGCTTGCCAAAAAGCGAACCGAGCGCATGCGTGAGAAGGAGGCTGCGGCCAAGCGCGGTGACAAAGCTGCGCTAGCGCAGCTGCGCAGCGAGGACCGCGCGAGCCAGGCAAAACATATCGACCCGCTGTCCGAGGACGATCCTTCGGGTTCGCAGGTGAGTCATACCATTACGAAGACCGCGATGGCCGTGGTCATTGGTATTTTGGTGCTGATCGTGGGCATGCAGATTGGTTACGGCGTGATGCGTCGTCTGAACACCGCCAACCTGTCCGAGAGCGTTTCGGTCGATACCGTTTCGATGGCGCTCAAGGGTGGACTTGAATGGGGCAACGGCTTTACGCAGTTCCCGCTCGACTTCACCGTCGATGAAGCCGATGAGCGTACGGGCACGGTCGAGGTGACGGTGTTGGACACATCGTCTGCCAACGAGCTCGAGCTGCTGTCCAACGGGCAGATTCAGGCCGCGGCGCTCGCGACCAACGCGCTGCTCAACGATAAGATCGACCGCGTGGTGTATAACGTTCACGCCTATATCGACGAGGATAGCAACATTCAGCACGATTCCTTCTTTGGCATGTTCCCCGCGCGCGGCCACCAGAGCGCCATTTTGACGTTCGTGTGGACCAAGAGCTCATCCAACGCCACGAGTATCGACTGGAAGATGCGCATCGGGAGTATGGATGACACCATCGCCGAGCGCATTCAGAAGCAGGTGAACTCGGTGTCGTCGTTGATTGAGGACCCGGTGGTGAGCCAGACCAAGATTGACGAGGAAAAAGCCGAGCGCGATCTGGAGCATCGTCTGCATGGCCGCGAGATTTTCCGTGGCGGCAAGCCCGATCGCACACCGTCCGAACTGCTGGAGCAGGACAAGAAAAAATAAGACGCCATCATCCCGCGTGAGCCACAAGCCCCGCGGGATGATTTTTCTGGGACGGGGATTAAAAAACATTATGCATAGAAAATCATAATTATCATTTCGTAAACATTTCGATGAAATTAACGCCATGAGGCATGCTTGCGGTTACAATACCGCGAGGCCTAACTACACACCTTTAAGCCGGTCCTGTGAGACCGGGAAGGAGAATTATGGCGAACAACCATACCGCGGGCGCTGCCGCCCGCACCTTCGCGCCCAGCGAGCTTTGCCAGCGTATGCTGGCCAAAACCAGCAAGGGCACCTGCGGTCCCTGCATCCTGTATCTTGAGGATGGGACCATTTTTTATGGACGTGCATGCGGCGCCGAGGGCACCGCGACCGGCGAAGTCTGCTTCAACACCTCGCTCGAGGGCTACTTTGAGGTCATGACCGACCCGAGTTATGCCGGCCAAATCGTAACCATGACCTATCCGCAGATCGGCAACTACGGTATCGACGAGACCGACGTCCAGTCGGCCTTCCCCGGCGACGCCGTGCGCCCTGCGAGCGCTCCGGCCATGCGCGGCATGATCGTTCGCGACATGTGCGCCACGCCTTCTAACTGGCGCTCGGCCGTCAGCGTGCCGGAGTACCTGCGCGCTCACGGCATCGTCGCTATCGAGGGTGTCGACACTCGCGCCCTGGTGCGCCACCTGCGCGACAATGGTTCCAAGATGGGCATTATTTCGACCGAGATCTTCGACGTCGACGAGCTTGCCGAGCGTCTGGCCGCTGCGCCCACGCTGGTAGGCGAGAACCTGGTCAAGACCGTAAGTTGCCCCGTACCTCACGAGTTTGTGGCCGCCGACCTGCCTGCCACGCATGACTTTGCGCTTACGGCTGCCGCTCCTGCCCGTCACAAAGTGGTCGCCTACGACTGCGGTGTGAAGCGCGGCATTCTGGAGGGTCTGGTCCGCGCCGGCTGCGACCTTACCGTCGTGCCGTGGGATACGCCCGCCCAGCAGGTGCTCGACATGAATCCCGACGGTGTCTTTTTGTCCAATGGTCCCGGCGACCCCGACGCCGTGGTGGAGACCTACGAGCAGGTGCAGCAGCTGATCGGCAAGGTGCCGGTCTTTGGTATTTGTCTTGGTCACCAGATGATCAACCTGGCCTGCGGCGCTCAGATGGAAAAGCTTAAGTTCGGTCACCGCGGTGGCAACCAGCCGGTCATGAACCTGGTAAGCCGTCGCGTGGAGATTACCGCGCAAAACCATGGCTTTGGTCTGCTGTTCCCCAGCTTGGGCAAGCTTGTCCCCGAGCTTTCCGGCGGCGAGACCGAGCATGCGGCCGATGGGGATCTGCGCGTCTGGGTGCGCCGCGGCATCGCGCCAGTCGTGATGAACGAGCGCTTCGGCCGCATTCGCCTGACGCATGTGAACCTCAACGACGGCACCGCCGAGGGCATCCAGCTGCTCGACGCGCCGTGCTTCTCGGTGCAGTACCACCCCGAGGCCTCGCCCGGACCCACCGATGCCCACTATCTCTTTACTGCCTTTACGCGACTCATGGACGGCGAGGAGAACTACCTGGACATCGACACCGCGAAGGACCGCCTGCAGGGCTGGAACTTTGCCGACGATGGTTCCGCCGTTCTACCGAACGGCGGACCGGTCGACGCTGCGGCTGCATCTGGCACATCATCTTGCCGCTCTGCTTCGGACGCGCGGGCATAAGCCCAGCGCGCCCTCGCATCACGGCAACCTGATGCACCAGCTGCACCCTCGCTGACTTTTCCAAAACATTGAGTCAGCCTCTCTAGGAGGTTTTAAACATGCCGAAACGTACTGACATCAAGCGTATCCTCGTCATTGGTTCGGGCCCCATCGTCATCGGCCAGGCCTGTGAGTTCGACTACTCCGGTGCCCAGGCCTGCAAGGTGCTCAAGGAGGATGGCTTTGAGGTCATCCTGGTCAACTCCAACCCGGCGACCATCATGACCGACCCAGGTCTTGCCGACCGCACCTATGTCGAGCCCATCACCGCCGAATTTATCGAGCGCGTAATCAAGAAAGAGCGCCCGGACGCGCTGCTGCCCACGCTGGGCGGCCAGACCGGTCTGAACGCCGCTGTCGAGCTGGCGAAAGACGGTACGCTCGACAAATACGGCGTCGAGATGATCGGCTGCGACCTGGCCGCTATCGAGCGCGGCGAGGACCGCAAGCTCTTTAACGAGGCCATGGCCGAGATTGGCCTGGAGGTCGCGCGCTCGGGCTATGCCTACAGCGTGGCCGACGCCGAGGCTATCGCCGAGCGCGTGGGCTATCCCTGCGTACTGCGCCCGAGCTTTACCCTCGGCGGCGCCGGTGGCGGCATCGCTCACACCCACGAGGAACTCGTCTCCATCGTGAGCCAGGGCCTGGAGCTCTCGCCTGCCCACGAGGTGCTGGTCGAGGAGTCCATCGAGGGCTGGAAAGAGTATGAGATGGAGGTCATGCGTGATCACGCCGGCAACGGCATCATCGTGTGCTCCATCGAGAATCTCGACCCCATGGGCGTGCATACCGGCGACTCCATCACCGTGGCGCCGGCGCAGACCCTCTCCGACCTTGAGTATCAGCGTATGCGTGTCGCCTCGCTCGCCATCTTGGAGAAGATCGGCGTCGAGACCGGCGGCTCCAACGTGCAGTTTGCCGTGAACCCCCAGACCGGCCGCCTGATCGTCATCGAGATGAACCCGCGCGTGAGCCGCTCGTCCGCACTGGCCTCCAAGGCCACGGGCTTCCCCATCGCTAAGGCCGCCGCTCGCCTGGCCGTGGGCTACACGCTCGACGAGATCGTCAACGACATCACCAAGGCTACGCCCGCCTGCTTTGAGCCCACAATCGACTACTGTGTCGTCAAGGTGCCGCGCTTTGCCTTCGAGAAGTTCAAGGGTACCGACCCCACGCTCACCACGCGCATGAAGGCCGTGGGCGAGATCATGGCGATTGGCCGCACCTTTGAGGAGGCCTTTGGCAAGGCCATGCGCTCGCTGGAGGACGGACACCAGGGCATTTGCGCCGGTGGCAAGGAGGGTGCCGACAAGCTGAGCGACGACGAGCTCGCTCAGGCCGTGGCAACCCCGACCGAGCACCGCATCTTCTTTGTGGTCGAGGCCCTACGCCGTGGCTGGGACGTCACGCGCATCCATGCCATTTGCGGCATCGACCCGTGGTATATCAACCGCATCAACGACATGGTGCAGGTCCAGGAGAGCATCCGCGGCCTGCGTGTGGAGGATATCGACGCCGACGCGATGCGCCTGCTCAAGCAGTACGGCACGAGCGACGCCGAGATCGCCGCGCTGACCGGCTCGGACGAGCGCTTTGTGCGCGCCTATCGCAAGGGCCTTGGCGTGGTTCCCAGCATGAAGACGGTCGATACCTGCGCTGCGGAGTTCTCGAGCGCCACGGAGTACCACTACAAGACGTACGAGAATATCTACCGCATGAGTCCGGATGCCAAGAAGTGCGTGGCTCCCGACGAGACCACGCCGGCGGACAAGCCCAAGGCGATGATCCTGGGCGCCGGCCCCAACCGTATCGGCCAGGGTATCGAGTTCGACTACTGCTGTGTGCATGCGAGCTATGCGCTGGCGGCCCGCGGCTTTGAGACCATCATGGTCAACTGCAATCCTGAGACCGTTTCGACCGACTACGACACGTCCGACCGCCTTTACTTTGAGCCGCTCACCTACGAGGATGTCATGGACGTCATCGATGTTGAGCGCCCCGACGGCGTCGTGGTGACGCTCGGCGGCCAGACCCCGCTTAAGCTGGCGCGCATGCTCGAGGAGAGCGGCGTGAACATCATGGGCACCAAGCCCGACGCCATCGATTTTGCCGAGGATCGCGAGCGTTTTGCCGCCCTGCTCGACAAGCTGGGCATCATGTACCCGCCGGCGGGCCAGGCCACCTCGTTTGAGGAGGCCGAGGCCGTGGCCGCGCACATTGGCTACCCGCTGCTGGTACGTCCGAGCTACGTGCTGGGCGGCCGCGGCATGATGATCGCCTACGATGCCGAGCACCTGCGCGATTACATGGCCGAGGCCGCGCGCATTAGCCCCGACTACCCGGTGTACCTGGACCGCTTCCTGGAGGGTGCGATCGAGTCCGATGTCGACGCCCTGTGCGATGGCGAAGAGGTCTACATTGGCGGCATTCTGGAGCATATCGAGGAGGCCGGTATCCACTCTGGCGACTCCGCGACCTGCATCCCGCCGTTCAGTTTTAGCGAGAGCCTGCAGGCAAAGCTTCGCGAGACCACGCGCCGCATCGCGATGGCGCTGGGCGTACGCGGCCTGGTCAACGTGCAGTACGCCATCAAGGGCGAGACCGTCTACGTGATCGAGGCAAACCCGCGCGCGAGCCGCACCGTGCCGTTCATCTCCAAGGCAACCGGCGTGCCGCTGGCCAAGTGCGCGGCGCGTATCATGGCGGGCGATTCTATCGCCAGCCTGGGTCTGCCGAGCGACGAGCGTCAGCTGGACTGGTTCTGCATGAAGGAAGCCGTTATGCCCTGGGGTCGTTTCCCGGGCGCCGACGTTATCCTGGGTCCCGAGATGAAGTCGACGGGCGAGGTTATGGGTATCGCCAAGAGCTATCCCGAGGCATACGCCAAGACGCAGCTGGCGATTGACTACAAGCTGCCCGACCCGAGCGCCGGCAAGGTGTTCATTAGCGTGTGCGACCGAGACAAGCGCCACATCCTTTCGGTCGCCCGTATCCTGCGCTACCTGGGCTTTGACATCTGCTCCACCGAGGGCACGGCGCGCGTGCTGCGCGGCGGCAACGTGACATGCGAGGTCGTGGAGAAGATCAGCGGCCCGCATGACGGCGAGCGTCCCAACATCGGCGACCTCATCGCCGATGGCAAGATTGCGGTAATCATCAACACGCCGTACGGCCCGGGTTCGCGTGGCGACGGCTATCTGTTGCGTACCGAGGCGGTGCGCCGCGGCGTGACCTGCGTGACGGCGATGTCTGCGGCCAACACGTACGTGAGTGCCATCGAGGCAGTGCGTGAGGACCAGCAGGGTCACGGTAGCGCCAACGACATGGGCATGGACGTCATCGCCCTGCAGGACCTGCCGCAGCACACGGTGTAGTGTGACCTGGCCGGCCGGGGCGGGAGGGGCCGAGATTTCCCCCTTTCGCTCCGGCTGCAAGCAGAGTCGCTCAGGAGGAAACTCGGCCCCTCCCGCCCCCGGCCTGCGGTGACTTGGCTGCTCCGTGTGCTGCGGAAGGGGCTTTGCGCGATGACTAGGGCTGAATAAAAAGTGAGTGTGGGATCCGCCGTTCGTTCGAACGGCGGATCCCACGTTAATATTTCAGCCAACGTACGTCATAGCAATCCCCGGTAGGTCGCAGGGCGCTTCGCGGGCGGGCCAGGCTTTATCTGAACGACTTTGCGAAGCAACCGGAGTGAAGATAAAGCCTGGCCCGCCCGCGAAGCGCCACAAAGACCGCAGGGACGGGAGCAGCTATACTACTCTCAGTAGTTAAGGGTCGCGGATCCGCCGCGTCGCCGCTCTCAACAGGAGGTCTTTGTTTATGGCAGATCAAAAGCCGGTTGTCGGGATCATCATGGGCTCCAAGTCCGATCTGGGCGTTATGGAAGGTTGCACCGCCGAGCTCGAGGCGCTTGGTGTGCCCTATGAGCTCGTCATTGCGAGCGCACATCGCACGCCGGCGAAGGTCCACGAGTGGGCTTCGACCGCTGCCGATCGCGGTATCAAAGTGATTATCGCCGCCGCCGGCAAGGCCGCTCACCTGGGTGGTGTCGTGGCTGCCTTTACGCCACTGCCGGTTATCGGTGTGCCTATGAAGACGAGTGACCTGGGCGGTATGGATTCGCTGCTGTCGATGGTGCAGATGCCTTCGGGCGTGCCCGTGGCCTGCGTTGCCATCAACGGCGCCAAGAACGCCGCCATCTACGCCACGCAGATTCTGGGCGCTTGCGACCCCGAATACCGCAAGGTTATCGAGAAAATGAAGCAGGAGATGGCCGACGCCTAGGCGTTCCGCCGTTACACCGCAGTATAAGGAGAGCCATGTCCGACTATCAGGGAAAACGATTCAAGGCTTCTCAGATTCCCGATCCGTCGAAGCCGGATGCTGCCCATGCGGCGCAGCAGGGTCGGGCATCCTCTCCTCAGCAGCCACGCGCGCCGCGCCCCGTGACACCGGCGACGCATCGTCGGCAGGACGCGCCGGCCGCATATCGACCTTCATCTTATAGCACCGCTAAGAAGCCGCCCCGGTCTTCATCGCATGCCGCGCCGTCGGATTACACCGAGCCGCCGCGCAAAAAGCGCCGCTCCATTATTCCCATTCTGCTCATCATCATCGGCATCGGCCTGATTGTTGCCGCCGCTGCCATCTTTATCAATGCTCAGATTGGCTATAAGCAGGCAAGCGATTCGTACCAGAAAATCGAAAAGCAATATGTAAGCGATAAGGACGCCAGCGGCGTGCCGATTATCGACTTCGATGCACTTGCCCAGACAAATCCCGAGGTTGTGGGTTGGATTTACGCGCCGGGAACCAACATCAACTATCCCGTGGTGCAGACCAATAACAACTCCAAATACCTCAACACGCTGTTTGACGGTACGTCCAATGCATCGGGTGCGATCTTCTTGGACAGCGACGATACCGCGCCGGGAATGGTTGACCAGCAGACCACGATCTACGGCCACCACATGAATGACGGGTCGATGTTCAACGTGATTTCGGACACCACTGATCAGGCAACGTTCGATAGCATCGAGTTCGTGTATTACATCACACGGGATGCTACGTATAAACTGCGACCACTGGCGACCAAAGTTGTCGAGGACACGTATGCCAAGGCGCGCACGCCCAATTTTGAGGGCGATGACGGGCTCAAGAACTACCTGTCCGAGATGCTCGACGGTGCCTCTGCCGTGGCGAGCGATGCCACCGATCGTGCCGCTTCGGCAACCAAGGTCGTGACGCTTGTGACCTGTCGTTCGTTATCGCTGAGCAACACGCGTGCTGTCATGGTGCTCACGCCGGTCGAGGAATAAGTTGTTCGAGAGTAGCTAAAAAGCCCCGTTCCAAATTGGCTACTCGACGACGGTAAGGGAGAAATGATGCTCGAGAATGGCAAAACGATGCCTTCGGTTGATGCTTGGCTGCGCGAGGCCAAGGCCGATTCGTCGGCACCTGCGTGCGGTATGTATCTGACACATAACGGTGTGGTGCGCGCGACGCCCAAGGCCGAGGCGCGCGGTGTCGAGACCGATGGCGTGGCGCCGGGCCACAAGGTGGGCGGCATGGTGTTCGGATACGACGCCAGCAAGGTGCAGGCTGCTATCGAGGCCACGAGCGCGATGCCAGGTATCGGCTATGTGCGCGTGTGGTTGGCAAGCGGCGAGCTTGCCGTAGGTGACGACATCATGCTCGTGCTCATCGGCGGGGACATTCGCCCGCACGCGGTCGATGCGCTGCAGGCGCTCGTCGGCACCATCAAGAATGAATGCGTGAGTGAGGTCGAGCGCGAGGCGTAGAGGCTTGCGTCGATAGAAGGCGGCTTATAAAAATGCCCGCCGGTACGTGTGATACCGACGGGCATTTTGCGTTTTGGGCGCGGTGAGCGCTACACGCGCGTTGCATCCTTGGGGCTCATGGTCATGCTCTGGAAGCGATTCTCCATAAAGTCATTATCGAAGTACTTGCCGTAGAACTGCGCAACGGGAATATCCGGTTCCGTGCCGTTGACGCGCTGATACCAATAATCGAGCGACTGCAGCGTCATAACGCCATCGACCAGCATAATGATGGTGAAGATGACAGTAGCCGAGTAGCGACTCTTCCACGGAATCATGTTGATGAGCTTGAGTAGCCTCGGCAGCAGCAGCTTGATCCAGATGAGGCCACCCAGGCCCCACAGGCAGGCGAAGCCCGTGCAGGTACGTCCGCCGGTAAGGACGGCGAGCGGATCGGGCATGCCAAAGAGCTTCATATGTGAGTAGCTCCACGAGACCACTCCAAACGAGGTCTGCATAAACCAGCCCACGAACACCTCAAAGCTCGCGCCGAGCAGCGCGCTCACCAAAAAGATAATGATGGGGTTCTTTTTGTAGAAGCGGTTGAGCACCATGGTCATGAGTACGGCGCCAAATCCATAGATGGGGCTGAAGGGGCCAAACAGCATGCCGGCGCGGTTCTGGTAGACGCCAGGGTCGTCGACCGTCATGTGCCAGATGTCCTCGGCGATCAGGCCGAGTATGCAGCAGACAAAGAATACCCAGAACAGGTTGAAGTAGTTGAGCTTGATGTAGCCTTCGCCGGTTTCATCGCGCCCGAGCATGCCCTCGGCGGCGGCGTCGCGATCGAGCATTTCCTGCAGGCGGCGTTGCAGCTCGCGCTCCTGGCGCAGCGTGGGGTCGACGGTGGTCGAAAGCGCGACGAGGATGCCGAGCTGGATGGCGGGGCGCAGCAAGAAAGGCCCGATGCCCTGGAGCATCACGTCAACCAAAAGCTCGACGACGGTCAATGCGATAAGGATATAGGACAGACGGGCGGCATTGCGGCGCTGGTTCTTGATGAGGTCAAGGCCAAAGATGATCAAGATGACGGCACTGGCAGCCGAGAGCATGATGCCGGCGACAATCAGTCCGACCGCGACGAGCGTGTTGTCGCCGAGCTTGGCGGCGGCGTTGCCGTTGATGAGCGCGGTGATGACCTGCCACATAAAGGCGCCGACCGACGGGAGCGTGCCCACGCCGGACAGGATGCACAGGACGGCGTACACCTTAATGATGAGGGGGATCTTCTTGACCTCCGTGGCGCTGGGGACGCTGGGGTCGAGTTCGTTTCGATCCATACATAACCTTTCTCGTTTTGCTGTAGGTACAAGGATACGCCGCCGACCTGCTAAAAGACAGGACAAACGACCCAATTGCAGCAATGTAAGCCCTAGCGGTGGACGAGACGCGTCGCGACGGAAGCATGCGGGATCGTCGGTCCCGAGGCGCCTGCCCAATAAAATGTTTGGCTGCAAAACGGATTATAAGCTCGGTGGGCTTTTAAAAAGCGCTGTTCATGCGCGGGAGTGCTTGTCTTGCCGTGCGTATAATAGGGCAGGTAACGCCAAATAACGAGGCTCTGAGGGGATGCCATGTCTCAAGAAACCATCCGCGCGGCCGAGCGTGCCGCGGGACAGGTGAAGACCATGTCGACGTATGATCCGGACTCCGACCAGCTGCATGAGGAATGCGGCATTTTTGGTGTGTGGGCACCCGATCGCGATGTGGCCCGACTGACGTACTTTGGCCTGCGTGCGCTACAGCATCGCGGCCAGGAATCGGCGGGAATCGCCGTGGGTGATGGCGGCACGGTTATGGTTCGCAAAGACCTGGGACTGCTCGATCGCGTGTTCTCCAACGCCGACTTGTCGACGCTCTCCGGCCAGCTGGCCGTGGGTCACGTGCGCTATGGCACTGCCGGTGCCAAGAGCTGGGAAGCCTCGCAGCCGCATCTTTCCACCATCAACAGCGTCATTATCGCGCTTGCTCACAACGGCACTCTGGTCAACACCGACGAGCTACGCCGCCAGCTGATCGAGCTGGGCGTGCCGTTCCTCTCCAATTCGGATTCCGAGGTCGCGACCAAGCTTATCGGCTACTTTACTCAGCGTACGGGCCACCTGCGCGAGGGCATTCGCAAGACCATGGAGCTCGTGCGCGGCGGCTACGCCATGACGCTCATCAACGAGCAGGCGCTCTACGCATTCCGCGATCCGCACGGCATTCGCCCGCTCGTGCTGGGCAAGCTGGTGGACGAGGGTTTGGACCAGGCCGATGCCGCATCCGTTTCGCAGCTGCCGTCGCAGGACGGCGCCGCGACGGTCGACTCCGCCGTCCATGTCACGCGCGCCGGCGGCTGGGTCGTTGCCTCCGAGACCTGCGCACTCGACATCGTGGGTGCCGAGTACGTCCGTGACGTCCGTCCCGGCGAGATCTTGCGCATCAGCGCCGAGGGTCTGGTATCCGAGCAGGGCGTGCCTGCAGCCGAAGAGCCCGCCAACTGCATCTTTGAGCAGGTCTACTTCGCCCGTCCCGACTCCATCATGAACGGCAAGAGCGTCTATGCCTGCCGTTATGACATGGGTCGTCAGCTGGCACACGAGGAGCCCGTCGAGGCCGACCTGGTCATCGGCGTGCCCGACTCCGGCCTGCCGCCCGCGGAGGGGTATTCGCACGAGAGCGGTATTCCCTTTGGCGAGGGCCTCATCAAGAACCGCTACGTGGGCCGTACGTTTATCGAGCCTACGCAGGAGTTGCGCGCCATGGGCGTGCGTATGAAACTCAACCCGCTGCGCGACAACATCGAGGGCAAGCGCCTGGTCGTCATCGACGACTCCATCGTGCGCGGCACCACCATGGTGCAGCTCGTCAAGATGCTGCGCAACGCTGGTGCCAAGGAGATTCACATCCGCATCAACTCGCCCGAGGTCATCTGGCCGTGCTTCTACGGCATCGATACCGACGTGCAGTCGCAGCTTATTAGCGCCAACAAGACGGTCGACGAGATTTGCGAGTACATCGGCGCCGATTCGCTGGCTTTCCTTTCGGTCGAGGGCCTGCTGAAGGTCATGCCCAAGGGCGGCTACTGCGATGCGTGCTTTACCGGCCGCTACCCCGTGGCGATTCCCGAGAGTTTTGGCCGCGACAAGTTCATGGAGGGCTTTAAGCCCCGCAACCTGGATAAGCCGCTGCACTTTGACGACGACGCCGTGGTCGAGAAATACGACGACCGCAGCTGGGAAGAGGAGCACGGCGAGGCCTAAAGCCTGCCATGTAGGGACAGGTTTATTCTGGTAGGTTTTACCTGCTGTTTTGTTGATATGACGGCGTGTGCTGTTATGGCACACGCCGAAATGAACGCAACTATGAGCACCGTTTGGCGCCCGCGCGGCGCCACGGTAGTGGGAGAGGAAGGCTCAGATGAGCGACAGCAAGCATGTGACGTATGAGGATGCCGGCGTCGATACCGCTGAGGGCGGCCGCGCCGTCGACGCTATTAAGCAGATGGTCAAGGACACCAATCGCCCCGAGGTTATCGGCGGTATCGGTGGCTTTGGTGGCTTATTCTCGGCCGCCGCGCTTAAGGATATGGAAGACCCGATTCTGATTAGCGGTACCGACGGCGTGGGCACCAAGCTCGTGCTCGCCCAGATCATGGACCGTCACGAGACGGTGGGCCAGGACCTGGTCGCTATGTGCGTCAACGACATTCTGGCTTCGGGCGCCGAGCCGCTGTTTTTCCTGGACTACGTTGCCATCGGTCACATCGAGGCCGAGCACATGGCAAAGATCATCAAGGGCGTGGCCGATGGCTGCAAGCTCGCGGGCTGCGCGCTCGTGGGCGGCGAGATGGCCGAGCACCCCGGCGTCATGGCGCCTGCCGACTACGACCTCGCCGGCTTTACCGTGGGTGTCGTCGATCGTCCCAAGATGCTCGACCCCGCGAACGTCCGCCCCGGCGACGTGATTCTGGGCCTGCCTTCCACCGGTGTGCACTCCAACGGCTACTCGCTCGTGCGTAAGGTCATCGGCGTCGACGGTATTAAGCCGGGTACGCCCGAGGCCGCCGCTAAGGCCGAGGAGCTGAGCCGCCCGCTCGAGGAGCTTGGTGGTGCATCGCTGGCAGACACTCTGCTGGCCCCCACGCGCATCTACGTCAAGCCGGTTCTTGAGCTGCTCCGCGGCGGCGCTCCGGTGCACGCCATCGCCCACATCACTGGCGGCGGTATTACCGAGAACCTCAACCGCGCGCTCGCCGACGACGTCGACGCCGTGGTCACCCGCAACGGTGCCGAGATGGGTTGGGACGTTCCGCCCGTCATCACCTATGTGTCGCGCCAGGCCGAGCTTGCGCCCAACGAGGCATGCAAGACCTTCAACATGGGTGTTGGCCTGTGCCTGATCGTCGCCCCCGAGGACGAGGCTGCGGTTACCGAGGCCCTGGTCGCGCTGGGCGAGAAGCCGTTCCGCGTGGGCGAGTGCGTCGAGGGTTCCGGTAAGGTCGTGTACTCCGATGAGCGCTAACGAGCAGATGGCTGATGCCGAGGGCCTGGGCTTTGTGCCCTACACCCGTCCGACCGGCACCGATACGGCCGAGCCGCTCAAGATCGGTGTGCTCATCAGCGGTTCGGGTACCAACCTGCAGGCGCTGATCGATCTGATCGCCGCCGGCAAGCTCAACGCTTCGATTGGGCTTGTGGTGTCGAGCCGTCCTTCGGCTAAGGGTTTGCAGCGCGCTGAGCGCGCGGACATCCAGACGCTCACGCTGTCTAAGGATGTCTACGCCGACCCCATCGCCGCCGACGAGATCATCGCGCACGAACTGCTCGAACGCGGCTGCGAGTATGTGGTCATGGCCGGCTACATGCGCATGGTGCACACGCCGCTGCTGGCGGCGTTTCCCAACCGCGTGGTCAACTTGCATCCGGCGCTGCTGCCGAGCTTTACCGGTGCGCATGCGATTGACGATGCCTTTGCGCGCGGCGTCAAGGTAACTGGCGTGACCGTGCATTTTGCCAACGAGATCTACGACAACGGTCCCATCATCGCCCAGCGTGCGCTGGCTGTTGAGGAGGGCTGGGATGTCGACACGCTCGAGGAGCACATCCACGCGATTGAGCACGTGCTGTATCCCGAGGTCGTGCAAATGCTCGCCGACGGCCGCGTCCACGTGCTGGAGAGCGGCAAGGTCGCAATTGACGCGCCTCGCGGCTAGCGGCGCACAGTACAATTTAGCCGAGTAGTCAGGGTGGTCATTGGCGCCAAGGCGCGCGTGGCCACCTTTTGTTTTTGGGTAGTCATCGGGGACGGTCTTTAACGACTAGTCATTCAAGAACGTCGCAGGTGACTGGGTGAGAGAGGTGAGCGCATGGCGGATAACGAAGTTCTGTTTACGCCTGAGCTGGTGTTTTTTGATTGGGAGTGTGCAACGCCGGATGAGGTGTTTGCGCGGCTCGAGGGCGAGCTTGCACCACGTGGCTACATTGCCGACGGTTGGCTCGACGCCGTTCGCACGCGAGAGGATGCCTATCCCACGGGTCTTGCCATGCCGGCGGCAAACATTGCCATTCCGCATACCGATCCGGGGTTTGTGGCCAAGCCCTATATCGCGGTGGTGAAGCCCGCCGCGCCCGTGACATTTAACGCTATGGCTGGCATGGGCGCTCCGGTGCCGGCGCAGATCGTCATCAATTTGGGTATTGCCGAGCCGGGCGGCCAGGTCGAGGCCCTGCAGGCGCTCATGAACATCTTTATGGACGCCGATGCTGCAGCCGACGTGCTCGGCCAGACCACGCCCCAGGGCATGGTCGACGCCATCCGCCGCCACTTCTAAGGTGGGGCTGAGTCGGCACTTGGGGGACGTTCCTTTTCTGTCGGCACTTGGGGGACTGTCCCTAACTGCCGGCACATAAAGAACGTCCCCAACTGCCAAGTGCCGCATCTGCCCCCTTTGCACCAAAATGGTGCAGATTAACCTGCCCCCAATGTACCAAGCGTGCCGCGGGGGCCGCGTTGTGACACAATGGCGTTTGTTCGATTCGTTATGCGAAAGGCCGACTATGGCAAATAAGAAAAAGAACTCCGAGGCCGCGCCGACGCCCGAGCAGCAGGCTCGCGCTGCCTCCAGCTCTCGCAAGAAGCAGCGCAAGACGTACGTGTCTAAGACCGTCAAGATCGTCCTGGTGGTCATCGGCGTGCTGGCGATGCTGCTTTCCGTCTCGGCGATGGCGTGCTCCGGTCTTATGTCGCGGGCTGAGGACACCTCGGGCTACAAGCTGACCGGCGGTGTTGCTGCTACTATCAACGGCACCAACCTCACCGAGGACACCGTGACCAAGCAGATCATGAGCATGCGCACGTCCTACGGCTACACCAAGGACAAGGACTGGGCGCAGTATCTGGTCGACAACGACCTCACGCCCAAGAAGTACCGCAAGCAACTCATCGACTCCTACACGCAGCAGATTCTGCTTCAACAGGCACGGAAGGAGAACGGCGTGACGGTGTCGGATGAGGAGGTCGAGAAGGCTTGGAAGGACGCGTGCAAGAGCGCGGGCGGTGCCAAGGCCTTTAAGAAGACCCTCAAGACCTACGGCTATACCGAGGACACCTACAAGGATTCGCTCAAGGAGAGTCTGGCGCAGCAGAAACTCAAGGATGCGGTAGCGCCCACAAGCAAGCCCAAGGACAGCGAGATCGTCGATTACATCAACGAGAACCTGTCTAACTACAACGATGCTCGCCGCTCGTCGAACATCCTGATCAAGGCTGATTCCGATGCTTCCGACGAGGACAAGGCTGCCGCCAAGGCCAAGGCGCAGGAGTGCCTGGACAAGATCAACTCCGGTGAGCTGAGCTTTGAGGACGCCGTTGAGCAGTACTCCGAGGACACCGGTTCCAAGGAGAAGAAGGGCGATGTGGGCTGGGATAAGCTCACCACCTTCGTCGACAGCTACCAGGCGGCGCTCGAGGGGCTCAACAAGGGCGATGTGAGCGACGTCGTCGAGTCGACCTATGGTTATCACATCATCAAGTGCACCGACTACTTCCATGTCGATAATCAGGTCGATGACATTAAGCAGGTGCCCAAGGACATCAAGAAGTACGTCTCCAACGTGGTGAAGACGCAGGCGGCAAGCACTGCGTACAGCGAGTGGCTGGAGCAGTACAAGAAGGACGCCGACATCACCGTTAACCCAATGCCCAAGGACGTGCCGTACAACGTCAGCCTGAAGGGCGTCACCAAGAGTTCGACCGACGATTCGTCGACGACTAAGTAATCATGGGGCGGTGCACGCGTGAGTACCGCCCACGCTATTGAGGAGGATATGCAGATGACCAACGAAGAGCTGCAGAAGGAAATGATTGCGGCCATGAAGGCCAAGGACAAGGTTCGCCTGTCTATCATTCGCCAGGTTAAGGCCGAGGTGAAGAATATCGAGGTCAACGAGCGTCGCGATGTGACCGAGGAAGACGTCAACAACATGATCAAGCGTCTGATTAAGCAGACGAGTGAGACACTGGAGATGTCCATTAAGGCCGGTACCGACCAGGAGCGTACCGACAACCTGACCGAGCAGGTCAAGATTCTGGAGAGCCTGCTGCCCGCGCAGGTTTCGGGCGAGGAGCTCGAGGCCCTGATCGAGCAGGTTATCGCCGAGCTGGGTGCCACGTCCAAGAAGCAGATGGGCCAGGTCATGGGCGCTCTGGGTAAGGCCACTGGCGGCAACTTCGATAAGCCGGCAGCAGCAAAGATCGTCGGCGCCAAACTCGCATAGGGGCCTAGCGGTACATAGTTGATGTTGAGGGGGCGTGGCCGTCATGGTCGCGCCCCTTTTTGCTGGCTGGGCACTCATTGGGGACGGACTTAAATGAGTGCCCAATGAGTAGGCACTCATTTAAGTCCGTCCCCAATGAGTGAGTGGAAGGTTGCGGGTTCTTTACGGGAATGTAGTGTGGGCTGCGGAAACGCGGTTCTTTCCGTACAATAGTTCAACTCGTGTAAACGCAGGGAAGGGACATTCATGGCAGACATGATCGAGATCAAGCATCTCAACAAGTACTTTGGCGACCTGCATGTGCTCAAAGATATCGATCTCACCGTCAAGCGCGGCGAGAAGCTCGTAATGATCGGGCCTTCCGGCTCGGGTAAGTCGACACTCATCCGTTGCGTCGATTATCTGGAGGAGCCCACGTCGGGCGAGGTCGTCATCGACGGTACGCCGCTCACCAAAAAGAATCACCTGGAGATGGCTCGCAAGTATAGTTCCATGGTGTTTCAGCAGTTCAACCTGTATCCCAACATGACGGTGCTCGGCAACCTGACGCTCGCGCCCATCAAGCTGCAAAAGAAGAGCAAGGAGGAGGCGACCGAGATCGCCATCGCCGCGCTCAAGCGCGTTGGCATGGCGCATAAGGCCGGCGAGTATCCGCAGAATCTCTCGGGCGGTCAGCAGCAGCGCATCGCCATCGCCCGCGCCCTGTGCACCAAGCAGCCCATCATCCTGTTTGACGAACCGACCTCGGCGCTCGACCCCGAGATGGTCCAGGAGGTTCTGGACGTTATGATTGAGCTCGCGCAGGAGGACATCACCATGATCTGCGTGACGCACGAGATGGGTTTTGCGCGTCAGGTGGCCGACCGCGTCATCTTTATGGAGGACGGCCGCATTCTGGAGGAGGGCACGCCCGAGCACTTCTTCGATAACCCCGAGAACCCGCGCTGCCGCGAGTTCCTGTCCAAGATTCTGCACTAGGCGCGGTGATGGACATGACGGATATGACAAGGACGGCCGTGTCGCGCCGTCACTTTTTGCAGCTGGCGGGCGCCGGTATGCTTGCGCTGACGGGGATCGCGCTTGCCGGTTGCGGCAACTCCACCAGCGGCGAGGACTCCGACAAGGGGTCTAAGCTTGCGGCCATTAAGTCGCGTGGCCATCTGAATGCCGGCGTTAAGAAGGACGTTCCCGGCTACGGCTATTACGACACCGCCAAGGGCCGCTTTGAGGGCATGGAGGTCGATTTGTGCTACCAGATCGCCGCTGCCGTCTTTGGCGTGAGCTACAAGGAGGCCCGCGCCCAGGAGCTTGTCGAGTTTACCGACGTAACGCCCAAGACACGCGGCCCGCTGATCGATAACGGCCAACTCGACGTGGTCGCGGCGACCTACACCATCACCGACGAGCGCAAGAAGAGCTGGGATTTCTCGACGCCGTACCGCACCGACTACGTGGGACTCATGGTCAAGAAGCGTTCGGGCTTTACCTCGATTGAGGACCTGGACGGCAAGGTCATTGGTGTGAGCCAGGGTGCCACCACGCAGGGCCTGATCGAGCAGATGATCAAGGACAACGGCTTTAGCTGTAAGCCCGAGTTTAGGGCATTTAGCGGCTACCCCATCATCAAGAGTTCGCTCGACGCCGGCAATATCGACGTCTTTGCCATGGACCGCTCCACGCTGGCCGGCTACATGAACGAGACCGTTGAGTTGTTGCAGCCCGAGGTCAAGTTTGGCGAGCAGGGCTACGGCGTGGCGACCAAGAAGGGCTGCGACCTTTCGGCCGTGGTCGATCAGGTGATTTGTGATCGCCTGGCCGATGGCTGGCTCGACCAAGAGGTCAAGACCTGGGGTCTTGTATAGGCACATCGTCCAAGGAAGGAATCAAATGCTCGAAGGATTATTTGACGCCGACCGTTGGTCGACGACATTTCAAAACATGGGGCCCTTCTGGGAGGGCTTTGGCGTGACGCTGCAAGTGGTCGTTGCCGGCCTGCTGTTGTCGCTGGTGCTGGGCACGCTGCTGGGCGTGTTCTCTACCACTCGCTCGCGCGTGCTGCGCGCCATAAGCCGCGTGTACGTGGAGTTTTACCAGAACACCCCGTTGCCCGTGCAGGTGCTCTTTATGTACATGGCCGGTCCGCAGTTTTTGCAGGCCATAACCGGTGCCGACCAGCCGGTGCGCATCGCGCCGTTCGTGCTGGGCTTCTTGGGCGTGGGCCTGTATCACGCGGCCTACATTTCGGAGGTTATCCGCACTGGTATCGAGGCGGTTCCGCGTGGTCAGATGGAGGCGGCCCAGAGCCAGGGCTTCACCCGTGCCCAGGCGTACTGGTACATCGTGCTGCCCCAGACATTCAAGATCATTCTGCCGCCGCTGTGTAACCAGGCGCTCAACCTGGTCAAGAACACGTCGGTGCTGGCGCTTGTGGCCGGCGGCGACCTTATGTACCGTTCCGACAACTTTGTGAGTCTGTACGGTTACCTGCAGGGATATATCGTCTGCTGCCTTATGTACTTCATCATCTGCTTTCCGCTCGCCATGTTGGTGCAGTGGCTCGAGCGCCGCTCCAAGGAGCGTCCGCGCGGCGTGAGTCTGGCCGAGCTGGGGCTCGACAACGTAGAGGAGGCCTAGCGCATGGAAATCTTCAACGCGACCAACCTGCTCTACATTTGGGGCGGCTTTGTTAAGACCATCGAGATCTCGGCGCTGTCGATCTTTTTCTCGCTCATCTTTGGCACGGTGCTGGCGCTCGTTAAAAGCTATGCGCCCCGCCCGTTCCGTATTTTGGTGAGCGCCTATATCGAGCTGTTCCGTTGCACGCCGAACCTGCTGTGGATCCTGTTTATCTACTTCACGGTGCAGGGTTTGGACATTGTGATTTCGACCATCGCCTTTACGCTGTTTACCAGCGCTGTTATGGCCGAGATTGTGCGCGGCGGCCTCAACTCGATTCCGCGCGGCCAGTTTGAGGCGGCGCAGAGCCAGGGCTTTGGCTTCTTTGCCACCATGCGCTACATCATTCTGCCGCAGACGTTTAAGACGATCATTCCGGCGCTGTTTAGCCAGTGCACGACCGTCATCAAGGACAGCTCGTATCTTTCGGGCATTAACGTGGCCGAGCTCATGTACACGGCAAATGTCGTGATGGCCCACGCGATCGACCTGACGCAGGTGCTTATGCTCTACGGCCTGGTGTTTGCGATGTACTTTGTGCTCAACTTTGGTATCTCGCTACTGGTCCGAGCTTATCAACGTCGTATTGTGGCAGCGTAGAATGTGGCAAAGGGACAGCCCCTTTGCCACATAGAGAAAGGAATCGCGATGAGCGATCTGGAGAATAAGAAGAGTCCTGTGGTCATTACCATCGCGCGCGACTTTGGTGCCGAGGGCCACGAGATCGGCCGTATCCTTGCCGATGAGCTGGGGATTCCGCTGTACGATAACGAGCTGCTGGTGCGTGCGTCGCTGCGCGCGGGCGAGTCGCTCGACAAGATGGCTGCCTACGACGAGCGCCTGGCCGTGGAGAATATGGCGTTTCTGCCCGACCGCTACGATGCGCGTTCGTACTCGGACAAGTTGTTCCAAAAGATGAGCCAGGTGATTTTGGATCTGGGCGAGACCGAGAGCTGCATTATCGAAGGCCGCCTGTCCGATTACCTGCTGCGCAACAACCCCAATCACATCGCCGTGCTGGTAACCGCTCCCTTTGAGGACCGCGTCGAGATCGTGCGCAAGAAGCGTGGCCTCAACAAAAAGAAGGGCGCCAAGCTGGTCAAGCAGCAGCAGAAGGCGCGCGAGGCGTTCTATAAGCGCTACAGCGCCGGAAAGTGGAAGATGACGAGCGGCAAGGACATCGTCGTCAACCGCGCCAAGCTGGGCCGCGAAGGCTGCAAGGATGTCATCGCCGCAGCCTACCGCTACAAAGTCGCTCAGCTCGAAGGCTAACCGACCAAAACCACCACAAAGGGGACAGGCACTTTTGTGGTGGTTTTTGTTTTAGGCCGAGGGGAAGGCTTTGGTGAGACCGGCGCGCGTTTGCGTGTCGGTCTTTTGGTAGATGGAGCTCAGGTGGCGCTGGACCATACGCATCGAGATGCCGAGCTCCTCGGCGACCTGTTTAAGTGGACGTTCGTCCTGGGTTACGGCTATGAGCACGTCGACTTCGCGCGGGGTGAGAGCGTGATTGGCGATGAAGGCCTGGCGCTGCTCTTCGATACTCGGCGCAGCGAGCGCCTCCTCGGCAAGCTGTTGATGCTTACGCTCCTGCTCGGTTTGGGGTAGGCGGAACAGGCCGGCTGCCACGAATGTCGCGCAGGCGGCGACGAGCAAAACGAGCGCACCGATCATAATGAGAGAAACATTGCCAGAGGTCACAAGCGCAAGCGAGACGCCCGACGTGGTGAACGCGCACACATTATTGGCCGCACGGCCCATGCCGGCCCAGAAGGCGGGCACGTGCATGCGTGGTGCAAGCTGAGTAAACGTGGCGGTGAAGAACGTGACGAAAAAGCCCGAGCTCAGGTAAAAGACGATAAGGCCCAGGTTGGGATCGGCCCCGGCCTCTACGGCTAGGATGGAAATGGTCGAGAGCACGGCGATACCGAGCATGACAAGTCCCATGTAGCGGCGCTCGGCAAGGTCAAAGATAAGACCGGCGGCAAGGCCGCTTGCCGCTAAAAAGAGGCGCGGCCAGGTTTGCACGGCAATGGTGCCGTGGGCGTTGGAGAGTGTGACCACGTTGTCGAGGGTCGAGAACAAGCAGGCAAGAATCATGACGAGCGCGATACTCCAGCACGCCTGCTTGGCGAGGGCGTGCGAGGGCTCGGCAAAGGGATTGATGGTGGGGCTGGAGCTCTCGGCAGCCTTTTGGGGAACGACGCCGAGGGCGGATATGGCGATCGTCGCTGTGCCAAGGACGATGAGCTCTGCGATACCGCCGCAATCGAGCAGGTTGATGGCGAACTGCATCAGGATGCCCGCGGCATAGGCCGCTCCCGCGCCGGTGGCGAGCTTGGGATCATCCTGGAATGCCAACGAAAAGGCGTGGTGAGTGGCGGCGCCCAGCAGGCCGAGTCCGAGGAATGCGAGGCACCCCAGAATCTCGAGCGCAAGCGGGCTCGTGGGGGACTGAATCTGAAGCAGCCCCAAGATGGCGATGGGGACGGCGGCACTGACAACTGCCTGAGGCTGGCCTTTGCGCTGCGCGTGATCAAGCAGCGGCGCGTATCCGATAAAGCCAAGCACGCTCGCACCCAGAATAACGCCCTGCGCAATCACAACACGCTCGGCACCGGTGAGCAGCCCGACATTAATGTCGAATCGAAACTCGGCGGCAAGAAAGACAAAGGTAAAGAGCGCGAGTGCCAGAAGCGCGTTGATTTTAGGCCTGCTCAGGTTCAAGGACGGTCCTTTGGGTGGACGAATGATCGTGTCCTCGATTGTAGCGTTCCCGGGACGAGTGTGGCGATGGCGAAATCATATTGAATTAAACCGCAGGTAGAGGCCTAGGTTCACATCTACGAACCTAGGCATACGGAGTCATTTGGCACATCTTGGTGGTGCAGGACCACCACAAAGGGGACAGGCACCTTTGTGGTGGTATGTCCCTACGACCAAGGAGGCCGTTATGAACGGAAGGCACTTCGATAAACAAACTCAGCGTGAGCGCACCTGCTCGCTGGCTCACGGTACTTGGCGTTGTGTGGGTGCCAAAATAGCTTGCGCCGGCGCGTGTGCGCTTATGGTTGGCCAGCTGCTGCTGCCGAGCGTGGCACTGGCGACGGAATGTGCCGATTCCGCCGCTGGGACGGATGAGGTTGCCGCGGCTCCGGTGACGCCGACGGTTGCGGAGGATACGGCGGCTCCGGCGCCGGTACCGGTGGCTCCGGCTGCGCCGATGACTGACGCGGCTCCGGCGGCACCGTCCACGGCAGAAGCTCAGCAAGATCAGCAGGACGCATCAGCGGCAACGGGGAACGATACAGTTGCTGCCAACCAAGATGGCTCTCTTGGTGGCACCGACAGCTCGTCGGCAAACAACACCATCATGCCCTGTGGCGTGACCGATGTGACAGGCGGGAGCGGCGTTAGGGTCAATACGACCGTGGTCGATCATTATACGAACTGCGTGCTTTCGGACAACATCACGCTCAAAAAGGGCCAGCCGTATACCTATGATGATTTTCCCGATGTAGAAGGTGGCATTCCAGAAACGCTTGCGAGCGAAGTCGTCGAGGTTAAGTACTACAGGGCCGATGCCGCTTCGGGCACTCTGGTCGAAGTTCAGGATGCGTCCATGTCCGACGTGACGGCTCGCTTCGAACCCGTTGGCAATCACATGAGGCTGACGCTGACCTTTACGGGTGGCGCGGCAGGCGGTTCGTATCGACTCACGCGCAATGAGGATCTTTATATTGGCGCGGCACTGACGTATACCAGCACCGACTATGGCACCGACTATGAAGGTGACAACAGCTACGCGGGCAGCTCGATTACCGTCAACGAAACCAGGGACGACTATTACCTCCACTACGCCATCAATAGCGAAATTACGCTTGTTGCGTCAGAAAGCGAAGCCCTCCATAACCTGGACGTCAACGACGTGAAGACCGACTACGCGCCCGGCGAGGTGCCCCGCGCGACCGCGACGATTCCCGCTGCTGACGCCGACAAGTACGAGATCGCCTACGAGTGCTGGGAGGAGATGGATGGCAGCGACCCCGCCGAGCTCACACCCGTTGCCTTCTGGTATTCCGACCCCGCCAAGTATCCGACGGGCGCGAGGAGGATCGACCACTTCGAAGAGGGCAAGTTCTACATGTTTTCCGTTGAGCTGAGGCTCAAGGGCGACAATACCGTGGCCGATGACTGCAATATGAACGTCAACGGTCGTTGGGTGCACCACATCAAGACCGACAACGGCGTCTTTGCGCCCAATGCTGACAATATGCTGTGCGAGCAGCCAATCGACGAATGGCGTGCCATCGACGTTATAGAGATCAACGGCGCCACGACCACCTTCAAGGCGGGCGATAAGCCGGTCTTTACGGCGAATGTTCCGACGGGCTCCAACTCCCTTCCTCAGTGTGAGTACTGGACGGGTAGCGACGGCAGCGAAGTGAACTCTCAGAAGTTCTGGGATCAGAACATCACGAACCACATCGACGCCTTTAAGCCTGGCGTGACCTATCGCTACGGTATCTACCTCAAGCCCGCGCGCGGATTCTACTTTACGCCCAACACCAAGCTGGTGATCAACGGCCAGGAGTGCGGCTACCAGGTGGGCGAAGCGAGTGTAGTTGATCCCGAGAGCGGCTGTATCTTCACTCTGTGGCTCAACACCGATCTGACGTTTACGCCCGAGGCCACGCCGGCTCCGGTCGACCCCGAAAAGCCAGCGCCGCAGCCTGAAGTCAAGCCTGAGCCCAAGCCCGAGGTGAAACCTGAGACCAAGCCCGCGACAAAGCCGGTCACGACAACCACCACGGCCAAGACGGTTGAGAAAACCACGCAGGCCAAGAAGGGCGACGCTACTCTGGCTGCCACGGGTGACGCTACCGCAATGACGGTTACCGCCCTAGGCATCGCCGGCGCAACCGTAGCCGCCGCCGGCCTCGCAGCGACCAAGCGCCGCAAGCGTTAGGGTTGGGTGGCGGCGCCCATCCTCGACGTTAGTAAAATCTCAATCTGTAACACCAAGCCAGTCAAAACGGCTCCAGATGTTACAGATTGAGACAAAGCGGGGGCGGCTGGCGCAATATCTCGATCTGTAACAACTGCAAGGCTCAACGGGCTCCAGGTGTTACAGATCGAGACAAACCGACCAGCCAGGCTCCAAACCACCACAAAGGTGCCTGTCCCCTTTGTGGTGGTCGGGCGGTCGGCATAGAAAAAGTCCCCGCCGGGCGTGAACTGCACCCCAAAACTTGGACGGCTTAAATAAGAACTACGCCGCAAGGGACTGTCTCCGGAACTCCTCCGGGGTCAGTCCCTTCAGTTTAACCTGGCGCCTCCTCGTGTTCCAATGGACCACGA
>NZ_CABWIF010000057.1:0-97596 GCF_902501475.1 Collinsella aerofaciens | reverse complement strand
GAGCCGAAGGCGTCGATGACATGCCGGGGGCGGACCGGGACGGGTTAACGGCAGGCCCCGCCGACCGATTGCAAGCGGTCGGCGGGGCCATTGTGGCTCTTGACAGCGGATTGGGTCATATGAGCGAGAGCCCGCCAGAGCGAGCAAGGTGACGTGAAAGAGGAGGGCATAGGCCTTTTGGCCATGCCCGACGATTGAACGTCAGATTGCCGCTCTGGCGGGCTCGCAGCGTCGAGGGGTTCCGGCGTTTGGAAAACGCCGGAACAATCAGTGTTCGATCCAGCAGCGCAGGGTCTCGCCTGCCTGCAGGTGACGCAGATTCTCCGCGGCAATGTCGACCACATTGTTGAGCGTGGCTGCCAGGTGGAACCAGCCGGAGACGTGTGGCGTGATGAGCATGTTGGGCGCATCCCACAGTGGACTTGTCTCAGGCAACGGTTCGGGGTCGGTGACGTCGACCGCGGCGCCGGCGAGATGTCCCGACTCCAGGGCGGCAACCAAGTCGTCGGCGACCACAAGGTCGCCGCGGCCGCCGTTGGCAAAGAAGGCGCCCGGCTTCATCGCGGCGAAGAACTTGGCATTCGCCAGACCGCGGGTCTCGGGCGTGCTCGGCATAAAGGATGCGACGACATCGGCCTCGGCCAGGCGCTCAGACAGGGCATCCATGCCGTCCATGTCCTCAAATACAATGGGGTAGACGAGCGGATGGCGCTTGATGCCGCGGACGTGCGCGCCCATGCTGCGGCAGAGCGTGGCGAAGTGGCCGCCGATATCGCCCGCGCCCAGCACCAGCACGTTGGCGTTTTTGAGCGAGGTGACCGGGCCCAAATCCTCCCAGCGATGCTCGCGCTGCAAGTCGTGATAGCCGGGCAGGCGCTTCATCATAGACAGCACCATGGCAAACATGTGCTCGCTTACGGCCTGGCCGTAGGCGCCCACCGAGCAAGACAATTTGGCGTCGGCCGGCACAGTGCCGGCGGCAAGGTAGTCGTCATAGCCGGCGGTCTGCAATTGCAACAGCTGGAGATGGTCGCATGCCGTGAGCATGCCAGGGTCGATGTTGCCCAGGATCACGTCGGCATCGGCGACCTGCTTGCGCGTGGCGGCGTCGGCGCTCGTGTAGATAAAGTCCTCGCCTGGAGCGCTCGACTCGAGGATCGCATGATGGCGGTCATTGACGGGCAACAAAACCAGGATGTTCACAAGCAGTCCTCTCCGCTCGACCTGCCAAAAAGGGACAGGTTTATTTTGGCAGGTTTTATCAGGCAAAACGCTATAAAAATGCCGAGCTTCGCGATGGTTAACATATCTATCGCGAAGCCCGGCGCATCCACGGCTACCAGCTCAGCAGCTCGTAACCGTCCTCGGTCACCACGAGCTGCACCTCGCACTGAGCCGAATCGCTACCGTCCTTGGTGCGCACGCACCAGCCGTCGCCCTTGCTAATCTTGATGTCGGGCGCTCCGGCGTTGACCATGGGCTCGATGGTAAAGACCATGCCCGGAGCCATGATGGTGTCCACATCGGGCGCCTCGGTGGTAAAGCCCACAAATGGGTCCTCGTGGAACTCTTTGCCAATGCCGTGCCCGCCGTACTCGCGCACCACGCTAAAGCCGGCGTCCTCGACCGTCTTTTGCACGGCCTCGGCCATCACGGACAGCGGCAGCCACGGCTTGACGGCGGCCAGACCCGCCTCCACGCTGGCACGGGTGACCTCGACCAGGTGCTGGCGCTCGGCAGAGACCTCGCCGATGCAGAACATGCGGCTCGAGTCGCTAAAGTAGCCGTCAAGAATCGTGGAGCAGTCGACGTTGATGATGTCGCCCTCGTGCAGCACGTCCGTGTCGCAGGGGATACCGTGGCAGACCACATCGTTGATCGAGGTGCACACACTCTTGGGATAGCCCTCGTAGTTGAGGTCGGCCGGCGTGCCACCGTGCTCGACGGTGTAGTCGTAGATCATCTGGTCGATCTGGTTGGTGGTCATGCCCGCGGAGATATGCTCGCCCACATAATCGAGCACGCCCACGTTGATGGCTGCCGAGCGCTTGATGCCCTCGATATCGGCGGGCGTCTTGTAGAGCGTGCGGGGCAGAACCTCCCAGCCCTCTTCCCACAAGCGCTCGAGGCGCTCGTCGAAGGCGCTATGGCATTTCTTATATTTTTTGCCGCTGCCGCACCAGCAAGCGTCGTTGCGACCGGGCACGGGTCCGTTGTCAAACATGGCTAACTTCCTTTCATCCGCAGCTAGTATAGCCCACCCACGCGTCCATTAAAGTTGCGGTGATATAGTTCCGATTTAAGCGGTTTAACAGCATAAATAGGAACTATATCACCGCAACTGATGGAGCGGGATGGCTGACACTGGCTGCTGCGTGGTTTTGCTAGTAGCTCACTTGGCAGGGAATGCCGAGGGCGCGCACACGTGCAGCGATCGTGTCGAGCGCCTCGGGCGCTGCTTTGGCAAGGCCGGCGACCGGTGTCTCGCGCGCTACCGTGTAGATGGTTGCTTCTTGTGGGCGAATGCGCTCGAGCGCCACGAGCCAGGGGGCAACGTACTCCTCGCCGGTGTTGTCGATGGGCTTGCCCTGATACTCACCGGTCAAAAAGATCGTCTGGATAATGACATGACCGTTAAAGCTCGCGAACGTCTCGATCTGGTGCTCGACGTCGTAGGGGCCAACGGGCTGGTCGAGCAGCTGGATAAACGCCGGGTCGACGGTATCGAGCTTGAGGATGTTGTCGTCGACCATCATGAGCGCGTCGTGCACCTGGGGGCGGTCGGCGCGCGTACCGTTGGAGAGCACGGCGATCTTGGAGTTTGGGGCAAGCTCGTCGCGCAACGCGACGGCGCCGGCGATGGCCTGCGGAAACTCCGGTGCGGCAGTGGGCTCGCCGTTGCCTGCGAAGGTGATCACATCGGGGAGCTCGCCCTCGGCTGCCATCTCGCGCAGCTTTACCTCGAGCGCGTCGAGTACCACGGCAGCTGTGTTGTACGGCTCATGACAGGGGCGCTCGGCGTTGAGGCCGTTTTCGCAGTAAATGCAGTCGAACGTGCAGATTTTGCCGCTGGCCGGCATCATGTTGACGCCGAGCGAGAGACCAAGGCGACGGCTGCGAACGGGCCCAAAGATGGGGCTGGCATTCAAAAACGTAGACATAGGCATATGCTCCTCAAGACAATTGTGCCTAAGCATAGCATCGGCTCCAAAACAAGGTGCGGGCTCTTGCTTTACAAGTTTCGTTTTTTCACGTCGCTCATTATGCTGCGCCATGAAAAGCCTCGGCTCGGGTACAGTTAATTTGTTAACAAGGCATAAGGCAATGCGGGTCCATCCAACCGTACTGACGTGCAACTGGATGGGCGTTGATGATGGGGGCACAACATGGATTTTACGGTCGAGAATGCGGGCACCACGATTGCCTGTCGCGAATATGCCGGCCCGGATGTGTTGCCTGATACTCCTGCCTTGGTGTGCGTGCACGGCGCTTGTGTCGACGGCACATTTTTCGATGGCATCGCTTGTGAGCTCAGTCGCAACTACCGCGTAATTGCCTACGACCGCCGCGGCTGCGGCGGCAGCAGCGAAGCGGCAGACGGCAGCTATGATCTTTCCACTCAGGCCGCCGATCTGCAGGCCGTGATCGAACACGTTGGCGCTCCGACAAATGTGCTTGCGCACAGCGCCGGTACGTTGGTGGCGCTGGAGCTTCTTCGCACCGAACCCCATCTCATCGCCCGTGCGATTCTGCATGAGCCGGCTGTGTCGGCCGAAGGCGTCGGCATGGGCGCAGCTCCGGTTTTGCTCGATATGATTGCGGCTGGAAAGGTTTCAAGGGCGCTCCGGCTTTTCTTGGGAGCCCTCGGCGACTTGGATCCCGAGGCTCCTGGGACGACCGAAGCGGAAGCCAAACATGCCCTGCGCAATGGTCGTTGCTTCATGGCCAATGAATACGGAACAAATATGACTTACGTTCCCAATTGGGATAGTGTCCGCGCATCGAAGTCCGTTGCTGCTGTGCTTCTCGGCGAGCTCTCGGTCGGTACGCCCCGCGAGGCTGGCACGCGAGCGGCTGCCGAATATCTCGATTGCCCCCTCGTGACGATCCCGGGCGCGCATAACGGTCTGCGCGATCGCCCCGTTACGGCGGCAAACGCCGTTCGCGATGTCTTGGAGCGTTAGCGCGCTCGATGACCTGCGGGGAGAGGGGCTGTTAGCGTTTCGTCATTGTTAACGAATGCGCCCATAACCGCGCACCCGCGGCTCCATTACCGCCGCTTGCCAGGTCATAAAAATGTAACGATAATCGCGCGTTTGCCTTCAGCTGTTAGATGTTACCCTTGTACCAATTGATATGCACCGTTGCCGTGCGTAACGATAGAAGGGGCCCATATGCTCAATAATCACGAGGTCAATCTAACCGACGAGGAGGCTGCCGCTGAGGTCGCCCGCGTCGCGAAGACCTACCCCGTGGTGCGTTTGCTGTCGGCCGATCAGATTAAGAGCGAGCCTAACTGCCTGCTCGCCGGCGATCGCTGCCCTTGTCTGCGTCAGTCGAGTCTTGAGGCTTTGGCAGACTCCGATGAGGTGTCGGAGCAACTGCTCAACGATGGTGTTGAGTACCGCGCTCGCCTACGCCCTCTAAAGGTCGAGGGCGAGCCTCACGTCCTGCTGATGGTGCGTCCGATCGATGAGCAAGAGGCTGCAGAAGAGGACCTCGTCTACACCGACGTGCTGACGAGTGTGCGCAATCGCCGATATTACGAGGAAAAGCTCCGTAGCGCCCGCATGAATGCCGGCGTTGCGGTGATCGACCTTGATGATTTTAGGGTCTTCAACGATACGTGTGGCCGTCATGCCGGCGACCTTGCGCTCGGTGCCGTGGCGACGGCCATACGCAGCGGAATTCGTTCGACTGACGAGCTTGTACGCTATGGCTGCGACAAATTTGTGGTCGTCATGCCCAATATTCCCTCCGATGACTTCACCCGTCGCCTGCATCAGGTGTCCGATGCCGTTCATGCCACGATTGTTCCGGGCCATGAGTACGTGAGCTTGACGGCATGTGTTGGTGGCGTTCGCATTCATGGCGAGACGGTCGATGAGGGCGTTGGCCGCGCTGTCCAGTTATTGAGCCGCGCTAAGGCAAAAGCCGGTACGGTCGTGACCGATGCCGATTCCATCGAAGCCTTCCAAAGCGAAAAGCCTTTGGTGCTTATTGTCGATGACTCCGAGATGAACCGAGCCATTCTCAACGAGATGCTCAAGGACGAGTATTGCATCCTCGAGGCCGACAACGGTCGTACGGCGCTCGACATGGTCGACCGCTATGGCGATGAGTTGTCGCTCGTGCTGCTGGATATTGTCATGCCGGGCATAAGCGGCTTTGAGGTGTTGGGCGATCTGTCTCGCCGATCGGGTATCGACAATCTGCCTTTCATCATGATTTCGAGCGAAGACTCCGATGATATGGTTCTGCGCGCGTACGAGCTGGGCGCCTCGGACTATATCAACCGCCCGTTTGACTCCCGTGTCGTGCGCCGCCGTGTAAGCAACACCATCCGCCTATACGCCAAACAGCGCCGCCTTACGAGCCTGCTGTCCCAGCAGTACAACGAGCGCGTCAAGAACAGTCGCATGCTCATCGACATCATGGCCGGCGTCATGGAGCTTCGCAACGGCGAGAGCGGCAGACACGTTACGAACATCGAGAAGCTGACCGAGCTGCTGCTTGACTGCCTGGTCCAGCGTAGCGACACGATCTCCCTCGACAATGAGGAGCGCTCCACGATTGCCCTGGCTTCGGCGCTGCACGATATCGGCAAGATGTCGATTGACGATGCGATTCTCAACAAACCCGGGCGCCTTACGCCCGAGGAGTTCGAGATTATGAAGACGCATACCACGATCGGCGCCGACATGTTGCTTGAGCTGGGTCGCCATCACGTCGGCAATGCGCTTATGGAATATGCGTACCAGATTGCGCGTTGGCATCACGAGCGCTGGGACGGCAAGGGTTATCCCGATGGCCTTAAGGGCAACCAGATTCCCATCGCCGCACAGGTGGTTTCGGTAGCTGACGTGTACGATGCGCTGACGAGCGTGCGTGTGTACAAGGACGCTATCCCGCACAAGGAGGCTATCCAGATGATTCTGGACGGTAAGTGCGGCACCTTTAACCCGCTGTTGCTCGACTGTCTGCTCGAGGTGCAAGACCGTATCGCCGAGACGTTGGCGCGCCCCGCCGACGTCGTCGCGTTTCCCACGATTTAGTTTGACCAAAGGAGTTTTAATCCATGATTTCCATGCGTGAGGCGTATGAGAAGATCGGCGCCAATTATGATGACGCGTGCGCTCGGCTGATGGGCGGGGAAATGCTTGCCCGCTTTGCCCTCAAATTTTTGGATGACGAGAGCATGGACAAGCTGGAGGCCGCCATGGCGGCGGGAGACGCCGAAGGTGCTTTTATGGCAGCGCACACGCTCAAGGGCGTGAGCCAGAACCTGGGATTCGATAATCTGTACGAGCCGGCGGTTGTGGTGACCGAGGCGCTGCGCGGCGCCGATGCCGTTGACGGCGCTCGCGAGGGAATGCATGCGTTGCAGCAGCAATATGCGGCTACGATGTCGGCCCTGCGCGAGGCGGCTGAATAAGAGCTTACGAGCCTTGGGCTGCTTGCCGGCCACATATAGGTAAAAGGGCGCCCCGCCGGACCATGTGGCCGGCGGGGCGCCCTTATCTGTTTTGTGGTTCGCGTGCTAGCGGGCCTGCTTGACCTTGGCTGCTGCCTCGACAAACGACTTCCACAGGTTAAAGTCGGTCTCGAGCGTCTGCCAGGTGTACTCGGGATGCCATTGCACGCCCAGGCAGAAGGGTTGACCTTCGACTTCGATGCACTCGGGAACGCCGTCGGTTGCCTTGGCGACCAAGCGCGTGCTCTTGCCCAGGCGATCGACGCAGCAGTGGTGCGCCGAGTTGGTCTGGATCAACCTGTGCCCGCCAACCGCGCGGTCGAGCAGCGAGCCCGGCACGACCTCGACGGGATGCACGGGGTCGTTGAGCATGTGGGTATGGCGCCACTGCGTGCGGCCCTCGCGAGCGCCCAGGCTCGGCACGTCCATGCACAGGGTGCCGCCGGTAGCGACGTTGAGCAGCTGCGTGCCGCGGCACGTGGTAAAGAGCGGCTTTTTGGCGCGAAGCACCTCGCCGACCAGCTTAAACTCAAAGCTATCGCGGATCTCGCAGCAGAGGGTGGGGTCGTAGGGTCGATCATCGCCCCAACGTTTGGGATTGACATCGGGGCCGCCGGGAATGGCGATGCCGTCGGCGATATCGACGTAATGGCGGATGACCTCAATGTCCTCGGTGATGGACATCTGCAGCGGCAGGCCGCCAGCGGCAAGGATGGCATCGACAAAGACACTTGCGATTTCCTCGTTGGGGGAGAGCATCTCGGTTAAAAACGGCTCTGCCTCTTCCCAGCGCGGCGCGACGAGGATGAGCGGACGGTCGGCGGGGGCGACGTCGACATGCGGGGGTGTAGGACGATGAAGTGCGAGTTCCGATCATAGGTGTAACTTTCGAGTTTGGATGGGCATGGCTGGCGGGTGGGCGGTCTGGTTAGTGGCCCTTGATGGAGTTGAGGAAGTCCTGGGCGCGCTTGGTCTGGGGATGGTCGAAGAACTCGTCGGGTATGCCGGTTTCCACGATCTGGCCGTCGGCCATAAACACGACGCGATCGGCAACGCGGCGGGCGAAGTTCATCTCGTGCGTGATGACGATCATCGTCATGCCCTGCTGGGCCAGACGGACCATGACCTCGAGCACCTCGTTGATCATTTCGGGATCGAGGGCGCTCGTGGGCTCGTCAAAGAGCATGGCCTTGGGTTGCATGGCAAGCGAGCGGGCGATGGCCACGCGCTGCTGCTGGCCGCCCGAGAGCTGTGCGGGCACCTTATCGGCCTGCTCGGCCACGCCCACGCGGCTCAGCAGGTCCATGGCGCGCTCACGAGCTTCTTCCTTGGACACGCCCAGCACGTCGACCGGCCCCAGCATGACGTTCTGCAGTACGGTCATATGTGCAAACAGGTTGAACTGTTGGAACACCATGCCCAGCTCGGCACGCATGCGGGCAAGATCCTTGCCTTCTTGCGGCAGGGGCTCGCCCTCGATGAGAATCTCGCCCGAGTCGATGGTTTCCAGGCGGTTGATGGTGCGGCACATGGTCGACTTGCCCGAGCCCGAGGGACCGATCACAACGACGACCTCGCCGCGGTCGACCGAGAGATTGATGTCGTTGAGGACGTGCAGATCGCCATAGTGCTTATCGACGTGCTTGAGCTCGATTAACGGCTGATTGCCGGTGGAAGAGGTACTCTGTGCCATGGTGCTCGGCTCCTTATGACTCGAAATGGTAAAGCGTTAGCGGATGATGGTCGCGCCGGTCTTGTGCGAAACGTAGACAGCGGCCTTGTTAATTGCGACGTTGATGAGGATGTAGATGACCGCGATTACCAGGTAGACCGACACGAGGGCGTCGTAGTTGGTAATGAGCACGCGGGCATTTTGCATGAGGTCGGGGTAGCTCACCACGTAGGCGACGGTGGTGTCTTTGACTACGACCACAAGCTGCGAAATCAACGACGGAATGATAAACCGAATAGCCTGCGGCAACACGATTTTAAAGGTGATTTTGGCCTTGGAGAGACCGAGCGCCTGGGCCGCCTCGACCTGGCCGCGCGGCACGGCGTTGACGCCGGCGCGGAAGATCTCGGCGAGTACGCCGGCTGCGGCGAGCGCGACGGGAAGCGTGAGCATCCAAAACGACGGTAGCGCGATCTTGTACTGGGGCAGCACCAAAAAGAAGAAGTAGATGAACAGCAGGCTCGGCACGCCGCGGAAGAAATCGGTGAGCACGCGGCAGACCAGCTGCAGCGGCTTGATGTCGCTGGTGCGGCCGAGCATAAGGCCTAAGCCCAGTACCAGCGCGATGGCGCCGGCGGTGAGTGCGACTTTAACGGTGCCCTCAAAGCCGGCAAGTAAGAACTTCCAGGTGGTGAGGTGCGTAAAGAAATACCAATAGTGGACCGAAAGCTGACCGGTCACATAAAAGCGCTGCAACACGAGGACGATGAGCGCGGCGACGGCAACGAGTGAGATGGCGGTGCCGATGCGAATCTTGGCGCGCATCTTGGGGCCGGGAGCCTCGTAGAGCGCATCGCGCATGGTAAGCGCAGGGGAGGAGTGCTTGCTCATCGAAGGATCCTCACCTTCTTATCGATGTAGTTGCCAATGTGGCTCACCACAAAGGCCGTGCCCAGGTAGCCGAGCGCCGAGATAAAGAACGCGGCGACGCCGCCGAGCGAGCGCGTGTTGATGTAGCTCACCACGCCGGTGAGCTCTTGCGGCTTAAGCGGCACCTGGCTGCCGAGCGCGGTGGTGAGCATGACGGCGATAAAGAGGTTGGTCATGGGCAGCACGCTCGAGCGCAGTGCCTGCGGAATCACGATCTTGGCGAGGATACGATTGAAGCTCATGCCGAGTGAACGTGCGGCTTCCACCTGGCCGACGCCGACGGTGTTGATGCCGCTCATAAAGTTCTCGGAGCCAAAGGCCGAGCCCAAAAGGACCGTGGCGACGATAACGCAGGTGCGGTAGGGCAGAACGACCTTGAGCGGCGGCAGCGCATAGACGACGATGATGAGCAGCGCGATGCCGGGGATGTTACGGAAGACCTGGACATACAGGTCGCCAAAGACGCGCAGCGGCTTGAGCGGCGACACGCGCATCACGGTGACGGCGACGGCCAGCACCATGGCGATGGCAAACGACTCAAGCGTCATACCCCAGGTTGCTAGCAGTGCGTCGATATAGTTCTGGCCATAGAGCGACCAGAGTTCGGAGAGACTCATGCGGACCTCCCGCCGATAAGGAAAGGGGCTCCCGTGTGTACGGAAGCCCCGACAACTCTGTGAGGAAACAGTTTACCGCAATAAAGCGCATCGTGCGTTTCCATATGGTTTCGTTGCGGCCGTTACCAGGCTCGTTGCCTAGGCGCCGATCTCGGGCAGCTCGGGAACATTGGTGTCGCCCGTGCGGTCGCCGATGCAGATCTGCCACAGCTCGGTCCAGGTGCCGTCGTCCTCGATCTTCTTAAGGAAGTCATTGACAAAGGCGACGCCGTCGGAATCGAGCGGCAGACCGATGCCGTAGGGCTCCTTGCTGCCGAAGGGCTTGCCGGCGATCTTGTACTTGCCGGGCTCGCGGACCAGGGCGCTCTGCTGCATGTTGTTATCGATGACGTAGGCGTCAACACGACCCTGTTGGAGTGCCTGGCGGGCCTCCTCGTCGGTCTTGAACTCCTGCTGGCTGGCCTTGGGAGCGAGCTCCTCCAGGATGGCGGGGCCGTTGGAGCCGGACTGGACGGCGACGCTCTTGTCGGCCAGGTCGTCGACGCTCTTGATGTCGTCGTTATCGGCGAGCACCAGGATAGCCTGCTGGGTGTAGTAGTAGGGACCGGCAAAGGAGACGAGCTTCTTGCGCTCGTCAGTGATGGTGTAGGTGGCAAAGACGGCGTCGACCTGGCCGTTCTGCAGGACAGACTCGCGCGTGTCCGAGGTCACCTGGGTGATCTCGACCTTGTTCTCGCCCAGAATGTAGTTGGACAGGAGCTGTGCGATACCGGCATCGAAGCCGCGGGTCTGACCGTCTTTCTCGTTGAGGAGGGAGAAGAGCGTGGAGGTCTGAACGCCACCGATCTTAAAGACGCCGGCGTCCTTGACGGCCGTGGCCCAGGCGCTGGCGGCGATGGCGTCGTCATCGGCCTTGGGGCCGTTGTCGACGAGCTTGTCGAATGCCTTAGCGTCGAGCGTGGTGGAAGCCTCGGTATCATTGGAGCTCTTGGAGGAGCCGGCGGCGGAACCCTTGTCGGCCTCGGCGCTGGTGTCGGAGCAGCCGGCAAGACCAAGGCCGGCGACGGTTGCGAAGGTGGCGGCAACGAAGCCGCGGCGGTCGAGAACGACCTGCTGGGAGAGGTTCTTGCTCATAGTAGAACACCTTTCTCAATAAAATCCCTAGCGGTTGAGTAGAGTTATACCCTATCCCGCTCAAATAGGTCAACACGAAATAACTCAGAAACATACTTGCCTTATGGGTAATTCTACCTACCAAAAAGGGACAGGCGCCTTTGTGGTGGTTCTTGCAGATGTGGTGGCCTGTCTCGCTGCTTTGTCTCAATCTGTAACATCTGCAGCCATTTTTGCCGAGTAACTGTTACAGATCGAGATTTTCTCTTCAGGGGAATTCGAATGTCTCAATCTGTAACATCTGGACGGTCAAAAGGTCCCTATCTGTTACAGATTGAGACAAAGGTCTGGGACTACGACGTCTTATCTAGATCTGTAACAGTTAGACGGAAATTCGGGCCCTAGATGTTACAGATTGAGATAATCGCGTCGCGCAAACAAAAACCTCCGCAGGGGCGCTTCCCTTGCGGAGGTTTTCTTACTCGTTGAGTAGCCTTGCGGCTTCGGCGGCCATGTTCTCGACCGCCATGCCGTTCTGAGCGAGCAGCTCGTTGGGGTCGTAGCGGTCGGGGAAGCCCTTGGCGATGCCGAAGGTGCGCGTGCGCAGCGGCGTGCAGGCCAGATAACATGCCACACGCTCGCCCCAGCCGCCGTCCAAGATGCCGTCCTCGAGGGTGACGACAACGCGATGCTCGGCGGCAAGGCTGTCGAGGAACTCGCGGTCGAGCTCGGTTGCAAAGCGCGGGTTGACGAGCGTGGCCTCGATGCCGTACTCGGCGGCCAAGCGGTTTGCCACGCGCTCGCCCAGCTCAAAGAAATCGCCGAGTGCGAGCACGGCAACGTCGCGGCCCTGACGCACCACGTTGTAGCGAACGGCACTGTAGTCGGTGTCTTCGGCGGGTGCCAGATCGGGACGGCTCACCAGGCCGATGCCCGGTACGCGGATCGCCACGGGATGCTCGCGGTGGTCGAGCGACCAGCTCAGCATGGACAGATATTCCTCCATGCAGACCGGCGCCAAGTAGTGCATGTTGGGAAGAGCGCCCAGCATGGAAATATCGAAGAACGAGAGATGCGTCTCGGATGTGGTGCCAAAGATTGACGCACCAAACACCAGGATGGTTGCGGGGGCGTCGTTGAGGCACAGGTCGTGCCACAGCTCGTCGTAGGCGCGCTGCAAAAACGTGCCGTACACACCAAAGACTGGCTTGGCGCCCGAGCGCGCAAGCGCGGTGGCAAAGGTCACGGCGTGCTCCTCGGCAATGCCCACATCGACGAACTGTTTGCCGGCGGCAGCGCGAAGCTCGGGTGTAAAGCCCATGATGTAGGGCGTGGCGGCCGTGATGCCCACGACCTGCGGATCGCGCTCGATGGCGGCGCTGAGCGCCTCGCCCGTAATGTCGGCATAGGTGCGCGGCGCAGGCTCGCTCGGATGGCCCGGGCAGAGCTTGCGGCCAGTCGCCATATCAAACGGACCCACGTGGTGCCAGCGCTCGGGGTCGCTCTGGGCCGGCTCAAAGCCCTTGCCCTTGGCGGTGGAGACGTGCAGCACGATGGGATGATCGATATTGCGCAGTTCCTGCAGCGCGTCGACGAGGGCCAACACATCGTTACCGGCGTCCAGATAGCGGTAGTCGAGCCCCATCGCGCGGAAAACGTTGCGCTCACAGGTGCCGTTGCTGGCGCGCAGCTCGGCCAGATTGCGATACAGGCCGCCATGGTTCTCGGCAATGGACTGGTCGTTATCGTTGACGATGATGATCAGGTTGCTATCGAGTTCGGCGGCATTGTTAAAGCCCTCAAACGCCAGACCGCCCGAAAGCGAGCCGTCGCCAATGATGGTGATGACGTTGTACGCATCGCCCGCCAGGTCGCGAGCGTGCGCTAGGCCGCAGCCCAGGCTCACCGAGGTCGAGGTGTGACCCATGGCGAACAGGTCATGCTCGGACTCGTCGGGATTGGCAAAGCCAGAGGCCTCGCCAAAGCGCTTCGGATCGATATAAGTGTACGCGCGCCCCGTCAGCGCCTTGTGGGCGTAGGTCTGGTGCGACACGTCAAAGACAATTTTGTCGATGGGGGAGTTAAACACGCGATGAAGCGCAACCGTAAGCTCAACGACGCCCAGGTTGGGGGCAACGTGCCCGCCGACGGCGGCGGAGCTTTCGAGGATGGCGTGGCGAATCTCGTCGCAGAGCTGCGGGAGCTCGGCACGATTAAGGGCCTTGACGTCCTCGGGCGTTGTCGTTTGCGTAAGCAGCATCGTTGTGGGTTACTCCATGCGAATCGAGCGTCGGCGCTCCCTCGGCCGACACAATTGCACAAGACAGTCTCGCACATTTTGGCGTTTGATATGTGACGGCGGCGCGGTGATTCGCCAACTGGTGGGGCAAAACGTTTTGTCCGATGCCATACTGATGTGTTCCATGATGTTTTTATCGATTGTGCACAGGCCGTGGCTTGTCGCCATGAGCCGCTGGAAGGAGGCAGCATGTCCGATGCCGTTCGTGCCGAGAAAATCGCGCACGAGGTCGACTATGCCGCCCGCCAGCTGGCCCAGGCGGGCCGCTTGGACCTGACGCGCGAGTTTATCCAGCATGGCGACGTGACGGTCTATGCACATGTGACTTCGGTAGCGCGGGCGAGCCTGTCCTTTGCCGAGCGCTTGGGCCGTGCTGGCATTTCGGTCGACCGTGCTTCGTTGCTGCGCGGGGCCTTGCTGCACGACTACTTTCTCTATGATTGGCACGACCCCGACCCGAGCCATCGACTGCACGGATTTCGACATCCATTTTTTGCCCTGGCGCGTGCCGAAGAAGATTTTGAGCTGACGCCGCGCGAGCGGAATATTATCGTGCGGCATATGTTTCCGCTGGTGCCGGTGCCGCCGACGTGTCGCGAGGCGTGGATTGTTTGTCTGGCGGATAAATGGTGTGCTCTGCGTGAGACGGTCGCCGGCCGCCTGCCGCGCAAGGACGAGACGGACGATAGCGTGAGTAAAGCATCGAGTGAAAAGAGGAGAGGGTAGACGGTGGGGACCGCGATCGACATGTCCTTTGACGGCGCGACGCTTGCCGCCTGCCCGCTTTCGGCACTGGTGCTCTCGTTTGCCTTCTACGGTTTTTGCGGCTGGGCATGGGAATCGACAGTATGCGCCATGCTCAATCACGGACGATTTGCCAACAGTGGCTTTTTGCTGGGGCCGTGTTGTCCTATCTATGGTGTGGGCGGCATTGCCTGCTGGCTGCTGTTGCGCGGGATTCCGGATGCCTCGAGCCAGTTTGTCGCTGCAGCGCTCGTATGCAGCGTGATTGAGTACAGCGTGGGCGTGCTGTTGGAAAAAACAACGGGCGCTCGCTTTTGGGATTACTCGCACCTGCCGTTTAACTTGCACGGACGCATCTGTCTGTACTGGGCCTGCGCGTTTGGCTTGGGTTCGTTGTGTATTTGCCGTTTAGTGGAGCCGGCATTGCTGGGGCTGCTTGGCCATCTGCCGGTGCTGATTGTGCGGTTGTCCGCCTTTATCGTCGCGGTCGCGATGATGGTCGACGCGGTGTGCTCGTTGGCGAGCTGGCGGCGTCTGTCTGATCAGCTGGAGCGTGTGCGTGCCGACCTTGCCGACCGCATCAATGAGTCGCTTGCCGATGCGTCTGACTCCATGCTCGAGCGCATTCCCGAATCGACGATTGACTCGGTGACACAGACGCACATCCGTAGCCGTGCCGTTAACGCGTGGCTGGCCGAGCTGGGTGACGCCGCGCTCGATGCCCTGCGCGAGAAGGCTTCAATGCCGACGTTTATCGCGGATGGTGCTCGCGGCCTGGCGCTTGCCGCCCGCCGCGTGGCCGATGCCGCGCCGAGCATGCCGCGTCCGTCGCTCAGTCGTCGCCTTGCCGGCAAGCGCATAAGCCGTCCGGTGCCGAGCGTGTCACTCAGCCGCCGCGACCTGCGCTTCTTCAATGCCTTCCCGCGCTTGCGTATCAACCGCTACGAGGGCGTCATCCGAGCTACCGACCTTCGTGACCGAGCCCGCGAGCTGTTCCGCCACTAGCCGGGACGGGCGCGCTCACGGCTTCCTTGCTCGCGTATTTCCCGTTCGTTTCGCGTCCGTTGCCGCGCCGTTTCCAAGATTGCGGCACCGTTTCCATTCGACAACGCAGCGTTTAACAACGCCGTATCTGGTCTACACCAGTTGCCCCTCGGCCGCATTATGGGCGCCGACAACGTTCATGCGATCAAGGGGGAGCGAATGTACGATACGGGATCGACAACGTTTATGCTCATCTGCACCATGCTCGTGTTTTTAATGACACCGGGTCTGGCGTTTTTCTATGGCGGCCTGTCCAGGCGCAAAAATGTCATCAACACCATGCTTATGTGCTTTGGCGCCATTGGCCTGGTTGGTGTGCTGTGGATTGTTGCCGGCTGGTCGCTGGCCTACGGCGGCGACGGTTCCAGCCCGTTTATTGGAGGCCTTGACCAGCTGCTGTGCCTGCCGGTACTCAACCAGGTGCTGCAGGCGGCCGAGGGCAATGCCGCGGACGGTGCCGCCTACCCTCAGATCATCAACATCGCCTTCCAGATGGCGTTTGCCATGATCACGGCTGCTATCGTCACGGGCAGCCTGGCCGGCCGCGTTAAGTTCGGTGCCATGACGGCCTTCCTGGGCATTTGGCTGCTTGTGGTCTATGCGCCGCTCGCCCACATGGTTTGGGGCGGCGATGGCTCCTTTATCGGCGACATCATCGGCGCACTCGACTTTGCTGGCGGCGACGTGGTACACATTTCGTCCGGTCTTACCGGCCTGGTCCTCTGCTTAATGCTCGGCCGTCGTCGCGGCTTTGGCATGGTGAGCTATCGTCCGCATAACGTGCCGTTTGTGGCGCTGGGCGCCGGGCTGCTTTGGTTTGGCTGGTTTGGCTTTAACGGCGGCAGCGAGTTTAAGGCCGACGCCGTGGCGGCACTCGCCATCCTCAACACCGTGACGGCTAGCGCAGCGGGCATGGTCTCGTGGCTTGCCGTCGAGCGCGTGCAAACCGGTCGCCCCACGCTGGTGGGCGCCAGCACCGGTCTGGTTGCGGGCCTTGTGGTGGTCACGCCGGGCGCGGGCTTTGTCGAGCCGTGGGCGGCGCTGGTCATGGGCCTGATCGTATCTCCCGTCTGCTACCTGGCCATCAGCCATCTTAAGACCAAATTTGGCTACGACGATGCGCTCGACGCGTTCGGTTGCCACGGTATCGGCGGCATCTTGGGCGGCGTGCTCACAGGCCTGTTCTGCGTGCCGGAGCTCTCGTGGACCGGTAAAGGTGGCCTGTTCTACACGGGTGACGTGTCGCTGCTCATCTCGCAGATCTTGGGCATTGTGGTGACGGTTGCTATTGTGCTGGTGCTCGACTTGGTGATCGCCACGGTGGTCAAGGCGCTGTTCCACGGCAGCCTGCGCGTGGACGAGGCCGACGAGGCGCTGGGCCTGGACGCGAGTCAGCACGGCGAGAGCGCGTATCCTTCGTTTAGTGGTCTGGACTAGCGGTTTCTAACGTTCTGTCAGACTAACTCTTAAAGAGAGGAATTTACTATGAAAAAGATCACGGCTATCGTGCGCCAGGAAAAGCTTGAGGTTCTCAAAGACGCGTTGTTTGCTGCCGATGTTCGTGGCATGACTATCAACCAGGTGCAGGGCTGCGGCGCACAGCATGGCTGGAAGGAATACGTGCGCGGCAATGAGTTGCTTGTCAACACGATCCCTAAGGTACAGTTCACGCTTATTTGTGCCGATGGGCACGTCGACGGCATTGTCGACATCATCTGCAATGCCGCCCGCACCGGTGCCGTTGGAGACGGCAAGATTTGGGTCGAGCCGGTCGAGGAAGTCATCCGCATCCGTACCGGCGAACACGGTCCTGCCGCGGTGTAGGACAATCTTTCGCCTGACGGGCGTGCCTCTCCTTCGTCTACAATATCGTGCAGACGAAGGAGAGGCATATCCATGATCAAGATGTTTGCGAGTGACTTAGACGGAACGCTGTTGAATGCCCTGCACGAGGCAGACGGGACCATTCGCCGTGCCATTCGCGAGCTGACCGAGGCTGGCCTGCATGTGGTTCCCGCGACCGGACGCTCGACGCTGTCGGTCGGCGAGCATGGCTTTACGGGCCTGGCGCTTGACGCCTGCTGCTCCAACGGATCCATCGTGCGCGACAGCCATGGCGAGGTACTCAAAACCTGGACCATCGACCCACAGGTTACCGAGGAGTTGCTCAAGGCGTTCCCGGACATTTGCTTCGACTGCTCCACGCCCGACGGCATGTTCTCGAGCGGTTCGTTCGAGATGCACCAGGCGGGTTTTAAGAAGGACAGCCCTATCAAGCGCATCGTGATGCGCGGCATGCGTGCACGTGGCGGGTATCACGAGGAGCAGTATTTCGATCAGTCGATCGGCGATATCTTGCGTCACGATGTATGCAAGATCAATTGTCGCGTGACCTCGCCCGAGCTGGAGCGCGACCTTAAGGCGTATTTGGCCGAGCGCTCGGACCGCGTGGTCAACGCGCCGTTCGATCCGGTGATGTTCGAGATCACGGACGTGGCGTGTAACAAGGGCGAGAGTGTGGCTTGGCTGGCGGGCTACTACGGTATTGCCGAGGATGAGGTCGCGGTCTACGGCGACGGCGGCAACGACATCGCCATGCTCAAGCGTTTCCGTCACAGCTATGCCACCAAGAATGGCAGTGACGCGGCCAAGGCCGCCGCGAGCGCGACTATCGGCAGCTGCATGGTCCACGCCGTCCCCAAACACATGCTCGCCACCATGCGCAAGCAAAACTCCCGCACCGTCATCGAATAATGTGACAAAGGGACAGCCCCTTTTTCATGAGAACCCTGCACCTTTGGCATGCGAACATATATTCGTATATATAACTAAGTTTTGATAGAATCGGTATCGTTGACGGCAGCTCCATGTGTCGGGCAGCGCCCTCCATCTGATGGGAGGTGATGCCCATGACCGATTTGATTGATTTCGTGAGACTTCTGACCGCTTTGGTCTCGTTCTTCACGGCGCTTGTCGGCCTTTCCGAGGCACTCAAGCAGCGTTCGAAGCGCAACAGAAGGGGTCGCCGCCGCTAAGGCGTTGACCCCCTAATGCAAACAACGGCGCTGCCCAGCTTTCCAGAACTTGGGCTGCCGCCGACACTATTCTACCCACGAATGACATTTTGAACAATCGGCAATGCCACTCCAAAAGCCGGGCACAACTGGCACAACCTAGGCGGTCGCTGAATGTGACAAAGGGACTGCTCTTCGTCACATCCTAAATATTGCCTTTACGTGTTGATGCACACGGTGTGCAATAATACTCGCACTGTGCAATAGCGCACAGGCTGAGTAACAAGGAGGACGCTTGTCCCAGCTCGAGAAATGCGATCGCCGGTCCCTTCGCTCGCAGCGTGCCCTTCGCCAGGCACTTGCCAGCGAGCTTGCCGAAAGCGGCGACCTTTCGCGCATTAACGTCGCGTCGCTCACCGAGCGCGCCGGTCTTACGCGCCGAACGTTCTATTCGCACTACCGCGATATTCCTGACTTTATCAATCAAATCGAGGACGGCTTGCTGGCCGAGATCCGTGAGCGCATTGAGCTCATCACCGCAGCTCAGCTGCCTGATCTCTATCACAACATCGATGAGCTCGAGCCGGCGCCCGGTTCGGTTGAGCTGCTGCGTTATCTTGCGGCCAACCGCGACTTAATTGGTGCGCTGCTGGGTCCGGGCGGCGACCAGGCCTTCATTAAAAGAATCATCGACACCGCGCGTGAGGCTGTGGTGCCGCGTGCACAGACGGGCATTTTGGGCCTGGCGCTGGGCACGTTCTTTGACTACTACGTTACCTACGTCGTGAGCGCCGAGGTCGGCATGATTCAGCGCTGGTTTGAGCGCGGGCTCACCGAATCGCCCGAGGCCATGGCGCGCATTATGACGGTGCTCGCTTTTGTGCGCCCTGGTGACCTGTATGGCCAACCCATCGATATCAACGTGCCGGAATACGGCATGAAGCTATTGAACCTGCAGCTCGAGGACGCGGCCGACACCGCCGCAACCGTCGAGTCCAACAACTAAGAGGAGAGACAATGAGCAAACTCGTCGAGGGCATCAAGGACCGTATGGTCGCTGCCGCGCGTGAGGTCGCGCCCACCGTGGTGGACGCCGCGCAGAAGGCTGCGGCCGCGGCTGCCGAGAAAGTTGCCGAGGCAGTTGCCGATGCCAAGAACGTGGCAGGGGAGACGTCCGTCGTCAGCGAGCCCGCCACCGCCGCTGAGCCCGTAGCCGCCGCCCAGGCCCCCGAAGGCGCGATCTTCAACCCCGAGGCCGCCCGCGGCAACCTGCACCTGGGCATCGACGTGGGTTCCACTACCGTTAAGCTCGCCGTGCTCAACGACGACAACCAGATCGTCTACGCCAAGTACCAGCGCCACCACACCGACGTCCGCGCCTGCGCCCGCGACCTGTTCGAGGGCGCTGCGACCGTGCTGCCGACGGCCCAGATGACCTGCGCCATTACCGGCTCGGGCGGCCTACTGCTGTCCCAGTGGCTCGACCTGGAGTTTGTCCAGGAGGTCATCGCCAGCAAGCGCGCCGTCGAGACCCTCATCCCAGCCACCGATGTCGCCATCGAGCTGGGCGGCGAGGACGCCAAGATCATCTATTTCGACAACGGCATCGAGCAGCGCATGAACGGCACCTGCGCCGGCGGCACGGGCGCGTTCATCGACCAGATGGCAACCCTGCTGCACACTGACGCCAGCGGCCTTAACGAACTCGCGGCCAACGCCACCACCATCTATCCCATTGCCAGCCGCTGCGGCGTTTTTGCCAAGACCGACGTCCAGCCGCTGCTCAACGAGGGTGCCCGCCCCGAGGACGTGGCTGCCTCCATCTTCCAGGCTGTCGTGACCCAGACCATCTCGGGCCTGGCGTGCGGCCGTCCCATCCGCGGCAACGTCGCCTTCCTGGGCGGCCCGCTGCAGTACCTCTCCGAGCTGCGCCACCGCTTCTACCTCACGCTCAACCTGGACGAGGAGCACCGTATCGTGCCCCAAAACGCCCACCTGTTTGTGGCGAGCGGCGCCGCCATGGCGCACGAGTCCAATAAGCTCAGCACGTTCCCACAGCTCATCGAGGCTATCGACAGCTTGGGTGACACGCAGGGTGCCGAGGTCGAGCGCCTGGATCCGCTCTTTGCCAACGACGAGGACTTTGTCGAGTTCAAGACCCGCCACGACCAGGAAGTCGTCCCCAAGGGCAAGCTCGACGGCTACACCGGCCGCGTGTTCATCGGCATCGACGCCGGCTCCACCACCATGAAGGCCGCGCTCGTGGGCGAGGACGGTCAGCTGCTGCACACCTGGTACGGCAACAACAACGGCGACATCCTGGGCACGGCCAAGGTCATCATGGCCGATTTCTACAACCACATCCCCGCCGGCTGCACTATCGGCCACGTGACCACCACGGGCTACGGCGAGGCGCTGCTCATCGAGGCCCTCAAGGCCGATTCCGGCGAGATCGAGACTGTCGCGCACCTGCGCGGCGCCAAGGCGTTCCTGCCCGGCGTCGAGTTCATTCTGGACATCGGCGGCCAGGACATGAAGTGCCTGCGCGTCAAGGACGGCGTTATCGAGCACATCATGCTCAACGAGGCCTGCTCGTCGGGTTGCGGTAGCTTTATCGAGAGCTTCGCCGTCTCTATGAACATGGACGTGCGCGCCTTCGCCGATGCCGCCATCCATGCCAAGGCCCCCGTCGACCTGGGAAGTCGCTGCACAGTCTTTATGAACTCGCGCGTCAAGCAGGCGCAAAAGGAAGGCGCCACGGTAGGCGACATCGCGGCCGGCCTGTCCTATTCCGTCATCAAGAATGCCCTGTTCAAGGTCATTAAGCTGCGCGATCCCAAAGAGATCGGCAGCCAGGTGATCGTCCAGGGCGGTACCTTTATGTCCGATGCCACGCTGCGCGCATTTGAGCAGCTCACCGGCGTACATGCCGTGCGTCCCGACATCGCCGGCTGCATGGGCGCCTACGGTGCGGCCCTGCTCGCCCGCGATCGTGCCGGTGCCGACGGCACTTCGACCATCCTTTCGGCCGAAGACATCGCGCACCTCACCGTGACGCAAAAGCATGTCCGCTGCGGCCGTTGCTCTAACAACTGCCAGCTTACCGTCAACGACTTTGGCGGCGGCAGGCGCTTCATTACCGGCAACCGCTGCGAGAAGGGCGCTGGCCACAAAAAGCAGAAGACTGAGGCCCCCAACCTCTTCAAAAAGAAAAACGAGCTGCTCTTTAACCGCGAGGTGCTGAGCCCCGACGAGGCCCCGCGTGGTACCGTGGGTATCCCCCGTGCGCTCAACATGTACGAGAACTACCCCTTCTGGCATGCGTTCTTTACGCGCCTGGGCTTTAGCGTGCAGCTGTCCGACCAGTCGAGCAAAAAGACCTACCAGGCGGGCATCGAGTCCATGCCGTCCGAGAGCGTGTGCTATCCGGCCAAGATGAGCCACGGCCACGTGATGAACCTCATCGACCGTGACGTCGACTTTATCTGGATGCCGTGCGTGCGTTGGGAGCGCAAGGAGGATCCGACGGCTGGCAACTGCTATAACTGCCCCATCGTCATGAGCTACCCCACGGCGCTGGCGCTCAATATTGACGAGATCCGCGAGCAGAACATCGAGTTCCTGTATCCGTTTGTGCCGTATCACGACAAGACCGAGCTCAAGCGCCGCCTGTACCAGGTGCTCGCCGTCGACCGTGTGGCCGATGCTGAGGCCGGTCGCGGTCGCGTGCGCGGTCCTAAAATCACGCGCTCCGAGGTTGATGCCGCCGTCAACGCTGCTTTTGAGGCCGACGCGCGCTTCCACGAGGATATCCAGACCATGGGCGAGGAGGCTCTCAAGTGGGTCGAGGACCACGGCGGTCACGGCATCGTGCTCGCCGGTCGTCCCTACCATAACGACCCCGAGATCAACCATGCCCTGCCCGAGCTTATCTCGAGCTTTGGCTTTGCGGTCTTTACCGAGGATTCGCTCGCGCATCTGGTGAAGCCCGAGCGTCCGATTCGCGTCGTCGATCAGTGGATGTATCACAGCCGCCTGTACGCCGTCGCCCGTTTTGTGACGATGCGCAACGACCTGGACCTGATCCAGCTCAATTCCTTCGGCTGCGGCCTGGACGCTCTGACCACTGATCAGGTGCAGGAGATCCTGGAGGCCAGCGGCAAGATTTACACCGTGCTCAAGATTGACGAGGTGTCCAACTTGGGCGCCGCGCGTATCCGTATTCGCTCGCTCATGGCGGCGCTCAAGGACCAGGAGGCCGAGCGCTTGGCCGATGCTACGGCCGCGGGCGAGACTTACGAGCAGGGCGATGCCGCGCCGGTGGCGCCCTCCACGGATGCCCCCGCGTTCGCGAGCCGTAAGTACACGTTCGAGGCGCAGCGCGAGAGTGCTTCGACCGCGTGGCCCAAGGTGCCCTTTACCGAGCAGATGCGCGAGGAGGGCTACACCATCCTGTGCCCGCAGATGGCGCCGATCCACTTTGACCTGGTCAAAGAGGTGTTCCGTGGTGCTGGCTACAACTTGGAGCTGCTGCCCTCGACCGATCACGATGCCGTCGAGGCCGGCCTGCGCTATGTGAACAATGATATTTGCTATCCGTCGATCCTGGTAACGGGCCAGATTATGGAGGCCATCGAGAGCGGTCGATACGACCTGTCCAAGACAGCCGTGGTTATCAGCCAGACCGGCGGCGGCTGCCGTGCCACCAACTACATCGCACTCATCCGCAAGGCCCTGCGCGAGAGCGGCCACCCCGAGATCCCGGTGATCTCGCTTTCGGCCGTGGCGCTGGGCGAGGACAACCCTGGCTTTAAGATTACGCCGGCGCTGCTTAAGCAGGCAGTCTACGCGGTGCTCTTTGGCGACGTGATGATGCAGATGCTCTATCGCTGCCGCCCGTACGAGGCTACGCCCGGTGCCGCCAACGCGCTCTACGAGGAGTACATGGCGCGCGCTCGCAAGCTGGCGCCCAAGTTTAACCGCCACAACTACACCAAGCTGTGCCGCGAGGCCATCCGCGCGTTCGACACCATGCCGCTCGTGGGCGAGGGCACCAAGCCGCGCGTGGGCGTGGTCGGCGAGATCTTGGTCAAGTTCCACCCTACGGCCAACAACCACGTGGTTGACGTTATCGAGCGCGAGGGCTGCGAGGCCGTGGTGCCGGGCCTGCTCGACTTCTTCCTGTACTCCATGAGCAACGCCGAGCTGCAGAAGGACGAGCTGGGAAGCTCTGCCACTACGCGCGCTGGTATGCAGGCGCTCATTAAGCTCGTGGACTGGATGCGTACGCCGGTGGAAGAGCTGCTCGAGAAGTCCGAGCGCTTTGAGGTACCCGAGCGCATCGGCACCATGGCGGACAAGGCCCGTACGGTGCTTTCGGTGTGCAACAACATGGGCGAGGGCTGGTTGCTCACGGCCGAGATGCTCGACCTGATCGATCACGGTGCGCCCAACATCATCTGCACGCAGCCCTTCGCGTGCCTGCCCAATCACGTGGTGGGCAAGGCCGTGATCAAGGAGCTGCGCCGCCAGCATCCCGAGAGCAACATCGTCGCGGTGGACTACGACCCCGGTGCGTCTGAGGTCAACCAGCTCAACCGCATTAAGCTCATGATCAGCGTGGCCAAGGAAAACATGCGCGCCGGTAAGGGCTTTAAGCTCGAGAAGGTGGCGCCGCTCGCGATGGATGAGGTCACCGGTCAGATGCGTGCCCATGACGGTTGCGTGAGCTGTGGGCCGGCCAGCGAGGAGGCCGTTGCATCGGTCGCCAAGCGTCTGGGGCGCGGTATTAAGAAGTAGTTGGCCTACTTCGAGCCGGATATAAGACAAACGGGTGGTAGTCGTACCGGCTACCACCCGTTTTTGCTGGACATATGTTGCGTAAATGGGCTTGCTGGTGCCTTTCGCGGACTCGGATTTCAGAAGTGCGGTGAAAAACGCGAACCTCCCGAGCACACCGCCTTTTTAGATTCCCGCGACCTGCGGTTTTGTTGTCAAAAAAGCCGATCTGGTCGGCGAAACCCGATTTTTCCCCGCACTTCCGAAAACAGCGGTTCAGCAGCGCCAAAAAACGGCCTGTAAAGCCCTGAGTTAATGAACAGGTGTAGCCGTTCGCCGCGAATTACCGTCCGTTTATAGAACCCACCCCCAGCGCGCGTCCTCCTTACGGTTGAATAAATACACATCTATGGAATTACGTAAGAGAGGACCGTTCCATGAGCTACAAGACCGTTTGCGTTGCCGGCGGCGGCGTGCTGGGAAGCCAGATTGCCTTTCAGGCTGCCTACTGCGGCTTTGATGTAACGATTTGGCTGCGCAGCGAGGGCAGCATCGGCCGCACCCAGCCCAAGATCGATCATGTGCGCGAGGAGTACATCGCGGCTATCGAGGGCATGGCGGACGGCACGGGCGAGTGGTGCGCCGGTATCGCCGATAGCGGCCAGCCCTTCGACAAGGAAGCGGCGCTCGCCGCCGTTGAGCGTGCCTACTCCACACTCAAGCTGGAGCTCGATCTTGCCAAGGCAGTGGCTGACGCCGACCTGGTTATCGAGTCTATGGCTGAGGATACCCAGGCAAAGATTGACTTCTACAAGAAGCTCGCCCCGGTCCTCCCGCAAAAGACTGTCGTCGTGACCAACTCCTCCACGCTGCTGCCGAGCACCTTTGCCAAGTACACTGGTCGTCCCGAGAAGTACCTGTCGCTGCACTTTGCCAACTCCATCTGGAAGAACAACATGACCGAGGTCATGGCCCAGAGCCAAACCGACAAGCGCTATTTCGATGAGCTCGTCGACTTTGCTAACGATATCCGTATGCTTGCCCTGCCCGTCAACAAGGAAAAGAACGGCTATCTGCTCAATTCCATGCTGGTGCCATGGCTGCTTTCGGGCCTTGACCTGTATGTCTCGGGTGTGAGTGACCCCAAGAGCATCGACCTCGCGTGGACGCGCGGCACCGGCGCTCCCAAGGGCCCGTTCCGCGTATTCGACACCGTGGGCATCCAGACGGCGTACAACATCGTTATGCAGTATCAGAAGGTCCCGGGCCTGGTGAGCCCGCTGCTCAAGAAGATGATGATGCCCTACAACTTTAAGGCCATGGCATCCGTCCTCAAGAAAATGCTCGACGAAGGCAAGCTGGGCGAAAGCTCGGGCGAGGGCTTCTTCAAGTACTAAAAAATGACCTCTCGGGGACGGAGGAAAACGGATCATTTCCGGCCGCCAACAGTGAGAAGATGGACCCAGAAATAGAAAGGAGTGGCAATGAGCCGGTTCGGGCTTTGAGGACAAGCTGCTGCGGGCCCAGGGCGATTTTTCGCTCAACGCGGGCCAGCACAGCGTGACGTATCTGCCGAGTTCTGACACGGCAACGACCGGTCGCTATCAGGTGCTGCTGTACGACAACAACTTTGGTGCGACCGAGAGCTATCCCAAGTTCGACTGGGGCCAGCTGGGCGCCGCGGTGGTGACCGACTACAGTAAGGGGACGCATTCGTTTGGGCACATCTTTACGGTGGACGAGACCGCGCGCACCTACGAGCTTGTGGGCCAGATCGCCGTGCCGTTCTCGGGCTACGTGAGCAGCGCACAGCGCGTCGGCGATTCGAATAGTATGCTCGTGGCATCGGGCCAGGCCAAGACCTTTGCCGAGTACGATCGCTATGGACTGCCCATCGCCACCTACGAGATGGAAGCCGAGAAGTACATCTACCGCATGTACAAGTACGAGCTGTAGCGCTGCGCTTAGGTTTGACCAATGGAGTATGAAAACACGCCGTTCGCCGATGCCCCCTCCGCGAGTGGCAGCCATATGGTTTGATGTTAGAAACATATAGTTGTCGCCAGCCTGCTGGCGACGTTCCCCCTAATATCGGAGGTTCCAGGTATGTTTCACGCTCCGTTAAACAACTATCGGTTGGGCTAACATGGGTCGCCGTGCTATTTCGATAACCCTTGCAGTGGTCTGCCTGACTGTGCTCCTGGGCGCTACAGGGCTGTTTGCTATAAGCCGAGAAACGTCCTATATGCAGGAATGCGCTTCCGAAGGGTTTGCCATTGACGGTTACTATCGGGACGACAAGACGAGTCGGGAAAGCCTGGCTTTTCATGAGGAGGACAACTGTCGATGGCAGCTGGTCGACCAAGACGGAAGCTGCACAAACGGGCGGTTTAAGCGTACGGACGATCCCAATATCCTGGTATTAAAGAAAGAAAACGGCGAAGAATTCGGCACGGTTCACGTTGCGTATATATCGCGCCGACGCAATCAGGGGCAGATTTACCTAATTAGAAATACTAAGGTGACCCGATTTTATCTTGTGAGCACCGATCCGGCGTTTACGGTGGAATCTGGCGATGTCGATCCGGACAGTTGATTCACGGCAATAAAACAGCGAGCGGGGCGCGGGTGTGAACTGCACCCCGCTATTTGTTCGTGTCCGTATCGCGTCTGCGCCTCGTCGTAACTTGCGTCCGTGCGAGCATTTGTCCCGCGCCGGCATCACTTGACATCGAACTCCACGCGGTCGAGTTCAGGCACGTTGAGGTCGATGAGCTTGCGGGCGACGTGACGGTCGTGTGCCCCAAGCGCCTCGCCTGTCGTCACATGGGCGACAATCTCGCGCTCGACGATGCCCTCCTCCTCGCCTTCGGTAGCCGAGGTCTCGACGGCGACGGTGTAATCTTTAAAGCCCGGTAGCACCGCCGCAAGCTCGCGCGTGGTTTCAGTGACGCCGTAGCCGTCCTGAACGCCGGCCTGCGCCGAGCCAATGGAACCCGCGGTCATAACGATGCAGGGGATGGCAAAGACTACCGTGCCCACAATAATGCGGCGGCGCACCTTGCGTGACAGCTCGTCGACCTCGGCGTTTTCCTCGGCGGTCACAATGCCGTCGCCGTTGAGATCACGCTTGAGCGGTACACGTAAAAGAAGCAATACGGCTTCGGCCGCCAGCGCGATAAAGACGACGTTGATGCCAAACTCGTAGAGGGCTGAGAGGAACAGCGACCCGCTCGCGATGGCAATGCCATAACCCGCCGCGCACAGGGGCGGCATGAGCGCGGTTGCCACGGCCACGCCGGCGATGAGCGTGGCGGGTTCCTGATCGCGCGAGTTGCCCAGCCCGCCCGCAAAGCCGCCCGCGAGCGCGACGGCAAGGTCCCATATGGTGGGTGTCGAGTTGTCGATGATGGCGGCCGTGGTGGTGCCAAGGGGCGAGAGCTTAAAATACAGCGTGGACGTGACCAGGCAAAAGACCATCTGCAGTGCGAGGCTGGCAATGGCCTCGACGGTGATCTCGCGGTCGAGCGTGGCAATGCCATATGCCATGGCAAGAACCGAGCCCATGAGCGGGCAGATGAGCATGGCGCCCACGATGGCGATGTCCGAATCGATATCGAGGCCGATGCTTGCGATGAGCATGGCGATGATGAGGATACACAGGTGAGAGCCAGTCAGACGCGCGCCGTTTACAAAACGCTTGCGGATCACGTGATAGGGTGCGCGTCCCTCGCGAATGTTGAATGCGCGCTTGAGGAAGCGGGTGATGTTTTCCATGGCTTCGCTATGAGCGGGGCGGATGCCGTGACGCCGATGATGACGCTCGCGCAGTCGCTTGATCTGTTGTTTGTCAAGTTCCATGTCCACCTCGTTCCAGCGCGGTCCGCGCAACGCGCCCGTTGTCCTAACTCTACACCGTGGCGGGCGGGGTGTCTGTTGGATGTGGAATCCGATAGGGCGGATGACGCGGGAGCAAATGCAAATCACAGGCTTAATTCCATCCCGCGAAAATATGATGCACCAGCTCCTTCAAATGTGACGAAATTGTGAAGCACAGGAGCACGAATTTCAAAAAATACGCTGGTCGCCAATGTTGCGCAACAGAATTCAAAAATCGACAGCTACCGTTTGATACGTATGGATACATCCGTGTCAAAGGGAGAAAGCCATGGCAAACTACAGTCCACAACACTTTGAGCCTCGGGCCAAGGCCGTCAACGTCAAGGGCGTTGCCAACCGCGCCGTCGCAACCGTTTTGACGGCGGGCCTCATCGCTCAGCCGCTCATGTCGCCGCTGGCGGCAATCGCCGCACCGTCAACCGGTAACGGCGATTCTGTTCAGGGGGGGGGTAGTTCTGTAGAGAATACCGTTGCCGCCGGTAACCAAGCGGTCGTAAAGACGGCTGCCCAGCTGGCCGAGGAGTCGGCAAAGCAGCTCAAGGACGCTCAGGCCGCCTACGATGCCGCCCAGAAGAAGGCCGACGCGGCGGGCCAGTCTCAAAAGCAGGCGCAGCAGCAAAAGAATCAGGCCTCGCAGGCTGTGAGCGACAACGAAATCGAGCAGAACGCAGCAGAAGTCGCCGCGCTCCAGGAGAAGATTGACGAGCTCAAAGCCGCCGTCGAAAAGACCGAGCAGCAGCAGAAGAAGCTGGGCGACCTGAACGATCAGCTCGATCAAGCCAACAAGAGTGTCGAGGATAAGACCCAGGCGCTCAAGGACGCCAAGGCAAAGCAGGATGAGGCCAAGAAGGCCCTCGATGATGCCCAGGCCAAGCTCGAGGCCATGGGTATGGACGAGTACGAGGCCGCCAAGAAGGCCGTCGAGGACGCACAGGCAAAGCTCGATGACGCCAATAAGGCCGTTGCTACTGCACAGGCCAATCTGGACCAGGCCAAGGCTGCCGAGGCTAGCGCCCAGCAGGAAAAGAAGGACACTGAGGCCGCTCTGACGACTGCCCAGGCCAAGAAGCAGGAGACTGCCGCTGCGCTCGCAGCCGCAACCACCGCGCGCGATAACGCCCAGCAGAAGTTCAACCAGGCGCAGGCCGCGCTCGATGCTGCCGTCTCGGGTACGGGTGTCGACCTGAGTGCGCTTGAGGCCGCCAAGATCGCTGCTGCTGGTGAGCTCAAGACCGCGCAGGCGGAGTTCAATGCCGCGACGGATGCCGACGCCACCGCACAGACAAATCTGCAGGCCGCCCAGGCTGCCGTCGCTGCCGCGCAGGAGAAGGCCAACGCCGCCAACGCTGCTGTGGCATCTGCCCAGTCTGCATACGATGCAGCAAACAAGGAGTACAAGGACGCGGCCAGTAAGCGTGACGCCGCGAAGACGGCATACGAGCAGGCCCAGCAGACCGAGGCCGACAAGAAGGCTGAGTACGATAAGCTTGTCGAAGTTCGCAAGCAGAAGCGCAGCGAGTGGGAGGCAGCCTGCGCCGCTTCGAACGCCGCGGAAAAGGCTTATGACGCTGCTAATGCCCAGGTTGAGGCTCTTGAGCAGCAGATTGCAGACCTAAAGTCCAACATGACCGTTGACCAGGAAGTCATCAATAAGGGCATGCTCGGCTTTATGGCCCACATCAGCAACAGCAGCGATTTCACCGCCCAGCAGAAGTCGAATGCAAGTACCGCCGCGTCGATGCTCATGGGGACGACAGAGAAACAGGACTGGTATGACAAGTACGTCGATCAGGACATGTCTCGCGACACCAATCCGCTCTCCTTGGAGCAGATGCGTAACGCCCTGACCTACCTCGATACCCAGAACAACCTCCGCAAGGCGAACGGCCAGTCTGAGCTTAGCGTCAGCCTCCGCATGACTGCGGCAGCCGCCCTCAATACATCATATTCATCGAACATCTGGGGACACTCGAACTGCTATTTCGATCAAGGTGAGAATCTTGCAGGCGGCGGCGGGGCATACACCGGAGGCGAGACCGAGGATACGCTTGGCTGGCCATATACCGGTCTCTACACCCAGGAGAAAAAGGCGTTCGATAAGTACGTCGAGCAGTATGGTGACGCACTTGGAAGCCATCGATATGATTCCTACTATATCTACCAGCACTACAACAGCATCTACCATGAGTGCGCGCACTATCTAAACATCATCGATGCCGGCGCGAAGGCTATCGGCATCGCGACCGGTAGCGGTAAGAATACCGATTCCGAGGTAACCGTTTTCGACTATAGCGGGAGCACGGGGCAGAAGGATTTCACTGTCTCCGAGTTCAAGAAGCTCGTGAACGACTACATCGATTCTGCCTATAACGCTGGCGGCACGCAGGCGCAGAAGGCGCAACTCAAGGAGCTCCAGAGCAAGCTCGCCGAGGCGCAGAAGACGCTGGGCACGGCCGATACGGCATATCTCGCTGCTCTCAATAATCAGAAAGACGCACAAGACGCCTATACCGCGGCCGACACGAACGTGAACACCGCCAAGGGCGAGTACGAGAAGGCTAAGTCCGGCACCGCCGCCGCGAAGACGGCATACAACGCCGCCGAAGCCAAACTCAAGGGTATCGACGTCAAGACGCCCCATACCAAGCTTGAAGCCGCCAAGAGCAAGGCCGCTACTGCCCAGGCAGCTCTCGATAAGGCAAACGCCACGCTTGCTGACAGCAAGACGAAGGCAGCCGAGGCCGCTGCTCACAAGGCGAAGGCTCACAGCGCCCGCGATGCCGCCAAGGCAAAGTCCGAACAGGCCAACGAGGCGTATGGCAACGCTACCGCTTCGGTCAAGGACCTTGCCGCCAAGCGCGATGCCGCCCAGGCGGACCTTGCGAATAAGCAGGGCTCGCTTGACGAGGCAAAGAAGGCCGACGATGCCGCCCAGGCTGGTGTAGACAAGGCCCAGGCCGCAGATGTCCAGGCCGCGACCGCTCTTTCGGACGCCAAGCAGGCAGTTGGCGCCAAGACGCAGGCCCTGTCCGACGAACAGGCCAAGGCCAAGGCTGCCGAGGGCGAACTGGCCACCGCGAACAAGGCCTTCAAGCGCTTCGCCGGCGCCCAGAAGGCGGTCGATGACGCCAAGACCGCCTATGACGCTGCCGTCGCCGGTGTCGCCGATGCCCAGAAGCAGCTCGAGGCCGCCAACGAAGCCGTCGTCGATGCGAACCTCGATATTGTCAAGGCCAAGGCCGAGCTTGCCAACGACGAGGCACTCAGGGCCGATCTTGAGGCTGTCGACCACAAGGCATCCCTTGCCGCGGGCACGACGGGCAACGAGAAGCTGGTCAAGCTGAACGCTGCCTACGCTCGCTACAAGGCTGCCGTCGATGCTGCCGCTGGTCTCAAGGCTGCCCTGAGCGATGCCGATGCCAAGCTGTCCGATGCCAACGACGCCTATGCCGCTGCACTGGCCGAGCTCGGAGATGCCAAGGATGCCTTGGCTGCCGCTCAGGCCGAGTACGACAAGTATCATCCCAAGGCTGAGCCGCAGGCCAAGCCTCAGGCCAAGCTCCAGGTTACGCAGGCCGCCGCAAAGGCGTCTGCTGCCAAGAAGCAGACCACGTCGGGAGCACTTGCCCAGACCGGTGATGACTCCGCTCTTGCGGGCGAGGTGTTCGTCATCGGCGGTATCACCCTCGTGGCCGCTGGTGTGACGCTGAGTGATCGTCGTCGCAAGCAGATGTAGCGTTTCGAGCGTAGTTTCTGCAACGAACTTCGGTTCATAGCAGGAACGCTTCGATGGCTTAACCGACAAGGCCGGCGCGCTGTTAAATGCAGCGCGTCGGCCTTTCTTTGCGTTGGTATCAAAAAGCTCGGTCGGTAGCCGCGAAAGCTACCGACCGAGCAAATCGTGGGCAATATGGTTGCTGTCGAGCAGCTGCTCAGCTTAGCCCAGCAGGCTTAAGCCCACGGAGACAAACGCCAGGATAACGCCGACGATGGACTCACCGCCGAGCAGGCCGCTGGCGACAACCAAGCCCTGTTCCTGGAAGGCGGCGTCCTTGGCAGCCTTCTCCTCGTCCGAAAGGCCTGCCTCGGCGTCGCGGTGTGCGGCCCACTTGTCGTAGGCGAGCTTGACGCAGGAGCCCAAGAAGGCCGTGAGCGACATGTAGAACGGCAGGTACACGCCCAGACCGATCATCATGGCCGGAATGCCGAGCCAGTACATGACGATGCCGGCGATAAAACCGCCCGCAAACCACGGCACGCTCGGGATGCCCGAGACCATGGTGGCGACCACGCTTGCCTGCGCGGCCACAAAGCTCTTGTCGGGGCCGAAGGCGTCCGGACCATAGGCGGTGACGAGCGCGACCATGACGGCGGCAGCGACCAGGGCGCCCACGATGCCGCCAATGGCCTGGCCGACCCACTGTGCACGCGGGTTGGTACCCAGTACGGCTCCGGCCTTAAAGTCGTTCATGACGTCGCCCGCAAGGCCGCACGCCACGGCTACGATGCCGGCGATAAAGAACAGCTTGACCTGAGCGATCTGTGCGAAGGCAGCCACGATGAGCATAACGATGAGGCCAAAGATCTCCATGGGGTCGATGCCCGTCTGGCCGCAGCTCTGTGCGCTCATGATGGTGGTGACAAAGGTGAACAGCGTGACGATGACGGCCGGAACGGGGCCAAGGTCGAGCACGATGGCGATGATCACGGCGATGGCGGCAGCGCCCAGGCCGATGATACCGGCGTCGAGCTTAAGGGAGCCCGAGATGAGCGACTGCTCGTCGGTGTCGGTGGAGCTGTCGGCGGCAAGACCGCGGACGATACCGGCGACCTGCGGCAAGATGTCCTTGAGGACGACGGCGACGCCAAAGCCCATCATGAGGCCCATGCCTAGGGACTTGACGATACCCTGCGCAGTCACAACGTCGAACAGACCGGCAGCGGTGCCACCCACGATGATGCCAAAGTTGCCCAGCAGCGCGCCGGCAAACCAGAAGGCGACGGGAGCGAAGCCCACGAGGAAGCCGACGGAGAGCAGCATGGGCGAGTTGTAGATGCCAAAGGTCACGCCGGGGATGTTGAGCGTGCACAGCATGCTGGGCACCACGCCCAGGGCGTCGCGCAGCACGCTATAGATGCCGGCGATGGCCATGGAACCAAAGAGCTGCTTGCCGGTCTTGCCGCCGGCTTCGGTAGCACGCAGCGTCTGAGCTGCGGCGTTGCCGGTGGGGAACTCAAGCGCGGCGTCCACGATAAAGTGACGGTGGATGAGCGCGGTGGCCAGCAGGCCCAGGATGGTGCCGGCGAGTGCCACGATAAACATGTCGAGCCAGCTGATCTGGTCGGCATAGCCCAGCATCCAGGCGCCCGGGATGGTAAACGCCAGACCGCCGGCGACCATGGCGCCTGCGGACATGATGGTGTGGGTGACGTTGGCCTCGTTGAGAGTGGCGTTGCCCATGAGCTTAAGGAAGAACAGCGAGATGACGGCAGCGAAGACGATCGGCCAGGGGAGTGCGCCCATCTTGAGGGCGGTGTAGGCCGAGCTTGCCGTGATAATCACGCAGCCAAGGACGCCGATGACGACGCCGCGCAGCGTGAGTTGCCCGCGCATCGAAGCGCGGTTCGAGGGATTGCTCATATAAAACTCCTTTGCGTATATCCGCTTCCCCCGGGAGCGCCGCTACGGATACGGCGCGGGAAGTCGGGTTACCAAGGGCCGCCGCGTGAGCTCGCGCGCGACCGCGCACCAGTATAGCCGTAAGCTAGTCATTTTGGGATGACTGGTTTAGGTAGGCGATATACTGCTGGGCAGACGAAAGGAGCGCCGACGATGCTTAATGGGTGCGCATATATATTGACGGTCGACGTGGGTAACACGTTCATTCGCTTTGGTCTGTTTGCCGAGGATTCGGCCGCGGCGCAGGAATGCCCGCTTGCGACGTGCGAGATCACGACGCCATCGAGCATTACGGCCGACGAAGCGCGTATGCGTCTCGCTCAAGTCATGGCCGCGCTGGCGGCCGATGCGGGCATGCCGGGTGCGCTCGTTCCCGCAGCTGCAGTGCTGAGTTGCGTGGTGCCGGCGCTCGAGCGCCCGTGGAAGGCGGCGCTTTCCCGCATCTGCACAGGACGCGTGCTCACCGTGGGGCCGGGCCTCAAGACCGGCATGCCCGTACACTACGACGATCCGGCCGAGATCGGCCCCGACCGCATCGCCGACGCTGTGGCGGCACGCGCCGTCTACGGCTCTCCCTGCATCGTGATCGACCTGGGTACGACGACCAATATTGAGGTCATCGACGCGTGCGGAACCTTTGTGGGCGGCGTCATCGCGCCGGGTCTGGCGCTCGGTGCCCGGTCGCTTTCGGCCGCTGCGGCGCGTTTGCCTCAGGTCGAGCCTTCGGCGCCCACGCATGTGATTGGCCGCAACACGCGTGAGGCCATGCGCTCGGGCGTGGTTCTGGGCGAGGTGGCCCGCATCGACGGCATGCTCGATATGGTGCTCGCCGAGATGCGCGCGACCAAGGCCGCGGGGGAGGGCGACGTGCCCATCGTCATTACCGGCGACGATGCCGAGGCGCTCGCGTTGCTGGTCGGCCATAGCCTGACGGTCGACGACGCGCTGACGTTGCGGGGTCTCGCCGAGCTCTACCACATCAACCAAAAGCCCCGCCGCGTGTAAAGGTGAGGGCGCCGGTGGGACAAACGCCCCCACCTTTCACCTGCTACAATGGGTCAAACTATTGCGATTACGGAGGTGTCTGCCATGTCGGACGATCTTCATCAAACTTCGTCAGGCAAGCGCCTGGACGTCATTAGCTGGGACGAGTTCTTTATGAGCGTGGCCATCGCCGCGCAGCGCCGCAGCAAGGACCCCAACACGCAGGTGGGTGCGTGCATCGCCAACACCAACCACCGCATCCTTTCGGTGGGCTACAACGGTACACCCTCGGCGCTCAACGACGACTTTTTTCCGTGGGGTACGAGCGACGACCCACTGCAGGACAAGCACAACTACGTGGTCCATGCCGAGGCCAATGCCGTGCTCAACTACCGTGGCTCGCTCAAGGACCTCGAGGGTTCCACGGTCTACGTCACGCTGTTCCCGTGCCACGACTGCGCCAAGATTTTGGCTCAGGTGGGCGTGGGCGAGGTCGTCTACCTGGACAACAAGTACGCCGACACCGATGACGGCCGTATCAGCCGCCGCATTCTCGACTCCTGTGGCATCAGCTACCGCCAGGTTATCGTCGATGTTCAGATTGGTACCGGGGGACAGGCTCGGCAGTAATATGCGTTGTCGATATCTGACGACGAACGCAGTTAAAAGAGTCCCGTCCCAAATTGACTACTCATGAAAGTCGCGTCTGCGCGCATGGACGGCTCGTGAGCGGGTACACGGCTGTAGTAACATAGCTTCTGTCCGCGGGCGCGCCCGCGTAATTGTGAGAAAGGAGCCCCTGTGGCTGTTAACGAAGAGCTGCTTAAGAAGGTTCTTGAAGAGATTCGCCCCAACCTGCAGGCCGATGGCGGCGATATGGAGTATGTGGGCGTTGACGACGAGGGCGTCGTCAAACTGGAGCTGCAGGGCGCTTGCGCCGGCTGCCCCATGAGCTCGCTGACCCTGTCCATGGGTATTGAGCGCATCCTGAAGGAGCATGTGCCCGGCGTTACCCGAGTTGAGCAGGTCAATGCCTCCGGCGAGGCCGAGGACCTGTACGACGAGTACGCGCCGTTCTAAGCTGCGAAAGCTGCGGACGGCATACTCCGCATAGACGTTACGCCCAAATATGCGGCTGCGAGCGCAAGGCCCGCGGCCGCATTTGTATGTAGGGAGTAGGAGGGTCGACATGCTCAACGACTTCTACCATATGCTTGATCCCGTCGCGATTTCGGCGGGGCCTATCACGATTTACTGGTATGGTCTGGCCTATGTGGTCGGCGCCCTGCTCACGGCGGTTGTCATGTACCGCACGCAGCGTCGCTGGGGTTTTAACATCACGATTGATGACCTGACGAGTGTCGTGGTCGGCGTGGTTTTTGGCCTCATTATCGGTGCGCGCCTGTTCTACGTCGTCTTTTACGGTGATGGCTACTACTGGGCGCACCCGCTCGAGATCTTTGCCACCAACGAGGGCGGCATGAGCTTCCACGGCGGTTTGGTGGGCGGCATTATCGGCGGCATCATCGTATGCCGCATGTATAAGCTCGACGCATGGACTTTGGCAGACCTTGCCGTCATAGGCGCGCCGCTGGCCTTGTGCCTGGGCCGTTGTGCCAACTTTGTCAACGGCGAGCTGTGGGGCAAGCCGACCGATCTGCCCTGGGGCGTGATCTTTGGCGGCACCGCGGGCGATATGCCGCGCCATCCCTCCCAGCTCTACGAGGCATTCCTCGAGGGTATTGTGCTCTTTTGCATTCTGCAGGTGCTCAGCCGCAAAAAGCCGCTACTGCCCCAAGGCACGTTTATGGGCGTCTTTGTGATGGGTTACGGCATCGTCCGCTTCCTCATTGAGTTTGTGCGCGTGCCCGATGCCCAGCTGGGCTATCTGCTGGGCGGCGTCATCACCATGGGTCAGCTGCTGAGCCTGCCGCTCGTAATCGCGGGCCTGGCGCTCATCATCTTTGCTCGTCGCCGCAACCAGCCCCAGCGCATCTACCTCGACGCTTAACCACCAAAAAGTGAACAGGCACCTTTGTGGTGGTTTGCTGGGCAACGATGACAGAACCGTAACGTTTCCCCAGATAAAACCTGCCAAAATAAACCTGTCCCTTTTTTGCAGGTTTCTAGAAAGGCTCTTTGGACTGTGAAGGATTCCGATCTCTCCACAACGGCTGCGCGCGACGCTGCCCGCATCGTCTGGTTTAAGCGCTACCCCGCCAAGCAGACGCTCATCGCATTTTTGCTCGCGCTGTTGGCGACCACGGCGTTTTCCATCGACCCCTCCCCGGTGTCGAGCAACGCAGTCTTGGCGATTGACCCCAAAGCCTCGGGCATGCTGTACGTGTGCTACGAGGTGCTCCTCTCGTTTGCCGGCCATACCGACGCGGTCATGCTGCTTGCACTTGCCTGCCTGCTCACCTTGCCGTTTCGCTACGTGTTCTTTGGCCGTGGCGACACCTGGCGTCCATCGATCATTCTGCCGTCGCTGTTCTTCGCCATCTGCATGGTGTTCGGCCGCAGCTACGACCTCACCGACTCGGCCGAGATTGTCCTTGGCGACAAAGCTCGCATCATCTGCGCCTGGATTGGCGGCGCGGGCTGGATGCTCTTGGCGGTCGTTGCCTTCTACCTTGCCTTTGAGTGTCTAGATTGGCTGAGCACTCGGCGCATTCCGTTTTCCGAGGTGCACTTTGGCCGCGTATGGCGTGTGACTCACGCCGTGCTCTCGGTCCATCCCTTTGCCGGGCCCTTCCTGGTGCTTATGATCGCCTGGGCGCCCACGCTCATCGCTTCGCTGCCTGGCCTTTTTATGGGAGATACGGGCGCGCAGATTCGCCAGTGGTTCAACTATCCCAACGGCACGAGCGACTACTTGCGTCTGCTCAATCCTAATGTGTTGCTCAACGGGCATCATCCCGTAGTGCACACGGCCATTATCGGCTCGTGCGTTCAGCTGGGGCTTTCGATGTTCAACAGCGCTAACGCGGGCCTCATCATCTATACCTGCGCTCAATTTGTCATTACGGCCGCCTGCATGGCCTATTCCATTTCATCGTTGCGCAAACTGGGCGTGAGCCTGCCGGTTCGCGGTGCGATCCTGCTGTTCTTTGCGTTTATGCCGATGTTCTCTAACTACGCGGCGCTGCTCACCAAAGACGTGCTCTTTGCCGATGCGTTCTTGGTGCTGCTGGTACAGACCGTTAAGCTCGTGGCATGTGGCTTGCCCCGTCGTGATGCCAATGTCGAGCGAGCGGGCGAGAAAGCCCCCGTGCTCTTTGCGCGCCACGACTGGCTGCTGCTCGCTCTGGGCGCCATGGGTTCCACGTTTCTGCGCAACGGCGGCCTGGTGTTTCCCCTGGCGGCATGCGTAATCGCGGCGGCGTTTTGCGTATGGGACGTGCATGTGGCTCGTCGTGCAGCCAAGCAGACTGGTGCTGCGCCTTCGGGCGCCATCCCGCGCTTCCGCTGGGTTGGCGTTCTCGCGGTGCTCGCGCTCTGCCTTGCCTCTAATATGTACTTCACCAAGGTCTTTATGCCGGCGCACGACATCACGCCTGGTTCCAAGCGCGAAATCCTTTCGATTCCGTTCCAGCAGACGGCTCGTTTCGTCCAAAAGCACGACGGCCTCAACTCGGGCGTCAACCCTACGGTTAAGGAGGACGGCACCATCGTGGAGGCTCCTTGCGACGGCTTGGTGGCCGATGAGGAACGCGCCGTGATCGACCGGGTGCTCAAGTACGAGAATCTGGGCCGCCGTTACAACCCGGATAAGTCGGACGCCGTTAAAAATTGCTTTAACGAGTACGCCTCGCAGGAGGACATCAAGGCCTATTTTGAGGTGTGGGCTCAGATGTTCAAAAAGGATCCCGAGTGCTATATCTCGGCGCTCATCAATAACTACTACGGCTACTTTTATCCGAGTGCCCGCGATGCGTGGGTCTACAGCACGGCGCGCAGTGCCGAGATCATGGCAAAGCCCGATAACCTCAAGTACTTCGACTTCCATCCGGTTGACAGCAACGTGGTGCGCTGGTGCGACCACCTGATCAATTTGTACCGTGTGGCGGTGCAGCGTGTTCCCTTTATCTCGCTCACCATGAGCTCGGCCACCTATGTGTGGATCATGATCGCCGTGGTGGTCTACCTGCTGCGTCGTCATTCATGGCGTGCGCTGGCGATCTGGGTGCCGCTGTTGGGTGTGCTCGCCGTGTGCCTGATTGGCCCGTGCAACGGCTCAACCTACATGCGCTACCTGTATCCGGTTATCGCCTGCATGCCCTTTGCCATCGGCGCCACCGTCACCCGCAGCGACTTCCTCTGGTTCTAACTTGGTGCATTGGGGTCAGGTTTCTTTGCGCCAAAGGGGCCATCATCACGACGCCTCCATTTTGGGGTTTATCTCGCAGGCCAGTAGGTATATCATAACGACGTTTGTTTATATTGCCCGAGCATCTGCGCTGGGCTTTAGGTCGAAACCGATAGGAGACACGTATGTCCGGACACTCTAAGTGGGCCACAACCAAGCATCGTAAGGGCGCGCAGGACGCCAAGCGTTCCGCCCTCTTCTCCAAGCTCAGCCGCAACATCACCGTTGCTGCCCGTCTCGGCGGTGACCCGCTGCCCGAGAACAACGCCAGCCTCGCCGCTGCCGTTGCCAAGGCCAAGGCTCAGTCCATGCCTAAGGACAAGATCAAGTCCGCTATCGACAAGGCTTTTGGTTCGGGTGCTGACGCCGCCGTCTACGAGAACATCGTGTACGAGGGCTACGGTCCCGCCGGTGTCGCCGTCTACGTCGACTGCCTGACCGACAACCGCAACCGTACCGCCGCTGATGTCCGTTCCGCCTTCTCCCACGCTGGTGGCAACCTGGGCACCTCCGGCTCCGTCGCCTTCCAGTTTGAGCGCAAGGGCCAGATCGTCGTCGCCAAGGAGATCCTGGACGAGAACGCCAAGAAGGAGACCATGATCGCCAACGGTGCTGCCGGTGACGAGGATGAGTTCATGATGGCCATCGCCGAGGCCGGTGGCGAGGACTACGAGGACGCCGGCGAGGAGTGGATCGTCTGGACTGCTGCCAACGACGTTATGGCTGTCTCCAAGGCGCTCGAGGAGCAGGGCGTCCAGGTCAAGGGCTCCGAGACCACCATGGTCCCGACCACCCCGACCGAGGTTTCTGGCGCCGATGCCAAGAAGGTTCAGCGCCTCATCGACCGTCTTGAGGAGCTCGACGACGTCCAGGATGTTTACAGCACCATGGACATGACCGACGAGGTCATCGCTGCCCTCGAGGAGGAGTAGCGCCCACACGGGTTAAGCCGTGCATATCTGGGCATAATGAAGCGAGCATGCAAGCCTCGTGGAATAGATGAGCCGGATCCGCGTGCGTATGGCACCGGACCCGGCTCTTTTATAATGATGCGAATCGTTTTGCATTCTGTGGACCGAAACCTGAAGGGAGCGCGCGTGCGCGTACTCAAACGAGCTCTAGCGATCGTGTATCTTGCCGCCGCCATCGTGGCGCTGGGTACGCTTGTCTGCCAGTTCTGGGGACCGTATACGTATCGCTTTATGCTGCTGCTGCGTGACGCCATGCCTCGCGTCGTCGTTACGGCATGCGGCGGAGTTGTGGCGATCGGCGTGCTGGTAAGCTTCTTCCGCCTGATGTTTGCTCGTCGTGAGCCGTCCTGCGTGCATCCGGCGGGGGAGCGCAATATCGAGGTCACGCTCGCGGCGCTTTCTTCGTGCGCCAGAGCTGCTGCCGAGCGCGACGACCGCGTGATGATCGAGCATGTCGAGGCCCGCGTCCAAGGCTCCGACGATTCGCACGTCCGTTTTAAGGTCGAGGCTATCGCGCTTGACGATAAGGACGTGGCATCTCTGGCTACCGCGATGCAGCAGCGCATCGAGGAAGCTTGCGACACCATGCTCGGCACGCCGGGTACGACCACGCGCGTCCGTTTTTTGCCGTCCAAGACTACCGTCCAGACCGTGGAGGTTTCCGGTGAGTGATACCAATCAAGATAAGACCGCTCGTACGCCGCGCCTGACGATTGACCAGAGCGCCACGCCGGCGAGCGAACCTGTTGATTCCAAAGCAGAGGCAACTGAGTTGCAAGACGCGGCGGCCGCGGATTTTGACGAGGCTATGGGTCTCATCAAGGGTACGGGCGCTGCCATCTGGAGCTATGCTGTGCGTCATCCCAACACCACGCTCGGTGCCGTCGCTGGCTTTATCCTCGCTGTGTTGGTGCTCACGTTGGGCCTGTGGGACACGCTCGTCATTGCATTCTTCGTGCTGATCGGCGCTGTGATCGGCCAAATTCGCGACGGCGAGAACGGGATCGTCAACTTCTTCGGCCGTCTGTTTAGCGGTCGCTAATATGTATTCGACTGTCGCATCCGCGGCAGGCATAAGGAGGAACCATGGCTTTTAATACGAAGGTCGATGTGGCCGATACCGAGCTCGAGGAGAATGAGGCGGCCGTCGCCGAAGCCGAGGATGTGACGCTCGAGGATGAGGCGCTCGTCGAGGCCGAGTCCGCCGATGACGCGGACGAGGATGATGAGGAAACAGACGAGTCCGAGGACTCGCTGACCTATTCCAACGGTGTGATCGAGAAGATCGTCGCCATGGCCACCCGCGAGGTGCCGCACGTCCTGGGCATGAAGGGTAACCTTATGCACTTTGTGCAGGAGCAGTTTGGTGCCGAGAATCTGACCAAGGGCGTGACGGTTGAGGTCACCGATGACAATCGCGTGGTCGTCAACATCTCCGTCATTATCGAGTACGGCGCCTATGCGCCCGCGATCTTCGACGATGTCAAGGCACGTGTCACCGAGCGCCTTGCCGCGATGACCGGCCTTGAGGTGGCGGGCGTCAACCTGCGCATCGAGGACGTCATCACCCCCGAGGAGTACGAGCACCGCACCAGCCAGCACGAGTAACCTTCCAAAAAGGGACAGGTTTGTTTTGGCAGGCTTTATCTGCGAAAACGTTAAACGGCCGACCGCGCAAGCAAAAGCGTGGCCGGCCGTTATTTGTATGCCCCCCGATGTGGGCATACCGCTCGTCTAACTAGGGGTTGCAATCGTCGCGTTCCGCGTTACCCTAATGGGCGCATTGTTTCCAAATTGTTAACGAGGGGTTGCCGTAATGGCCGACGAGCACGAAACAGAAAGCAAGGCATGGGCGATTGAGGCCGCCGCGGCAGAGGCGGCATCGCGTGCTGCCGAGGAGGTGCATCGTCCTCCCGTGGTGCCGATGGAGCGCGTGGTTGATCGCACCGATATCGAGCGCGGCGAGCGTGTCGGTCAAAAGCGCAGCCAGGAGCCGGGCTTCCCGCGCTTTTTTGCCGAGCTCAATCTGGGCCTGATTCTTACGGCCTTCGCCATCGTTGCGTTTAAAACCCCTAATCACTTTGCTTTTGGCGGCACCTCGGGCGTGTCGGTCATTCTGTCCACGCTGTTCCCGACCCTGCCCGTCGGCGTTTTTATGTGGATTATCAACGCGGTTCTCGTCGTCTTGGGCTTTATCTTTTTGGAGCGCAAGGCAATCCTGTGGAGCGTCTTCGCCTCGTTTGCGCTTTCGGCCTATGTTTCGCTGTTTGAGCTTTTTATTCCGACCGATGTCTCTCTGACGGGTGATATGTGGCTCGACCTGTGCTTTGCCGTCATCTTGCCGGCGCTCGGCAGCGCTATTGTCTTTGATATTGGCGCCTCGACGGGCGGCACGGACATTCTTGCCATGATCCTCAAGCGCCGCACGACGCTCGAGATTGGCCGCGCGCTGCTGTTGGTTGATATCGGCATCGTGGCCATCGCGGCCTTTTTGTATGGCCCGCGTGTCGGTCTGTATTGTGTGCTCGGCCTGTTTGCCAAGACGCTTGTGGTCGACAAAGCCATTGAGAGCATTCACCTGCGCAAAGTCTGCACGGTCATTTGCTCCGAGCCCCTTAAGGTCGAGGAGTTTATCGTCAAGCATCTCAACCGTACGGCGACCATCAATCGCGGCTACGGTGCCTTCTCGGGCAAGTGCGTGACGGTGATCATGAGCGTGCTGAGCCGTCGCGAGGCCGTGCAGCTGCGCCGTTATGCGCGCGAGGTCGATCCGGGTGCCTTTATCACGATCGTCGACAGCTCCGAGATTGTCGGCAAGGGCTTCCGCGGAACGAACTAGCACAGACGTATTCAACGAACCGCCTGCTGGCGCCGTGTATCTTGCAAATCGGTCATCTTTGAGTATTTGACCCCACATTGGGCAATAATGATGCTAAAGACATCGTTTGCGATCCAAGTGATTTGTTCAAGATACGAAGGGATGATTCTATGTTCTGCTCGCAGTGTGGCGCCCCCATGGGCGATAACGACAAGTTCTGCGGTGTGTGCGGTGCTCCTAATGCTGGTGCCGCTGGCCCCGCTCCCCAGGGACAGCCTCAGCCCCAGCAGTTTGTTCCGCAACCGCCCGTGGCGAATGCGCCAAAGGGCTGTGTGGCTCAGGCGTTCCAAGATATGACCAAGACCCCGGGTGTGCTTCAGCGTGTATGCCAAATCGCGTTTTTGCCGGCGCTGATTTGCGTTGTGTCGGTGCTCGTGTTGTTTATTCCCGTTATTGGCGGCATTGCGGCTGCCATCGGCTTTTTGGCAGCTTGCATTGCGAGCGTGTGCGGTTCCGGCTTTGGCATCGAGTGGGGCCGCGATCTGTCGCTTAAGATCGATGACGGCATGGATCGTCCGCTGATGCGTTCCACGTCGTTTGGTCTCGGAGTCTTTTCGAGCGTTATTTCGGTCGTGCTCGAGGTTATCGCTGCCATTCCCGTTATCGGTGTAGTGCTTTCGCTGGTGGAGGGCGTGGTAATTGGCGCCGCGGGCTCGTATTCTTATTACGGCTCTTATGCGCTCGAGGCTGCGCTGTTCGGTTCGCTCGGCCTGCTTGTCCTGGCGCTAATTGCCTCGGCGATTCTGGGTGTCTTCTTTAAGATGTTCGCCGACATCGCCGTGATGCACTTTGCGGTGACCGGGCGTGTCGAGAGCGCGTTTTCGCTCGATAAGGTCTGGGCGGCCTTTAAGCACAACAAGACCAAGCTGTTCTGCGCTTCGTTCCTTCCCGAGTTTTTGACGGGCCTGGTCGCCAACGTTGTCACATGGATCTTGACGGTCGTCTTTGGCGCCATTGCCTCTGTCGGTATGTATAGCTACTACTATCGTCCTACGGGTATTGAGGCAATTGTTACCGGCGGTGGCGTCACGCTCGCGCTGTTCTTGGTGCTGGTCGCTTTCGTCACCGTATTTCTTACGGTCTTTGGCAAGATGCTCAAGCACCGTGCCGTTGGCTATTGGGCCGCACGCTATGCAAGCGAGTGGGCCGATGAGGATAAGGACGACGTCCTGACTTTTGTGTTGCCCTTCGAGAAGAAGTCCACCCCTTCGGGTTACGGTGCTCCGGATGCTTCGCCGGCACCTGCACCCGCTCCTGCGACCGAGCCTGAGCCGGCGCCCGAGCCTGAGACGGCATCTGAGTCCGAGCCTGCACCTGAGCCTGAGCCGGCACCTGCACCTGCACCTGAGCCGGCGTCCGAGCCAAGCTCCGACGAGGAGCCTCAGGACGAGTAGCCACGCCGCCTGCTATTTGGGGACGGGGTAGAAATGGTAGAAATAGCGCTTGAAGAATGAGCGGGGGCGGACGTTTCGATACGTCCGCCCCCGCTCTGCTTTAGCCAGGCTGTTATGGATGGGTGTGACGACTACTCGTCGTGCTTCTCCTCGCGGCGTGCAGCAGCGCGTGCGTCGTGGATGCCCTTGATCGCGGCATGGCGAGCCGTTCGGGCATCATGGATGGCGTCGCGAGCCTCGGCGGTCGTCGCCTTGGCAGAGCGCAACTTGGCGGCCAGATCGGGGTTGGTTTCGGCGACCGCGGTAATCGCGGGGCCGTCGAGCTCCTCTTGCGTGGGCTCGGCCAAAAAGTCGATAGCATACTGGGCGGCCACCATGGAGCCCTTTGCCAGCACGGTCTCGTCGATCTTGTAGAAGCAGGAATGTTGGGCGTACGTGGCGCCAATCTTGGGGTTGCGCGTACCTACAAAGGCGAGCACGCCCGGTACGCGACGCAGGTACTCCGAAAAATCCTCGCCCGAAAGCGTGCCGCGATAATGGCCTTGGCCGGCGGGGCCCAGACACTTAATTACAGCCTGACGGCAGCGCTCGCTCGAGGCCGCGTCGTTTTCGACCTTGTAGTTGGCGATGGTGTAGTCGGTGAGCTCTGCCTCGGCGCCCAAGGCGGCCGCGGTATGCTCCACGATGCGGCGCATGAGCTCCGGCATTTCCTCGTGGGTCGAATCGCCGTAGGTGCGCACCGTGCCGGCGAGGTAGGCCGTGCCGGCGATAACGTTGCGTGCGGTGCCGCCGTGCAGCTCGCCGACGGTGATGACAGCCGGCTCGTAGGGGCTGATCTCGCGCGAAACGATGGTCTGCAGGGCGTTGACGATCTCGGCGGCCACCATAACGGCGTCGTGACCGCGCTGGGGCATGGCGCCGTGGCACGAGGTGCCGCGTACGTCGATACGGAACCAGTCGGTATTGGCCATGCGCGGGCCGGGCTCGCAGCTCACGGTTCCGGCGTCGACCTCACTCCAGATGTGCGCGGCGTAGGCGCCATCGACGCCGTCGAGCACGCCCGTGCCGATCATGAGCTTGGCGCCCTGGCCGTTTTCCTCGCTGGGTTGGAAGACGATGCGGACTTCGCCGTGGATGTCGTCGGTCATATGGCGCAGGATTTGCAGCGTGCCGAGCATCATGGCGATATGGCAGTCGTGGCCGCAAGCGTGCATGCAGCCCTCGTTGACGCTGGCGAACTCCTCGCCGGTCTGCTCGGTGACGGGCAGGGCGTCGATGTCGGCGCGCAGCAGGATGCGGCGGCGTGGCGTGCCGTCCTCGCGGTAGGCATCCGGCGCGGTACCGCGAAGCGTTGCCACCAAGCCGGTCTTGAGCGGACGCTCGTAGGGGATATTCATGGCGTCGAGCTGGTTGGCGATGTCGGAGGTCGTGCGCTCCTCGGCAAGGCTCAGTTCCGGGTGCTTATGGAAGTGCCGGCGCTGCTTGATGATGTAGGGCTCAAATTCGGTAGCGATATCTTTGATGGCTGCGGTGACGTCGTCAGCCGCGCGAGCCTCGGTCGCCGCCATAATTTGCTGTGCCTTGGTCTTCGTCATAGTCGATTTGCTCCTTGCTGGGTTGATCGCAAAATCGTACAGGCTTTCTCCAGTATGCCACCTGCCGCTAGGGCTGGTAAAGTTGCCGTTTGCCGCTTGGGGTTTTGTTGCAAGGGCGGGGGAGTACACTCGGGAGTGTTGAATTTCCTGCCAGAGATGGGGACGCCCATGCAACATATCGATCGGATTATCTGCTCCAAGAACGTTTTTACCGCGCAAGACGGCATCGATGCCGCCCGCGAGCTGGCGATTGCCATTGCGGGCGATCGCATCGTCGCAGTCGGTGTGCCCGATGACGTGATTGCCGCCGCGCCTGCCGCCACGCCGGTTATCGACTACGGCGAGCAGTTTGTCTGCCCCGGTTTCCATGACGCTCATCTGCATTTCTTCCATACCTCGGTCGGTTCCTCGCCGTACATGCTCATGGATATGGGCACGTCCGAGGCGGCGCTGGTACAACATGCGCTCGAGTTTTCCCAGGACCTGCCCGACGACGCTTGGGTTGTGACGCAGGGCTGGCGCGACTACCGTTGGGACCCGCCCGAGCATCCTACCAAGGCGTCGCTCGATGCGGCATTCCCCGATCGTCCCTGCGCTATGTATTCGGGCGACGGGCACACGCTTTGGCTCAACAGCCGCGCACTCGAAGCCCTCGGCGTGACACGCGACAGCGAGCCTCCGGCGGGTGGCAGTTACGACAAAGACTCAAACGGTGAGCTTACGGGTATCGCCCACGAGGCAGCTGCTATGCAGCTGCTGCCGCGCTGTCTTGAATGGCTGGGCGAGGATCGCATTGCAAGTGCTTACGCCGATCAAATGAGGCGTATGGCCGAGCAGGGCATCACCTCGATATGCGATATGTCGCTCATGCCCATGCCGGGCTGCGATTTTATCCGCGACGACGTCTACGACAAACTGCAGGCAGCCGGCAAGTTGGGCATCCGAGCCCATTTGTTTCCCACGCTGCTGGATGACCAATCGCGCTTGGAAGAGCTGCAGGTACGTTACGCGAACAACGCGCTGCTTTCGGCGCCAGGCTTTAAGCAGTTCTTCGACGGCGTGTCGAGCGAACACACGGCCTATCTCACCGAGCCCTATACCAACCCGCGCTTCCCGGGCGATCAAGGTCGCCTGACGGTTCCTGCCGAGCGCATGCGCAAGCTGGTTCTGGCGGCCGCGGAGCGCGGCCATACCGTGCGCATCCATGTCATCGGCGACGGTGCCATCCATGCCGCGCTCGATATCTTTGAGGAGGCCGCCGAACTGTACGGCCTGCCCCAGCACGGCCATAACACGCTCGAGCACCTGGAGAACCTCTTGCCCGAGGACATCGATCGTCTACGCAAGCTTAACGTCGTTGCCTCGAGCCAGCCCTGTCACATTACACTCGACCCGGGCGGCCCCGAGCGCGATCTGGGCCTGGAACGCAGCCGCATCATGTGGCCGTTTGCGACCTATAAGCAGCGCGGCATCCGCCAAGCCTTCGGCACCGATAGCCCCATCACAGCTGTTACAAGCATGAACGTGCTCTACACGGCTATCACGCGCCAGGATCCCAAAAGCCACTGGCCCGAGGGCGGCTGGTTACCGAGCGAGCGCATCGATGCAGCAACAGCCCTGCGCAACTACACCCTGGGCAGCGCCTATGCAGCGGGCGACGAGCAAAACCTCGGCAGCTTGGAGCCCGGCAAGTATGCCGACCTGGTAGTCCTGGACCAAAACCCGCTCACCATCGACCCCCAAGAGCTCCAGGCTACCAAGGTTCAGACCACCTACCTGGCAGGTAACTTGATTTACGAGCGCTAATAATCATGCCGTACCGTTAAGCGCGGCTCGGGCAGCCTATTTTGGGATGGCGCTCGAGCCGCGTTTGTATATCGGTGGGGACTCGCTATGAGCGTCCCTGCTCTGCTTGATTTGAGCGTGGGGTGTGGCGCCGCTGCCCCGCGCATTTAATTTGGACATCAGCAATGCCGTCTCTTGGTGTTTTGCATACTTTCCATTGCAGATTGCATAAAAAGGCTGGGATGTTCTTTCTGGTCCTGATGTACCCCCGCCTGGGCCGTGCAAAAAACGGAGTATTCAGCAACGCAAGCCCCGCCGGCGCCGCTGCAGTCGGGTAACGTTGTGGAGATTGACGTCATTTCGGGCTCCGGTGCGACGCGAGGCATGCCTTTTTGTCCCAACGGGGTCTGCCCACCGACCAAAACCGCCCGCTGAAAGCATCCTTGGGACCAAAAAAGTATGTCCGGCGCGTATGCATTTACCCTGGCCTGCTGAATACTCCCAAAAATGCACGGTGCTCCCCGGGGGACCCGTGCGCGCGGCGAAAACCATGCCCATGTCGCTATCCGCATCGCCATTTTGCTGCACTGACTTTTCTGAATGCCGGGCCCGAATTAGTTAACCTAGCTCCCGGGGCGGACCGGAGGGCATGAAGTTTGTCGCGAGTTCCGCACGCAAAGGAAAGCACTTAATGTGCTTTCCGTCTTGCGCAGGACTGTAGAGCAGCAAACTTCATGCCCTCCGGTCCGCCCCGGGAGCCACTGCTAAGTTATCCCCCGGCATTCAGAAAATCTAAGTGCCAAAAAATAAGATTTTTTGACTCCGTGTTGTATAACCCGCCATTCGTGGGTACCATTCAACGCGTACGCAAACGAAGTAGGGAAACCCGCACGGCTCAACCGCGCGGCCCAAAAAGGAGGAAACAAGCATGTCGTCTTTGAAGCCGCTTGCAGATCGCGTCCTGGTCAAGCCCGACGAGGCCGAGCAGAAGACCGCTTCTGGTCTGTACATCGCCAGCAACGCTCAGGAGAAGCCGCAGCGCGGCACCATCGTTGCCGTTGGCGCCGGTAAGGTCAACGACAAGGGCGAGCGCATCCCCATGGACGTTCAGGTCGGCGACGTTGTCATCTACGGTAAGTTTGGTGGCAACGAGGTCAAGGTCGACGGCGAGAAGTATCTGCTGATGCGCGCCGACGACATCTACGCTGTCGTCGAGGCCTAGTCTCGTCAGAATCTCTGATTCGTCTTTGAACGCGCCCGCCGCATAGGACTCGGAAGCGGCGGCGCGAGTCACATTTCTTTTGGAGGATTACCTACCATGGCAAAGAACATTACGTTCAACACCGATGCCCGCGCTAAGCTTGCCAAGGGCGTCAACACTCTGGCCGACGCCGTTACCGTTACCATGGGCCCCAAGGGTCGCTACGTTGCGCTGCAGCGCACGTTCGGTGCCCCGACCATCACCAACGACGGCGTTTCCGTCGCCAAGGAGATCGAGCTCGAGGACAACATCGAGAACATGGGCGCTCAGCTGGTGAAGGAGGTTGCCACCAAGACCAACGACACCGTGGGTGACGGCACCACCACCGCAACTCTGCTCGCTCAGGCCATCGTCAACGACGGCCTGCGCAACGTCGCCGCTGGCGCCAACCCGCTGGCCATTCGTCGCGGCATCGACAAGGCCGTTAACGCCGCCGTCGCCGAGATGAAGAAGCAGGCCAAGCCGGTCGAGACCAAGGAGCAGATCGCTTCCGTCGGTACCATCTCCGCCGGTGACCCCGAGGTTGGCGAGAAGATCGCCGAGGCCATGGAGGTCGTGGGCAAGGACGGCGTCATCACCGTCGAGGATTCCCAGACGTTCGACATCACCATCGACACCGTCGAGGGCATGCAGTTCGACAAGGGCTATGTCTCCGCTTACTTCGTCACGGACAACGACCGCATGGAGGCCGTGATGAAGGATCCGTACATCCTCATCACCGACCAGAAGATCTCCAGCGTTCAGGACATTATGCCCGTTCTCGAGGCTGTCCAGCGCGCTGGCCGCGGCCTGCTCATCATCGCTGAGGACATCGACGGCGAGGCTCTGCCGACCCTGGTCCTCAACAAGATCCGTGGCGCCCTCAACGTCTGCGCCGTCAAGGCTCCGGGCTACGGCGATCGCCGCAAGCGCATCCTCGAGGACATCGCCGTCCTCACCGGTGGCCAGGCTGCCCTGGACGAGCTGGGCGTGAAGGTTGCTGACATCACCGCTGATATGCTCGGTACCGCTAAGTCCGTCACCATCTCCAAGGACAACACCGTCGTCGTCGGTGGCGCTGGCTCCAAGGAGGCCATCGACGCTCGTATCGCTCAGATCAAGGGTGAGATGGAGAACACCACCTCTGACTTCGACCGCGAGAAGCTCCAGGAGCGCCTGGCCAAGCTCTCCGGTGGCGTTGCCGTCATCAAGGTCGGCGCTGCTACCGAGTCCGAGCTCAAGGAGATCAAGCACCGCGTCGAGGACGCCCTGCAGGCTACCCGCGCTGCTGTCGAGGAGGGCATCGTCGCCGGTGGCGGCGTCGCCTTCATGGACGCTGCTCCTGCGCTCGACGCCGTTGAGCTCGACGACCCCGAGGAGAAGATCGGTGTCGACATCGTCAAGAAGGCTCTGACTGCTCCGGTCGCTACCATCGCCAAGAACGCTGGCTTTGAGGGCGCTGTCGTGGTCGACAAGGTTGCCGAGCTGCCCGCCGGCCAGGGTCTCAACTCTGCCAACGGCGAGTGGGGCGACATGATCGAGATGGGCGTCCTCGACCCCGTCAAGGTCAGCCGCGTCACCCTGCAGAACGCTGCTTCTGTCGCCAGCCTGATCCTCATCACCGAGGCTACCGTCTCCGATGTGCCCAAGAACACTCAGCTTGAGGATGCTATCGCTGCCGCTACCGCTGGTCAGCAGGGCGGCGGTATGTACTAAGGCCGACAAGGTCTAGAACTCCCACCGGGAATCCGGGGGTGGGACGGGGACTTCTCTCCGGAACGTCCTCGGACATGCAAAGAGGCTCCGCATCGCGCTTCGCGCTGCGGAGCCTCTTTGCGTCCTGCGGAATATTCCGGAGAGAAGTCCCCGTCCCACCCCCGGATTCCCTGCGTTTACGGCCTTGAGGTCGGCGGGCGGAGAAGGATGTGGTCGATAGGGATACGTGTCCCCTTCGCTGTTTCGCGGCTTTGCCGCGAAAAGCGCGTTACTTTGGGATGGGTGGGGAACGTGGCTGTTGCGGCAACTGATCCCCGCCACAAATTACCCTCGGCATACTTGCGCTAATACCTGCTCGTGCTACACTTGCAATTGCTGTTTCAGGGCGGGGTGGAATTCCCCACTGGCGGTAAATCGGGCGGTGCCAAAGGGGTGCCGTGGCGCAGGCGAGGCGTCTGCGGCCGAGCCGATGAGTCCGCGACCCGTGCGTGTGTTGGTTTGCATGCCGGCTGAACTGGTGAGATCCCAGTACCAACGGTTAGAGTCCGGATGAAAGAGGCAGGTGATCTTATGTCTGAGCAGTCGCAGCATATCCATTTTGAGAACACGAATAGGTGGAGCACCAAACAGCTCGTTACCATGGCGTTGATGTGCGCCTTGGGCGCCCTGTTTATGTACGTGCAGCTGCCCATCCTTCCTTCGGCGCCGTTTTTGACGTATGACCCGTCGCTGGTGCCGGCGATGGTGTGCGGGTTTGCGTACGGTCCCGGTGCCGGTACTGCTGTTGCCGCCATGGCGATCGTTATCCATGCGCTCACCACGGGTGACTGGGTCGGCGCGCTTATGAACTTGGTCGCTACGCTGGGCTTTATTCTGCCCGCGGCGATCGTCTACCAAAAGATGCATACCTATAAGGGTGCCGTGATTGGTCTGGTGCTCGGCGTCATTGCCGCTACGGTGCTGTCCATGGTCGCAAACCTTACCATTGGCGTATGGTTCTGGTATGGCTCGGTCGATGTGATCGCCCCGCTCATGATTCCCGCCGTGCTGCCGTTCAACCTCATCAAGACCGTGCTCAACTCGGTGTTGACGCTGGCGGTGTATAAAGCAGTCTCCAACCTCATCACGCCTAAAAAGGACCAGGTCAAAGGCCGCGCATGATTGAGTGTCTGGGCGTTTCCTTTAGCTATGACGGTGCCGTACCGGCGCTCGACGGCGTCGATCTGAATATCGAGGACGGCGAGTTTTTCTGCATCCTCGGTGGCAATGGGTCGGGCAAGTCGACGTTTGCCAAGCATCTGAATGCGCTGCTGCAGCCCGATGCGGGAACGGTGTGCGTCAACGGCATGGACGCGTCCGATCCCGAGCTGGTCTACGATATCCGCTCGACTGCGGGCATGGTGTTCCAGAATCCCGACGACCAGCTTGTGGCGACGCTTGTCGAGGACGATGTTGCGTTTGGTCCCGAGAACTTAGGGGTCGAATCGGCCCAGATCGCGCAGCGCGTGCGCGAGGCGCTGAAGGCCGTGGGTCTGGTGGGCTTTGAGCGTCACGAGACCCACGCTCTCTCGGGCGGACAAAAGCAGCGCGTGGCGCTTGCCGGCGTGCTCGCCATGGAGCCGCGTGTGCTCATTTTGGACGAGGCGTCCTCGATGCTCGATCCGCGCGGGCGCAAGGGCCTTATGAAGGCCTGTCACGCGCTGCACGAACGCGGCATGACCATCGTGATGATTACGCACTTTATGGAAGAGGCCGCTGAGGCCGATCGCGTTGCTGTCTTCCAGGCGGGCCGCGTTGCCATGCTCGGTACGCCCGAGGAGATCTTGATGCGGGCGGACGAACTTGCACGGCTGAACCTGGATATGCCGGCATCGTGCTGTCTTGGCAAGGCGCTTCGCGCGAAGGGCGTGCCCATTTGCGCACAGGTGCGCGAGGCGGATATGGTCGCCGATATAGCGCAGGCTTATGCCGAGCGGAGTAGGACAGGCATCGTCGGGCGGCCTTTTGCGTCCGATCTTCGTATTCCCGACAACGTTTCCTCTGCGCTCGATGGCGCAGACGCGCCGGAGCCCGTCATCGAGATTTCGCACCTTTCGTATAGCTATTCGCTGAGCGCCCGCGAGCGTCGTCGTTGGCATAAGCGCTCAGCCGCCGAGGGTGCATCGAACAAACAGGCCCTCTGGGGCAACGACCCTAGCAGCCCCTGGGCGTTGCGAAATGTGTCGCTAACGGTGCGTCGTGGCGAGTTTCTGGGCCTTGCGGGCCATACCGGTTCGGGTAAGTCGACGCTGGTTCAGCATCTTAACGGCCTGATTCGTCCCCAGGAGGGTTCCGTTTGCGCATTGGGGCTCGACCTGGCAAACAAGAAAGATGCCGCCGCGGTTAAGGCAAAGGTCGGCGTGGTGTTTCAGTATCCAGAGCGTCAGCTGTTTGCCGAGACCGTGGCACAGGACGTGGCATTTGGTCCGCGTAACCTTGGCTTGTCGCAGCCCGAGGTTGCCCGCCGCGTTGAGTCATCGCTCGCGCGCGCGGGCCTCGACCTGGCCACGGTGGGCGACAAGAGTCCCTTTGAGCTTTCGGGCGGTCAGCAACGGCGTGTGGCATTCGCCGGCGTGCTCGCCATGGAGCCCGAAGTCCTGGTGCTCGATGAGCCCATGGCGGGGCTCGATCCGGCTGCGCGCAGGGATTTCCTTGAGCTTATCGATCGACTTCACCGCGATGGCCTGACCGTTGTCATGGTTTCGCATAGTATGGATGACCTGGCCAATTGCTGCGACCGTATCGTCGTAATGAACGAAGGCGCGGTGTTTGCCGAGGGAACCCCCGTGCAGGTGTTTGCGCATGCCGATGAGCTCAAGTCGATCGGCTTGGGCGTACCTGCTGCTCAGCGCATGGCGTTGGCGCTCGCGGAAGCGGGCGTGCCGCTGCGTCGCGGCGGGCTCTATACGGTTGAGTCGTTGGCAGATGAGTTGATGGACCTGCTAATCGGTCGCTCGGGCGGTCCCTCTAACGTCGCGGACATTGCTAAATCCAAGACGGTCGTGCGAGAGGAGGACTGCTGATGGAGGCGTTTTCGTTTGGCAGCTACTATCCCGGCGATAGTGCGATCCATCGCCTGGATCCGCGCACCAAGCTGCTCCTGGGCTTTGTGTTTTTGATCACGACGCTGACCGTCGGCGGCTTCCGCGGACTGGCCCCGGTCGCAATTTTCGTCGTGCTGGTCTATTCCATGGCCCGGGTGCCGTTGCGCCGGGTCCTATCATCGATGGCGCCGCTGCTGGCAATCGTCGTCGTGGTCGCAGTGCTCAACCTGTTTTCCGACCAGAGCGGGCGCATTCTGTGGCAGCTCGGCTTTCTGCAGATAAGCGAGGGCTCGCTGCGTTCTGCGGCGTTTATGGCGTGCCGCCTGAGCTTGATGATGGCCGGCATGAGCGCCATTACGCTCACCACCCCCACGCTCGACCTCACCGCGGGCTTTGAGCGTCTGCTCGCACCGTTTGCGCGCGTGGGGCTTCCGGCGCATGAGCTCGGCATGATCATGGGTATCGCGTTGCGCTTTATGCCGCAGTTCGCTACCGAGATGAAGCAGACGGCCGATGCGCAGGCGAGCCGCGGTGCGCGCGTGACGGGAGGCCCGCTCGGCGGCGTGCGTATGCTCGGCAGTGTGGCCATTCCGCTGTTCACGGGCGTGTTCCGCCATGCCGAGACGCTGTCTGACGCCATGGATGCACGCTGCTATCACGGCGAGCAGGGCCGCACGCGCCTGCATGCGCTTGCATTTGGCCGCGGCGATGCGTTGGCGGCGGTGGTGACGGCGTTGCTGCTCATCTGCGTCATCGTCATCAATCTTCAACTTGTTTAGGCGCGATTCGGGCGCAAGAAAGGGGTCCCTATGACCGACAACGACCGCACGGCTCAGCTTGAGCGCGCCTGTTCGTATCTCAGGCGCATTCCGGCGTGGTATCTGGCCACGACCGATGTGGCCGACGGGCATCAGCCTCGCGTGAGGCCGTTTTCGTTTGCCATGGTCGATGACGGTAAGCTGTGGTTTTGCACATCGCGCGACAAGGACGTGTGGGCGGAGCTGAGTGCGAATCCCAAGTTTGAGCTCTCGGGCTGGAAGCCGGGGGAGTGTTGGATCGTGTTGACCGGCGAGGCCGCACTTGAGGACGACGCAGTTGCGAGCGACAAGGTGCGTCAAGCGGGTTTTAAGCACATGGTGGGCATTGGCGAGGAACACGAGAGTGCCAACGACGGCCGCCTTGCTTTCTTTTCGGTCCGCAATATTGCCGCGCGCTTCTGTGATATCGACGGCAGCGAGGAGCGCCTGGAGCTCTAGCGCGTCTCAAATTAACTACCCGTTCCGAATTAGCTAGTGCCAGGAGGACACATGGACGGATTGAATACGGTGTTGGAGTATCTGACGTCGGTGCCGGCGTGGTACTTGGCGACGAGCGTGGACGGACAGCCGCATGTGCGTCCGTTTTCGTTTGCGCAGATCCAGGACGGTAAGCTGTGGTTTGTGACGGCGCGCACTAAAGATGTGTGGCAGGAGCTGCTGCAAAACCAGCGCTTTGAGGCCACGAGTTGGTGGCCGGGCCATGGCTGGCTCATCTTGCGCGGGCGCGCTGGCTTGGATGACCGGGCTTTAGACGAAATGCGCGAAGCCGGGTGGAAGCATCTAGAGCGCCTGGGCGAGCACTATGAGGGGCCTAACGACCCCACGCTCGTCTTCTTTAGCGTCGAGGATCCCGAGGCTTTTATCTGCAATCACGACGAATGGGTGCCGGTCGAGCTCTAGCCAACCGGCTCATCCTAACAACTTGGTTTTCGCATGGGCGGGCCCCGTATTGCCCGGCGCCGTTAGGAGCGCCGGTCAATACGGGGCCCGCTCTATTTGTCAATTCCTTCAAGCGAATGTGTCGGGAATGTTTCAATGCATGAATATGCAAGCCATTTACGTGTTAATGCATCTTTTGGTGCTAAAGTTTCAACCCACTTCATAACGACCGCTGCGAAATGCGCATCGGTGCATAAATCGCAGACAAGGAGTCTGATATGTCTTTGAAGGTTGGAATCGTCGGCGCGGCTGGATATGCCGGCGCCGAACTCATTCGCCTCGTGCTTGGCCATCCCGAGTTTGAACTTGTTGCCATTACGTCCAACGCCGATGCCGGCCAGCCGCTGTCCGCGGTGTATCCGAGCTTTGCTGGCGTGAGCGATCTGGTTTTCACCACGCATGACGCCCCCGAGCTCAAGAGCTGCGATGCGGTTTTTCTTGCCGTGCCGCACACGGCTGCCATGGCACAGGTGCCCGCGCTGCTTGCCGCGGGCGTTTCCTGCTTTGATCTTTCGGCCGATTACCGTCTGAGCGACGCGTCCGTCTTTGAGGCATGGTATGCCGCTGAGCACACGAGCCCCGAGTTGCTCAAGACCCGCGCTTTTGGCCTGCCCGAGCTGTTCTGTCAGGACTTAGAGACTGCTGCTTCCAGCCATGCCGCCGGAAAGCCCGTGTTGGTCGCCTGCGCCGGCTGCTATCCCACCGCAACGAGCCTTGCAGCCGCTCCTGCCGTGCGTGCGGGCTGGGTGGCCGAGAGCGGTCCCGTGATCGTTGACGCTATCAGCGGCGTGACGGGTGCCGGCAAGTCCTGTAACGCCCGCACCCATTTTTGCAGCGCGGACGAGAACCTGGAAGCCTATGGCGTGGGCAAGCATCGTCATACGCCCGAGATCGAGCAGATACTCGGCCTGGCCGACCGCATCGTCTTCACCCCGCACTTGGCACCGCTCAAGCGCGGCCTGCTTTCCACGGTGACGATGCCGCTCGCGCCGCAGGCTCTCGACGCGCTGGTTCTTGAGGATGTCGTCGACCATTACAAGAAGTTTTACGCCGGTCGCACCTTTGTGCGCGTGCTCGATGCCGGCCAGCAGCCCAAGACGGCTTCGGTCGTCGGTACCAATGCCGCCCAGATTGGCCTTGCGCTCAACAAGCGTGCAGGCGTGCTGGTGGCGACGGGCGCCATCGACAATTTGTGCAAGGGTGCTGCGGGCCAGGCGGTCCAGTGCGCCAACATCGTTTTTGGCTTTGACGAGCGACGAGGCTTGCTCACAGTGGCGTGCCCGGTGTAGCACATTCGATTGTTAGCGATTTGGTAGTCGGGTATCGAGTTGGGCGCCACTTTTAAGCTGGTCTAGTAGTTGCGACCGGTATGGCGTGCCAGCCGATGCCCGCTTTTTTGTTTGATATAAGGAGTCGTAGGGACGATGAACACCGACCTGATTGATATCAAGATTCGCGCCGTCGAGGGCGGCGTTACGGCGGCTGCCGGCTTTAAGGCCGCAGGCATCCATGCGGGATTCCGGAAGAATCCCGAGCGCTTGGACTATGCGCTCGTCGTGCCTGATAAACCCTGTCCCGGCGCCGGCGTGTTTACGACCAACCGCTTTTGTGCGGCGCCCGTGCAGGTGAGCCGTGCCAACCTGGGCGGTGCGGACAAGGGCTATGGCATTATCGCCGGTGTTTCAATCAACTCCGGCAATGCGAATGCCGCCACGGGCGAGACCGGCCTAGCCTGTGCGCGCGAGACATGCAACATCGCGTCGCAGGTCATCGGCTGCGAGCCCCAGCAGATTCTGGTTGCCTCCACGGGTGTGATTGGCCAGATTCTGCCGATCGACACGTTTGAGACCGCCATTCCTGCTGCCTACGAGGTGCTCTCCGCTCACGGTGGCGCCGATGCCGCTCGCGCCATCATGACGACCGACACGCACTCCAAGGAGTACGCCGTGTCCTACGTCAGTGAGGCCGCGGGCCATGCGGGCAACGCTTATACGGTGGGCGGCATGTGCAAGGGCTCGGGTATGATCATGCCCAACATGGCCACCATGATCGCAGTTATCACTACCGATGCCCCCGTCGAGCCGGCGGCGCTCCACGCCCTGTTGCTCTCCACCGTCAAGCAGACCTTCAACAAGGTAACGGTCGATTCCGACACCTCGACCAACGACACCTGCATCATGCTTGCCTCCGGCGCCGCTGCCGCAGATGCCGAGCCTATCGTCGAGGGTTCCGATGCCTTTGACGAGTTGGCATTTGCCGTGCACGAGGTGTGCGAGAGCCTGGCGCGCAATATCGCCGCTGATGGTGAGGGCGCATCCAAGCTTGTTACGGTCAACGTTACCGGCGCCGCCAACGACGAGGAAGCCGATATCGCCGCCCGTGCCGTTGCCAACTCGCCGCTCGTTAAGACCTGCATCGCCGGCCACGACTGCAACTGGGGCCGTGTTGCTATGGCGCTTGGCAAGTGCGGCGTGAAGTTTAATCAGGAAGACGCTTCCATCGACATGATGGGTATGCCTGTCTGTCGCGATGGTCTGACTGTTCCCTTTGACGAGGACGAGGCTCTACGACGTTTCGAGGCGCCCGAGATCGTGATCTCGGCCGACCTGGGCGCAGGCGACGCGGCAACAACCGTGTGGACCTGCGACCTCACGCACGAGTACATTTCCATCAACGGCGACTACCGTTCCTAGATTCCGGGCACGCTGCGCATCTTGCCGCGATTGCGGACAGCGGAGCACGGCGCGATAACGATACGAAAGACGAGGCAGATTATGAAATTCGCACGCGATTGTCGTTCGAGCGAATCCAACGAAGCGACCGCGCAGCTGCTGTTCGAAGCGCTGCCGTGGATTAAGAACCTGACCGGCAAGACGGTTGTTATCAAATATGGCGGAGCCGCCATGGTTGATGAGCAGCTGCGCCGCGACGTGATGAGCGACATCGTTTTGCTCAAGATCATCGGTATGCGCCCCGTCATCGTGCACGGCGGCGGTAAGGCTATCAACGAGGCGCTGAGCCATTACGATATTCCCGTCGAGTTTAAGAACGGCCAACGCGTGACCACGCCGGCGACTATGGATATCGTGCGCGAGGTGCTGGGTGGTAAAGTCAACCAGGAGCTGGTTGCTGCCATCAACCACCACGGCAATCTGGCCGTGGGCGTGTCGGGCAGTGATGCCGGCACGCTCATCGCCGAGCCGCTCGACCCCGAGCTCGGTCGTGTGGGCAAAGTGACGCACGTCAACACCGACTATATCGAGCGCTTACTCGATAGCGAGTACATCCCCGTCATCGCTACCGTCGCGGCGGGGGAGGACGGCGGTTTCTTCAACATCAACGCCGACACCGCCGCCGGTGCCGTTGCCGCGGCGCTCCACGCGCATAAGGCGATCTTTTTGACCGATGTCGATGGCCTGTACAAGGACTTTAGCGACAAGGACTCACTTATCTCCAACCTAACGCTCGACGAGGTTAACGAAATGCTCTACGGCGGCGAGGTCGATAAGGGCATGATTCCCAAGCTGCGTGCGGCTGTCGACGCGCTTACCGCTGGCGTGTTCCGAGCCCACATCATCAATGGCACGACGCCGCATTCGCTGCTCCTGGAGCTGCTGACCGATGCCGGCGTCGGCACCGTGATCCATTCCACCGAGACGGCTTACGAGTTCGATACGCATCCGCATCCGCTTTCGACGTTTGCTGCGCGTCTGACCGAGAACCTTGACGAGGTCGAGAAGCTTCAGACGGTCTAGCTGACCCGCAGCCGCCCCATTCCTGCACCCATAGCCCCGCGCCGTCTGGCGCCCAACGAAAGGCATCCCATGTCACTTGCAGCTCAGCAATCGCTTGAATCCCATTACGTTATGCATACCTTTGGCCGCTCTCCGGTCGAGTTTGTCGAGGGTCACGGCATGAAGCTCACCGGCGACGATGACCGTGAGTACCTCGATTTTCTTGCCGGCATCGGCGTGTGCAGCCTAGGTCATGGCGACCCGGCTGTGCTCTCGGCGCTCGAGGCACAGACCAAAAAGCTCATGCATGTCTCCAATTACTTCTACATCGAGCAGCGCGGACAGGTCGCGGCGCTGCTGTCCAAGCTTGCTAACGACGACGTAGATGGTGCGCGCGTGCTTGCCGATGCCATTGTCGCCGGCGATGAGACCACGGCAGCTGCACTTGGTGCCCCGGCTGCGGATGAGCAGGTTTGGGAGACCTTCTTTGCCAACTCTGGCGCCGAGGCCAACGAGGGCTCGATGAAGCTCGCGCGCCTGTACGCCAAGCGTGCCGGTAATGGCGGCAACACCATCGTGTGCATGCGCGGCGGCTTCCACGGCCGTACGCTCGAGACCATTGCCGCCACCATGCAGGATTGGCTGCAGGACAGCTTCCGCCCGCTGCCGGGTGGCTTTGTGGCCTGCACGCCCAACGATGTGGACGAGCTGCGTGCGATCTTTAAGCAGCTGGGGAGCGAGATTTGTGCCGTGATGCTCGAGCCGATCCAGGGTGAGAGTGGCGTGCACCCCATGACCGAGGAGTTTATGGCGGCAGCGCGCGACCTGGCACACGAAGTGGGCGCCGTGCTTATCGCCGACGAGGTCCAGTGCGGCATCGTCCGCTCCGGCAAGCCGTTTGCGTTCCAGACCTATGGCGTGGAGCCCGACATCATGAGCCTTGCCAAGGGCATTGCTGATGGCGTGCCCATGGGTGCCGTCGTGGCGAAGAAGGAGATTGCCGACGTGTTTAAGCCGGGCGACCACGGCTCGACCTTTGGCGGTAGCTGCTTGGCCGTCGCGGCGTGTGCCGCGACGCTCTCCGCGCTTGTGCGCGGCGATTATGCCGAGCATGCTGCCAAGGTGGGTGCCTATATGGAGCAGGCGCTGGCTAAGCTTCCGCATGTGGTAGAGGTGCGTGGCCGTGGCCTGATGCTCGGCTGTGATTTGGATGATGCCGCGGGCGACGCACATGATATTGTTGCCCGCGCGCTGGCCGCCGGTGCCGTGATTAACGCTACGGGTGCTCATACGCTGCGTTTCTTGCCGCCGCTCGTCTGCGAGGAAGCCGACGTGGACAGTCTGATCGAGATCCTGTCGGGTGTCTTGGTCTAACGCAGCGCAATAACTCAATTTGGACCGGGTTCCGGACTGCGGGCGTGCCCTATGTGGCATGATTCAGCGGTCTGGAGCCCGTTTTGCCTTAGATTTGCTAAGGCAGGGAGACCCGCTGGTCAAAAAACATTAAATATGAGTACTGCTACCGATTTGGTAGCAGCAATTTTGGACTAATAAGGCCAGATGGCAAGTCGAAATGGCGATGAATGCACGATTTTGATCCAACTGTTAGTCCTTATAATGGACATATGTTGCGTAACTTAAGCAAATACTATCTTTTTATATGTTGCAAACAAAGTAGCAGTACTCATTTTTGCCATTTTTTGGCCACGGCCTTTGTGACAGACGTGCTGGCGGGTTCGAATCCCATGCACCGGGCGCAAGCAAAAACGGTCCCCTTGCGAGGACCGTTTCCAATTCTGTGGTGGGCGATGAGGGATGTCCGCGTGCGGCTGGCGCCGCCCGCATCCGCTTCGTCGCTCCGCTCCTCGCGTGCTGCGCTGGAAAACGCTTCGCGTTTCCTCAGCTCCGCACCCTGGCGGGTTCGAATCCCATGAAATGGGCGCAAACAAAACGGTCCCCTTGCGAGGACCGTTTCCAATTCAGTGGTGGGCGATGAGGGATTCGAACCCCCAGCCTTGTGCGTGTAAAGCACCTGCGCTAACCGTTGCGCCAATCGCCCGTGCGGAGAGAGTATAGCAAAACAATCGCCTCATTCACCTCATATCCATTAAAGGTAACTGGCACGTGTCACAGCGGAGCTGATTCAGTTGAGATTGCCTGAACATTCCGTCCCTCTTTACGCCCTCGGGTATACTCAAAAGCTACTGATTCGATTTGATGCCCAGCAACAGCAGAGGGGATAGTATATGTGCGGTTTTGTCGGTTTTGTCGGTGGGACGGATAACCAATCCGAGGTGCTCACCAAGATGATGGACCGCATCGTCCATCGCGGTCCCGACATGGGCGGTCAGTTTATCGACGGCCGCGTTGCCCTCGGCTTCCGCCGCCTGTCGATCCTCGACCTGACCGAGGCTGGCGCCCAACCCATGGCCAACGAGGACGGTAGCGTCGTCATTGTCTTCAACGGCGAGATCTACAACTTCCAAGAACTCCGTTCCGAGCTCGAGGCCAAGGGCTACAAGTTCCACTGCGGCGCCGACACCGAGAGCCTCCTGCACGGCTACGAGGAGTGGGGCGAGGCCGTACTCGATCGTCTGCGCGGTATGTACGCCTTCGTCATCTGGGACAAAAAGAAGAACAAGCTTTTTGGCGCCCGCGACATCTTTGGCATCAAGCCGCTCTACTACTATCCCATGGCCGATGCGGGCGACGGCGCTCCGGGCGTGCTCTTTGGTTCCGAGATCAAGAGCTTCCTGGACTACCCACACTTCCACAAGGCGGTCAACAAAAAGGCCCTGCGTCCGTACATGACGCTGCAGTATTCGGCAACCGAGGAGACCTTCTTCGAGGGTGTCTACAAGCTGCCGCCGGCGCACTACTTTACCGTCGATATCCCGACCGGCAAGATGAACATCGAGCGCTACTGGGATTGCGATTACTCTGCCGTCGAGAAGCCGTTCGAGGAGTATGTCGATGAGCTGGACGAGGTCGTGCACGAGAGTGTCGAGGCCCATCGTATCGCCGACGTCAAGGTCGCGTCGTTCCTCTCCGGTGGCGTCGACTCCAGCTACATCGCCGCTTGCCTCATGCCCGACAAGACCTTCTCGGTGGGCTTTGACTACAAGAACTTCAACGAGACCAACTACGCCAAGGAGCTTTCCGATAAGCTCGGCGTCGAGAACGTTCGCAAGATGATTACCGCCGACGAGTTCTTCGGTGCGCTCGAGGACATCCAGTATCACATGGACGAGCCGCAGTCCAACCTGTCTTCCGTGCCGCTGTGGTTCTTGGCCGAGATGGCCCGCAAGGACGTCACCGTGGTGCTTTCGGGCGAAGGCGCCGACGAACTCTTTGGCGGCTACGCCTACTACGAGGACACGGTTCCGGTGCGCAAGTACAAAAAGATGGTGCCGCTGCCCATCCGTCGCGCGCTCGGTAACCTGGCGCTGCATATGCCGTACTTCAAGGGACATAACTTCCTAGTCAAGGGTGCCGAGATTCCCGAGAAGTCGTTCCTGGGACAGGCTCTGGTATGGCCGGAGCGCGAGGTCGACGGCGTGCTCAAGCCCGAGTACAACACCGGCGACGGCGCCTTTGAGCTCGCTGCACCCATCTACGCGCGCGTGAAGGGTCAGCCCGAGCTGGTCAAGAAGCAGTACTTGGACATGAACATGTGGCTCCCGGGCGACATTCTGCTCAAGGCCGACAAGATGTGCATGGCGCACTCGCTGGAGCTGCGCGTGCCCTTCCTGGACCGCAAAGTCATGGAGTTCGCCGAGCACATTCCCGACCGCTACCGCATCAACGAGAACGGCAACAAACAGGTACTCCGCCACGCTGCCAACAAGTCGCTGCCCGATGAGTGGGCCACCCGTCCCAAGGTGGGCTTCCCGGTGCCGATTGTCTACTGGCTGCGCGAGCAAAAGTGGTACGACTATGTCAAGGAGTACTTCACCGCGCCGTGGGCAAGCGAGTTCTTCGATACCGACGAGCTCATGCACCTGCTCGATCTGCACTTTGCGGGCAAGGGCGATTTCCAGCGCAAGATCTATACGCCGCTCGTGTTCCTGGTGTGGTACAAGCGCTTCTTTATCGACGAGGACCAGCCCGCTGTTCAGGCTGCCTAGCCTCGGCTTACGAACGCCTGCGCGTAACGGCTCCTCCGGGAGCCGTTTTTGCATGGGTGCGTTTCAGTTACTATAAAACCGTCCCTGCCAAATGGCTGAGAAAGGTGAAAGATGCACCATTCGGATTCCGCGACCGTGACCACGGTCGATACGCTTGCCAAGCTTCTCGATGTGTGCGGCGAGCTGCGCGCCTCAGAGCAGGTTGACGAGCGTGCCGTGACCGGCTGCTCGTTTGATTCGCGCGCGGTCTCGGCAGGTGACGTGTTCTTTTGCAAAGGTGCTGCCTTTAAGCCCGCGTTTTTGAGCATGGCGCTCGATGCGGGCGCCGTCGCATTTGTGTGCGAGGAGTCACTGGTCGAGTCTCTGGAGTCGCTGGCGAAGGAGAGCGGTGCTGCGATGCTGGTTGTTGATAGCGTTCGCACGGCCATGGCCCTGTTGCCGCCGGAGGTCTATGACCGTCCCGACCACGACGTCAAGATCGTGGGCATCACCGGCACCAAGGGAAAGACCACGGCCGCTTTTATGCTCCAGTCCATCATCAAGGCGGCGGGCGAGTCCTGCGGCATGATCGGTTCGGTGAACACCGACGATGGTATCGAGTGCTACGAGAGCACCAACACCACGCCCGAGGCCCCCGAGATCTGGCGCCATATCGCCAACTGTCGCACGTCCGGTCGCCAGTCCATGGTCATGGAGGTTTCGAGCCAGGCGCTCAAGTACCAACGCGTCGAGAATCTGCCGTTTGACGTGGCGTGCTTCCTCAACATCGGCCGCGACCACATCTCGCCGATCGAACACCCCACGTTTGAGGATTATTTTGAGAGCAAACTCAGGATCTTTGACCAGGCAAAGACCGCCGTGGTGAATCTAGGCACCGAAGAGGTTGACCGTGTGCTAGAGGCAGCGTCGACGGCCGAGCGCTTGGTGACCGTTGGCGTCGAGCATCCCGAGGCAAGCCTGTGGGCGAGCGATGTCCGCATGCTCGGCTTTAACATCGAGTTCAACTTGCACGGCATGAGCGCCGACGAGTCCGAGGCGGGGGAGAAGGTCCTGCTGGGTATCGCGGGCGACTTTAACGTGGAGAACGCGCTGGTCGCTATCGCCGCTGCGCGCGAGATCGGCATCGGTATCGAGGCTATCAAGAAGGGCCTCTCAAAACTGCGTGTGCCGGGCCGTATGGAGGTCGTGGAGTCGAAGGACGGCCGCGTGATTTGTGTCGTCGACTACGCGCACAACCAGCTTTCGTTCCGCTCGCTTTTCTCGTCGGTCAAGCGCGCGTTTCCCGCTAGTCCGGTCATTGCGGTGTTTGGCGCTGCCGGCGGCAAGGCGCAGGAGCGCCGCGAGCAGCTTCCGCGCGAGGCCGCACCGTATTCCGATCTGATGATCTTTGCCAATGAGGACCCGGCTCACGAGGACCCGATGAAGGTCTGTCGCGAGCTTGCCGAACATGTTCCCGACGATACGCCGAACAAGATCATCCTCGATCGCGAAGCCGCTGTGCATGCGGCGTTCAAGGCGGCGCGCGAGGAGTACGTCAACCCCGATGCTCCCACCATTGTCTTGCTGCTGGCAAAGGGTGACGAGGAGCTCATGCACGTGGGCGACGAGTTCGTGCCCATCGAGAGCGACCTTTCGCTGGCCAATCGCCTGATCGATGTTGCCCAGTTTGACTAATGAACCATGATGGCGGCGGCGCCCTGAGTGCGCTGTCGCCATAAGCGTGTTCCCTCAATCAAAACATGCCGTCCAAGTCCAAACCCTTCTACGTAAACGGAGTAACCATGTCCCACAATACCCTGCCGACCGTCGCCGAGCTTTCGGGCGAGATGCGCGAGCGCTTGGCCAAGGTCAAGTACGTCTTTACCGACCTGGATGCCACGATGCTTGCACCCGGCTCGTGCGTGCTGCGCGACAACGACGGCAACCCCTCGACCAAACTCGTCGAGGCCGTCGTGGCGCTCGCTCGCGCTGGTATTCAGGTGGTTCCCACCTCGGGCCGCAACCGTACCATGATCCACGAGGACGCGCGCGTGCTCGGCCTCAACTCCTACATTGGCGAGATGGGCGGTCTGGTCATGTACGACCTTAAAGCCAACGATTGGGAGTATCTGACCGGCGACATGCCCTACGACCCCTCTTGCGGCCTCACGCCGCACCAGGTGATCGAGCAGACCGGCGTGTGCGAGAAGATCCTCGCCCGCTGGCCGCACAAGATCGAGTATCACAACGACATGTCGACCGGCTACAAATACCGTGAGGTCACCGTCGGCATGCGCGGCGATGTGCCCGACGATGAGGTTCAGGCCATCCTGGACGAGGCCGGCTGCGGTCTGATCTGGGCGTGCAACGGCCATCTGACTCACCTGTCCAAGCCGACGACGCTCGAGCTCGATCGCGTCGAGGACGGCCGCGCATTCAACATCAATCCCGCGGGTCTCAACAAGGGCGTCGCCATTGCGCGCTTCTGCGAGCACCTAGGGATCGAGCGCGAGGAGACGTTGGCGCTCGGCGATTCCGAGTCCGACTTCTACATGGCCGATCACGTGGGCACGTTCTGCCTGGTCGAGAATGGCCTGACGAGCGCCGGCGCGCCTGAGTTCCTGGCTGCTTGCGAGAACGCTTTCGTTACGCGTGGCAAAATTATCGACGGTTGGGCGGCGACGGCAGAGCTGCTGGTCGCGGCGCGTTCGTAGCGCGGCGTCGCCGCACTTGGACATGTCTTTTCGAGAGAGACTGGTGAGGTAATGTCCGATATCGAGAATCCGGCAGGCGACACGCGCCCGATTGGCGTGTTCGATTCTGGTTTGGGCGGTCTGACGGTTGCGCGCGCGATTGCGACGGCGCTGCCGCACGAGTCCGTCTACTACTTTGGCGACACCAAGCGCTGCCCCTACGGCACGCGCACCGAGGATGAGGTGCGCTCGTTTGCGTTGCAGGCGGGTCGTTGGCTTTCGAAGCACGACGTCAAGATTATGGTCATCGCCTGCAACACGGCAACCGCTGCGGCCTTGCGTTTGGCCCAGCAGGTGCTCGACGTTCCCGTGATCGGCGTGATCGCGCCGGGTGCCCGTGCAGCAATCAACAGCACGCGTACGCGTCGCGTGGGCGTGCTCGCTACCAACCTCACCATTCGCTCGGGCGCCTACACGCGCGCCATTCAGGATCTAGATGCCGGCGTCGATGTATACGGCTGTCCTGCCTCGAGCTTTGTCGAGGTTGTCGAACACGAGCTTGCCTCGGGTGCACATCTGCAGGAACAGTGGCTTGAGAACGAGGACATCTTCGATACGCCTGCCGTGCGTGCGCTGGTGGGTGCCACGGTTGAGCCGCTGCGCGACCACGGTATCGATACCGTGGTGCTTGGATGTACGCATTTCCCGCTGTTGGTGGGACCTATCCGCCATGCGCTGGGGCCTGGGGTACGCGTCGTGAGTTCCGCCGAGGAGACCACGCGCGAGCTGACCGATATCCTCACGCGCCGCGAGCAGCTGGCGGGCGACGCCGCCGAGCCGCAGCATCGTTTTGCCACGACGGCCGATAACATTGCCGAGTTTGCGGTGGCGGGTAGCTTTATCTTTGGTCAGCCGCTCAAGAGCATCGAACATATCGATATCGATGAGCTGAAATAGATGTAAGGCAGCCGCCAAAGCCTTCGCCACATCTTTTGCCGAAAGGATATTTCTATGGAGTACATGCAGGTCAACCGCGCTAACGGTCGCGCCGCCAACGAGTTGCGCCCCGTTAAGCTCACCCGTGGCGTCATGAAGCACGCCCACGGCTCGTGTTTGGCCGAGTTCGGCGACACGCGCGTGCTGTGCGCCGCCACTATCGAGGAGGGCGTGCCGGGCTGGCGAAAGGGAGCTAAGGCCGGCTGGGTGACCGCGGAATACGCCATGCTGCCGGCATCGACCGGCAAGCGCTGCAAGCGCGAGCACGCCAACCGCAAGGGCCGCTCCATGGAGATCGAGCGCCTCATTGGCCGCAGCCTGCGTACCGTCGTCAACATGAAGGCGCTCGGCGAGTACACCGTCACCGTCGACTGCGATGTGATTCAGGCCGATGGCGGCACGCGTACAGCGAGCATTACCGGCGCCTGGGTGGCGCTGCGCGACGCCCTCGCCATGTGGGTCGAGGCGGGAAAGATCGAGCGCATCCCGCTTACCGGCCAGGTGGCTGCCATCTCCATGGGCGTTGTCGACGGCAATACGCTGCTTGACCTCGATTATTCCGAGGACAGTCATGCCGAGGTCGACATGAACCTCGTCGCCACCGACACCGGCGAGATGATCGAGCTCCAGGGCACCGGCGAGCAGGCGCCCTTTGACCGCAAACGCCTCAACGCCCTGCTCGACCTGGGCGACAAAGGTATCGCCGAGCTCATCGAGCTCCAGCGCCAAGCCCTCGCCTAACCTGCCAAAAGGGACAGGTTTATTTTGGTAGGTTTTATCTGCGGAGACGTCTAGACACAAGACTGCCGTTGATTGAGAGGGGAGAGGCAGAGGCCCTCGTCGCCCTCGGCGCGGTATTGCTATAGAGACAAGGAGGCCAGTTATGGCACTTGAGAAGATCGACATCGACACCCTCGACCCGGCGGCGACCATCGTCGTGGCAACCGGAAACGCTCATAAGCTCACCGAGATCGAGGCCATTTTGGGCAAGGTCATGCCCGAGGTTCGCTTTGTGGCGCTCGGCCAGCTGGGCGATTTTGAGGACCCCGAGGAAAACGGCACGACGTTTTTGGAGAACGCCATCATCAAGGCGCAGGCTGCGGTTGAGGAGACGGGCCTTATGGCCATTGCCGATGATTCTGGCTTGGTCGTTGATGCCCTGGACGGCGAGCCTGGCGTGTATAGCGCACGCTATGCGGGCGTGCACGGAGACGATGCCGCCAACAACGCCAAGCTTCTCGTGAATCTGGAGGGCGTGGCCGACGAGGGCCGCACTGCGCGCTTTATGAGCGTCGTCGCGCTCATCGACACGGACGGTTTGGTCACCTATGGCGAGGGCGCCTGCGAGGGCGTTATCGCGCACGAGGGCCGCGGCGATCACGGCTTTGGCTACGACCCGCTGTTCCTGCCGGTCGACACGCCGGGCAAGACCATGGCCGAGCTGACGGCTGACGAGAAGAACGCCATCAGCCATCGTTTCCACGCGCTCGAGCATCTGTCCGCCAAGCTGACAGGCGAGGAGTAGACCGTGCGTGCGGTGGTGCAGCGCGTGCTCAACGCCGGCGTGACGGTCGACGGCGAGTGCGTGGGCCGCATTGGACGCGGCTACCTGGTGCTGCTGGGTGTTGGCCATGGCGATACGCGTGCCGAGGCCGACAAGCTGTGGGGCAAGCTCCGCGGGCTGCGTATCAACGAGGACGAGAACGGCAAGACCAACTTGGCGCTTGCCGATGTCGACGGCGAGGTGCTCGTGGTGTCGCAGTTCACGCTGTTCGCCGACTGCCGCCACGGTCGCCGTCCGTCGTTTACGGATGCCGGCGCCCCCGATGTCGCCAACGAGCTCTACGAGTACTTCCTGACGCTTGTGCACGAGGACGTTGAGCATGTGGCGCACGGCATCTTTGGCGCCGACATGAAGGTCGACCTGGTCAACGACGGCCCATTCACCATCGTCTTGGACACCGACAACCTTTAGGTTACGCGGTTTTACCAAACCGCGTAACAACTGGTCATGCGAGGTTGTCGTCTGGTACGTATTTGGGACGGGGCTTATTTAGCTACTTGCGTATGGCCACAACAGGGTGCTATAGTATTAGAGTTTTGTCTATCTTAGGGGTATTATCCCCTTTTTGAATTGCACCTTCTGGAGGCCCTGTTCATGGAAGAGATGGAAGTCAATCACGTCGACGACATCCACGAGAAGCTGACCGATATGGTGGGCGATCGCGTCAAGGTGAAGGCCAACATGGGCCGTACCCGCGTCGTCGAGCGCATGGGCACCATCAAGAGCGTCCACCCCGCCGTCTTTATCGTCGAGGTTGACGAGCGTCGCGGCCGCAAGTCGCGTCAGTCCTACCAGTATATCGATGTCCTCACCGGTCAGGTCGAGCTGTTCGACCCCGAGAGCGGCGAGCACATCTTTACCCCGCTCGGCAATCAGCTCGAGGAGCATTAACGGTGACCGATCGGTCCCTGACTCTTTCCGCGCCGGCAAAGATTAACCTCTACCTGGGGGTTCATACCGAGCGCGATGACCGCGGCTACCACAGGGTCGATTCCCTGATGGCGGCCGTCGGTCTTTCCGATACCGTGACGGTCACGCCGGCGCAGGCGCTGACCGTCCAGACGGTTCCAGCATCAGATTTTCCCATGCAAAAGAATACGGCGTATCGGGCTGCGGTTGCTATGGCCGAGCATTATGGTCGCGAGGCAAACATCTGCGTGACGATTGAGAAGCGCATTCCATTGTGCGCCGGCTTGGGCGGCCCCTCGACGGATGCGGCCGCGGTCATTGTCGCCTTGGCAGAGCTCTGGGGCATTGATCGCACCGACCCAGCGCTCGACGATATTGCGCGGGGCATTGGTGCCGACGTCCCGTTCTTTTTGCACGCGAGTCCTGCGTTCTACGTAGGTGGGGGAGACGTGCTGGCAACTGAGTACCCCGCGCTGCCCGCGACGCCCGTCGTGCTGGTCAAGCCGCGCGAGGCAAGCGTTTCGACAATTGAAGCCTATCGACGTTTTGACGAGGCCCCGGTGCCTGCGGACAAGCCCGGCGCGATAGCTTCTGCCTTGCGTGCTGGTGATGCCGAGACGGCATATGCACTCATCCATAACAACCTTGGTGTCATTTCCGCACAGATGGAGTCGCAGATTCAAACGGTCCTCGACTTGCTGCGTAAACAGGACGGAACCGTTGCTGTAGATGTGTGCGGATCGGGTGCCTGCTCGTTTGCCATTTGCGACACCGCTGCCACGGCCGAAAGGCTTGCCGATGCTGCCCAGCAAAATGGCTGGTGGGCCTGCGCGACTGAGCTTATTTCCAACACGGTTCAAATCGACGCGCCAAAGAAATAAAAATTTCTCTAGCACGCGGCGAAAATCTTTGTTACTATAGTCGAGCTAACGGGTTGTGGCTCAGTTTGGTAGAGCACTGCGTTCGGGACGCAGGGGTCGCTGGTTCAAATCCAGTCAACCCGACCAGAGCATGAGGAGGGACCGCTTCTTGCGGTCCCTTTTTTTAGCTAGTGTTGTGATACCGCGATACCCGCGGTATACTCATTCGAGCTTGTCTCGCTGTATTGTGGAGGTCTACATGTTTGGACTGAGGGCTCCTGAGCTCATCATTATTCTCGTCGTTGTCCTGATTATCTTCGGGCCCAAGAACCTGCCGAAGCTCGGCAAGTCCCTCGGCTCTACCGTCAAGAATATCCGTGAGGGTATGGAGGGCGACGATAAGGCCGAGACCAAGCAGGCCGAGGAGGTCGTGGTCGAGCAGTCCGAGGAGGACAAGGAGATCGCTGAGCTCGAGGCCAAGCTCGCTGCTGCCAAGAAGAAGCAGGCAGAGGACAGCGACGCGGACGCAGAGTAGTCCCATCCCTTTGGGGTGAGCACCTGACCGGCTTGCCCGCAGGCTAGCCGGTCTTTTTCGTTTTGTTGACAGTTGATTGTTTGATCAGAGTTGGGGAGATATCCGTATGGACGCAAGCCAGATCGTACTGACCGCTGAGGGCCGCCAGAAGCTCGTCGAGGAGCTCGCTTGGCGTGAGGGCGATTACGCCAAGGAGATCGTCGAGGACATCAAGGAAGCCCGCGCGTTCGGCGACCTTTCGGAGAACTCCGAGTACGACGCCGCTAAGGACAAGCAGGCCCAGAACGCCGCTCGTATTGCCGAGATCCAGGCCATCCTCGCCAACGCTCAGGTTGCTGCCACCACGGGCGACCTGACCGTCTCCATCGGTTCCACCGTTTCGCTGATTGATCCCAACGGCGAGGTCATGGAAGTCACGCTCGTCGGTACCACCGAGACCAACTCGCTCGAGCACAAGATTTCCAACGAGTCTCCGGTCGGTCACGCCATCATCGGTCACGGCGAGGGCGACTCCGTCGAGGTCGTTACGCCTTCCGGCAAGACTCGCGTCTACACCATCGCCAAGATCGCACGCTAGACCACGGTCCCGCGTAAAGGTATGTTTTCGCTCCCTGGGACCGAATCCTGGGGAGCGTTTTAGTTTGAGGAGCTAACTTATGGCAGAGAACCAGAACGCCGCCGATCAGGCATCGACGCTCAACGACGAGCGCGCCACCCGCCTGGCCAAGCGCGCCGCCCTGTTCGAGGCGGGCCAGAACCCCTATCCCGAGCACTCTGAGCTTGAGGACTACGTCGCCGATATCGAGACTAAGTACGCCGAGCTTGCCGATGGCGAGGACACCGAGGACGTCGTGAAGATCGCCGGCCGCGTGGTCGCCAAGCGCGGCCAGGGCAAGATAATGTTCATCGTCGTGCGCGATGCGACTGCCGAGATTCAGCTGTTCTGCCGCATCAACGACATGGACGAGGCTGCCTGGAATACGCTCAAGGCCCTCGACCTGGGCGACATCCTGGGCGTGACCGGCGTGGTCGTGCGCACCCAGCGCGGCCAGCTTTCCGTTGCCCCTAAGAGCGCGACCCTGCTTTCCAAGGCCGTTCGTCCACTGCCCGAGAAGTTCCACGGTCTTTCCGACAAGGAGACCCGCTATCGCCAGCGCTATGTCGACCTGATCGCCAACGACGACGTTCGCGAGACCTTCCGTAAGCGTTCGCAGATTCTCTCTACCTTCCGTCGCTTTATGGAGTCCGACGGTTACATGGAGGTCGAGACCCCCATCCTGCAGACCATCCAGGGCGGCGCTACCGCCAAGCCGTTCATTACCCACTTCAACGCGCTCGATCAGGAGTGCTACCTGCGTATTGCCACCGAGCTCCATCTCAAGCGCTGCATCGTCGGTGGTTTTGAGCGCGTGTTCGAGATCGGCCGCATCTTCCGTAACGAGGGCATGGACCTTACCCACAACCCCGAGTTCACCACGATGGAGGCCTACCGTGCCTTCTCAGACCTCGAGGGCATGAAGGCGCTCGCCCAGGGTGTCATTAAGGCGGCTAACAAGGCCATCGGCAACCCCGAGGTCATCGAGTACCAGGGCCAGACCATCGACCTTTCTGGTGAGTGGGCCAGCCGTCCCATGACCGACATCGTCTCCGACGTGCTCGGCAAGCAGGTCACCATCGACACGCCGGTCGAGGAGCTTGCTGCCGCCGCGCGCGAGAAGGGCCTGGAGATCAAGCCCGAGTGGACTGCCGGCAAGATCATCGCCGAGATTTACGATGAGCTGGGCGAGGACACCATCGTCAACCCGACCTTCGTGTGCGATTACCCCATCGAGGTCAGCCCGCTCGCTAAGCGTTTTGAGGACGACCCGCGTTTGACTCACCGCTTTGAGCTGGTCATCGCCGGCCACGAGTACGCCAACGCATTCTCCGAGCTCAACGACCCGGTCGACCAGGCTGAGCGCTTTGCTGCCCAGATGGCCGAGAAGGCCGGCGGCGACGATGAGGCTATGGAGTATGACGAGGACTACGTGCGCGCCCTCGAGTACGGTATGCCTCCCGCGGGCGGCATTGGCATTGGTATCGACCGCGTGGTCATGCTGCTTACTAACCAGGCTTCTATCCGCGACGTCCTGCTGTTCCCGCACATGAAGCCCGAGAAGGGTTTCCAGTCCGGTGCCGCTGCCGCCAAGGCTGCAGAGGCCGGCAACGCCGCGAGCCCATTCGTTAAGTCGCTTAAGCCCACGCTCGATTACTCCAAGATCGCCGTTGAGCCGCTGTTTGAGGAGTTCGTCGACTTTGATACCTTCTCCAAGAGCGATTTCCGCGCTGTGAAGGTCAAGGCATGCGAGGCCCTCAAGAAGTCCAAGAAGCTGCTGAACTTTACGCTCGACGACGGCACCGGCACCGACCGCACCATCCTCTCCGGTATTCACGCTTATTACGAGCCCGAGGACCTGGTTGGCAAGACCTTGCTCGCCATCACCAACCTGCCTCCGCGCAAGATGATGGGTATTCCCAGCTACGGCATGCTGATCAGCGCTGTCCACGAGGAGGAGGGCGAGGAGCGCCTCAACCTGATCCAGCTCGACGCCTCCATCCCCGCCGGTGCAAAGATGTACTAACTAGTTACGCGGTTCTACGAACCGCGTAACGGCTCGACGCTACGCGGGCCGCATTTGGACAATCTGACGTTCAACTTCAAGGGCGCGACCGAAAGGTCAGCGCCCTTTCGTTTCACGTCACCTTGTCTCAAATGCGGCCCGCTCGCTGACTTATGCTCAACCTGCGGCGCCATTTTGCTTGAAGGCACCTTGCTCGCTCTGGCGGGCTTTCGCTGTCCGTCCTCTATCTGCGGTGTTGCCCTGGTTGGCACTTAGGGACGTTCCTTTTCTGCCGGCACTTGGGGACAGTCCTAGTCGTTGGGGATCTACCGACGCATTGGGGGTTTGCGCCTTCCATGCATGACAGCCGTCTCTTTTATGTTTCCTTTAGCCGTTGCTGCCTAGGATGGGGGTTAGTCGATAGGAAGGGAGCACCGGGATGGACGACGCGAGCGAGCGCGCAATCGAAGAGGACATGCTCGATCAGTTCAACTACTTTGATGATGAGGACGAGGAGCTGATCGACCGTCGCGAGCCAGCGCCGCTTGATTCCTTTGATCTGGTCGATGAAGAGCCCGACGAGGACGAGGGCGAATCGGCGGAGCCCTCACAGCCTTCGCGCCTTAACTCGCTGCTTTCGAGAGCCCCCATGCACCACGGCGTTCGTGCCGGCGCGCTCCATATGAAAACTGACTGGCACCAGATCGTGACGGCAGGCGATGAGCTTGCCGTCGATGCGCCGCTCACCGATAAATCATCCATCATCTGCCGCACCGGCATGCTTATGCTGGCAAGCGGAACGGGTGCCTGGCGCGTGCGCGATACCATGAATCGTGTTGCCGCCGTACTCGGTGTCACCATCCACGTTGACTTAAGTCTTCTGTCGTTTGAGTGCACCTGCATCGAAGATGGCCACTGCTTTAATGAGGTCGTCAGCTTGCCCACAACGGGCGTCAATACCCATCGCATTTGGATGATGGAGAGTTTCCTCAAGGAAATCGAGACCTATGGTCGTCGCTTCACGGTGCACGAGTATCACGAGATGCTCAGGACCGTTGAGAGCTCAAAGCCCGATTACTCTCCCTGGCAACAGGGCCTTGCGGCAGCCTGTGCTTGCGGCGCCTTCGTCTTTTTGCTCGGCGGCGGCCCTATCGAGATGGCCTGTGCATTCGTAGGCGCTGGTGTCGGTAACTTTGCTCGCTCCCATATTCTCAAGCAAGGCCTTGGTCAGTTCAGCGCGCTGACGACTGGTGTTGCGCTCGCTTGCGTTTCGTATCTGCTGGCATTGCTCGGCCTTGGCCAGGTCATACCGGGGGCAATGTCGCACCAAGAAGGCTATATCGGCGCCATGCTCTTTGTGATTCCCGGCTTTCCGCTCATTACGGCAGGCCTCGACATTGCTAAGCTCGACATGCGAAGCGGTATCGAGCGCCTTTCATATGCCGTATCGATTATTGTGATGGCGACGCTCGTAGGTTGGATGGTTGCCGAGTGTGTTGGCCTGGCGCCGGACGACTTTGCCCCACTGGGCCTTTCGCCGCTTGCCCTTACGCTCCTACGCGTGGTGATGAGCTTCGTTGGCGTATTCGGCTTCTCGGTGATGTTCAACAGCCCGGTAAAGATGGCCGCGGCAGCTGGGTTGATCGGCGCCGTGTCCAATACCCTGCGTCTGACCCTTGTCGATGCGCCGACGATGATTCCCTTCCTGGGCCTCAGCACGGGAATGCCTCCCGAGGCAGCAGCGTTTATCGGCGCGCTGGTATCGGGTCTGCTGGCAAGCTTGGCCGAAGTCAAGCTCACCTACCCGCGTATCGCCCTCACGGTGCCTTCGATTGTCATTATGGTGCCGGGTTTGTATCTGTATCGCTCGATGTATTACATGTGCACCTTCGACACAGTCAATATGCTCGGCTGGTTTGTGCGCGCAGTGCTCATCGTGGCGTTTTTGCCCGTTGGCCTGGGTGTGGCGCGTACGCTCACCGACCCTCGCTGGCGCCACACCAGCTAATTGGTGCAAGGGAGACAGGTTACTTTGCACCAAATGAGTTGCGGTGAAATAGGGACTGAATTGCTGCTTAAAGGGTCAAAACAGTCCGTATTCCACCGCAACTTATGGGGTCGGGGGATTATCGGTGCCCTGCATCTTCATAAACTCAACGCTTACGAAGCGCATGCGTTTCGTGCTAGGCTGGTTCCACCACATAAGTAGTCGCAGACGCGCGTACCACGGGCGGGCGAGATGAAGTTCCAACAGCTCCATCTTGCCCGCCCGTTTTTGTTGCGTGGCGCCGCGGTACAACACAGAGAGGAATCTGCCCTTTATGCCTATCAACAAACGAGAGAGCCTGCTGTTCACCTTTATCATGTGCTTTTGCATGGTGCTCTGGATGAGCATCTACAACGTTGCCCTGCAGCACGGGGCCATCAACGGCGAGGTCGTTGCCACTGCGTGGCTCGGCTTCCCCGTTGCCTACATTTTTGCCATGTGCTGCGACTGGTTCGTCGCCAGCCCGCTCGCCAAGGGTTTCGCCTTTAAGTACTTGGTCACGCCGGGCAAGAGCTCGCCACTTGCCATGACGCTCGCCGTCAGCTCCTGCATGGTCGTTCCCATGGTCATCATCATGTCGCTGTACGGTGCCTGTGAGGGTCTGACGCACATGCCCGGCGGCATCCTTGCGAACCTGTATTCCGTGCCCGCGATCTGGATGATCAACATCCCGCATAATTTTGTGATGGCGCTGCCGTGGAACCTTTTGGTAGCCGGTCCGATTTCCCGCTTCGTCTTCCGTCGCGCCTTCCCTGTGGGGACGGTTTTCGAGGAGGAGCATGCCGAGCTCTTGGAGCAGGCTATGGCTCCTGAGTGCGAGTAGCTCGCTTAGGGATCTGCTGAGCGCGGGCGACTTGCTTGGTTGGAGCCCTAAGCGTGGATAGCTCTCTCGGCGACATCGCGGGCGTGAGCGGTGCGCATGACCGGAGGGCCCGTGCTGCTCCGTTGCCCGACGTGCTAGCGCGCAGAACAATCTGTTGGTGCATTCGGCGGCTGCTGAAGCGTTTCGGCAGCCGCTTTTTATACGGAGTTTAAATACAACAGTCTGTTGTATTACGTAGAGTGGTATATCTCTAGCGGGAAAAATGCGAGAGACGGAGCATTATGGCGTTGCTAGTAGGACTGGACGTAGGGTCGACGACGACCAAAGTTTACGCGATGCACGAGGATATGACCGAGGCGTGGTGGGGATATCGCCGCCACGGGGCGTGTCAGACAGCGAGCGTGCACGCCATGCTCGGCGAGCTCGCCGAGCGCTTTCCCCATGAGTCACTGCGCGTTGCGGTGACCGGCTCGGGTGCGCGCGATATCGCGACCGCGCTGGGCACCTCGTACGTTCAGGAGGTGGTCGCCAACGCGCTCGCGATCAGCAGGTTCTATCCGCAGACGCGCTGCGCCATCGAGCTGGGCGGCCAAGACGCCAAGATGATCTTCTTCCGCACCAACGATAAGGGAGACATCGAGGTTGCCGACATGCGCATGAACGGCTCGTGCGCAGGCGGTACCGGTGCATTTATCGACGAGATGGCAAAGCTCATGGGGGTCGGCACCGAATCGGGCGAGTTCGAGCAGCTCGCAAGCCGGGGAACGACCGTCCACGAGGTCTCGGGCCGCTGCGGCGTGTACGCAAAGACCGATATCCAGCCGCTGCTCAACGAGGGCATTCCTACCACCGACCTGGCGCTTTCGGCGCTTCACGCGGTCGCCCGCCAAACGATCGGCGGTCTGGCCCAGGGTATCGACATCGAGCCGCCGGTAATCTTCGAGGGCGGTACGCTCGCCTACAACCCCACGCTGGTCCGCGTGTTCCGGGAGCAACTGAATCTATCGGACGATCAGGTTATCGTCCCGCGCGATCCGCAGATCATGGTCGCGCGCGGTGCCGCCCTGTCGCTGACCGACATGTTCGCATCGTCCCAACCGATCGACCTTCCCGACGCTTTTGTCCGGCTGGATAAGCTCGAGACGGTCGCGCCCGCAAGCGGGGAGGGACGTCTTGCCCAGCCCTTTTTTGCCACACCTGCCGAGCAGGCGGATTTTACGGCACGCCATGGCAAAGAGACGCCGGCAAAGGGTCCGGATGCGTATGCGCCCGGAGAGACGGTGCGTGTGGCGCTCGGTATCGATTCGGGGAGCACGACGACCAAGTTCGCCCTGGTCGATGAGGCGGGTGAGCTTGTCGATTCGTTCTACGCGTCTAATAACGGCAGACCGCTCGACGTCGCCCAACAGGGTCTTGTCAGCTTGAAGAACCGCTGGGAGACAGCGGGAGTCACGCTTGCGATCGATGCCGTGGGCACCACGGGATACGGCGAGGAGCTTTTCGCGCGCGCGTTCCACGCCGACTACCATACGGTCGAGACGGTCGCGCACGCCCGCGCCGCGTGCGCATGCGTTCCCGATGCGACCTTCGTGCTCGACATCGGCGGACAGGATATGAAGGCCATCTGGCTCAACCACGGCGTGCTGACCGATATCGTCGTCAACGAGGCATGCTCTGCGGGCTGCGGCTCGTTCCTCGAGGGTTTTGCCAAAAACCTCGGAATAGCCGTTGAGGATATCGCGACCGAGGCATTTTCGTCCAAAGCCCCCGCCGTTCTCGGCAGCCGCTGCACGGTGTTCATGAACAGCAGCGTCGTTTCCGAGCAGCGGCGCGGTAAGGGTCCGGGCGACATCATGGCCGGTCTCTGCCGTTCGATTATCGAGAACGTGTTCACCAAGGTCATTCGCGTTTCAAATCTCAACCGTCTGGGCGACAAAGTCGTCGTCCAGGGCGGCACGTTCCGAAACGACGCGGTGCTGCGCGCATTCGAGCAGTATCTGGGCAAACCCGTCACGCGTGCGCCCCACCCGGGGCTGATGGGCGCTATCGGTATCGCCCTGCTCGCGCGCGAGGAATGCCGCAAGGGCGACGCCGGCACGTCGTTTATCGGGCTCGATGCCGTGGAGCGCTTCGAGCATCGCGAGTTCGGCGGCGTTACCTGCCGTCGGTGCAACAACCGCTGCCAGCGCGCGGTCGTGGCATTTGGCGACGGCTCGCTTTACGTCACGGGCAATCGCTGCCCGCGCGGCGGCGCCATCTCATGGGATGAGCTCGTGCGCGAGGTTCCCGCGGCGGAGGAGCTGCGTCCGCAGGGTGCTTGCGAGGCACAGGCACCCGGCACGGGGCGCGACCGGACCGCGGCTGCCCCCAATCTCTTTGTCGACCGCGAGAAGCTGCTGTTCGAGTTGTACCCCACGGTTCCCGTCTGCGGGGGGCGCGATGTCACGATCGGCATTCCCCGTGTGCTCGAGTTCTGGGACACCATGCCGTTCTGGTCGACGTTCTTCAGCACGCTCGGCTTTAAGGTGCGCGTCTCGGGACGCAGCACCAAGGCGATGTACGAGCGCGGTCTGGCGCACGTCACATCCGACACCGTGTGCTTCCCGGCCAAGCTCGTCCACGGGCACATCCGCAATCTCGTCGACGCCGGCGTCGACCGCATCTTCATGCCCATCATCACGACGGTGCCCACCGAAAACACCGCCTCTACCAGCGAGTGGATGTGCGCCGTCGTAAAGGGATACCCCTACGTGATGCGCAATTCCGATAACCCGGAGGAGCGTTTCGGCGTTCCGTTCGATACGCCGCTGTTCCACTGGTACGACGAGGGCGACCGAAACCGCCAGCTCAAGGCGTGGTGCAAGGAGACCTTCGATATCGATGCCGACCTGGTTGCCAAGGCGACCGAGCAGGCGGACCGCGCGCAGGAGACGTTTGAGAACCAGCTGCAGCTGCGCGGCAGGCAGGTGCTCGAGAACGTGCGCGAGGACGGCGGCTACGCGGTGGTGATCGCTTCGCGCCCGTACCACAACGACCCGCTGGTCAACCACGGGCTGCCCAAGCTCTTCTCTGAGCGCGGCATCCCCGTGCTGACGCCCGATGCGGTGCCGGGGGTCTGCAACGTCGATCTTTCCAACAGCCGCATCGACATCGTGAACAACTACCATGCGCGCATGCTGTCGTGCGCGGTCATCGTCGCATCGACGCCCGAGCTCGAGCTCGTGCAGATGGGCAGCTTCGGCTGCGGCCACGATGCGTATCTCACCGACGAGATCGCGCGCATGATGGGCGAGATGGGCTCCAAGGTTCCGATGATGATCAAGCTCGATGAGAGCGACGTCGCCGGTCCCATTGGCATTCGCGTGCGTTCGTTTATCGAGTCGGTCAACCGTCGTCGCGCGGAGGAGCGTGCCGAGGGCGCCCGGGTGCACGCGGTCCATCCGCTCGACGACCCGTATAAGGTCAAGTACACCAAGCGCGACCGGCACGACAAGATCGCGCTGGTCCCCAACACCTCCCATGCGTTCTGCAGGCTCATGACCGCGGCGATGCGCAATCAGGGCGTGCGCGCCGAGGCCCTTGATATCGGGCGCGAGGATGCCATCCGCCTGGGCAAACGCTATGTGCACAACGACATCTGCTTCCCCGCGCAAATCGTGATCGGCGAGGCGCTCGCGGCACTCGAGAGCGGTAAGTACGACCCGCACGACGTCGCCGTGGTGACTGGCAAGTATATCGGCGACTGCCGCCTGACGCACTACATGCCCCTGCTGCGCCGCGCGCTCGACGACGCGGGATACGACTATGTCCCGGTGCTCACCAACGACGACGTCGATGCCCACAATGCGCATCCGGGCTTCAAGCTCGGCCTTGGCCCGAGCATCCAGATCGCCTACGGTCTTCCCATGATCGATGCCCTCGAGGCCATGCTTAGGCGCATCCGTCCCTACGAGCTCGAGAAGGGCGCGGCGGACGCTGCGTTCGACCGCGCGCTCGATGAGGTTATCGAGGGCATGGAGCGCTCCGGGCTGAGAGGCCAGGCGACGGGCTTCAAACGCGCGCTTGCGATCATGGACGCCGTTCCGTACGACCGCTCGAACCCGCATCCGACCGTTCTCATCGTGGGCGAGTACCTGCTCAATTTCCATCTCGGCGCCAACCACGAGATCGAGCGCTACCTCGAGGACAACGGGCTCGAGGTCATCGAGGCGCGCATGACCGACGTGATCCGCAAGACCTATTTCTACAAGCATGCGCAGTCGCGCGAGTTCCACGTCGACCTGTCGCTGCCCGAAAAGGCCTGGTACGCCACGGCGGACAACCTGTTCGAGCTCGCGCACGACCGTTGCGACCGCCTGGGCGCGGCGAGCCCGCTCTACGAGCCGCCGACGCGCATGCCCGAGCTCGTGCGCGCGAGCGATAAGATCCTGCACCATACGTTCGATGCGGGCGAGGGCGTGCTGATTCCGGCGGAGATTCTCGAGCACGCCAAGCGCGGCTGCCGCAACTTCGTGATCCTGCAGCCGTTCGGGTGTCTGCCCAACCATGTCGTGGGGCGCGGGCTCATCCATGCGCTCAAGGAGCAGTATCCCACGGCGCAGTTCCTGCCGCTCGACTACGATCCCGACGTGAGCTTCGCCAACGTGGAGAACCGTCTTCAGATGCTCATCATGAACGCCAAGGCGCAGGGGTGCGGTGAGGCGCATGGCGAGACCGCGTAAGGACGCCGATGCGCCCGATGCACGCACCCGTATCATCGAGGCGTTTTGGGAGCTCATCGAGAACAACAGCATCTTCGAGCTGTCGGTTGGCGAGGTGACCCGCGCCGCCCAGTGCAATCGCGGAACGTTTTACTACTATTTTCACGATTTCGATGAACTCGTCGCCATCGCCATAGCCCAGCTGCTGCAGGATAACGAGCTCATCACCGATGCCCTCTGGCATTTTTCGAGCGAGGGCGACCTTTCGGCGTTCGACCGGCGCGACGTCCGCTGCCTGCTGCGGCGCATCGTCATCACCATGAGGGCGGGTGCCGCCGAGCAGGTCGTGCAGGGCATCCATACGATCATCATCGACCGCGTGAGAGAGATCGTCCACCCCGACGGAGAAGAGCTCAAGGCAGATTCGAGCTTTGCGGTGGGCTTTCTGGTCTCGGGCATCATGGGCTTTGTGATGGCGGTCGGCTTTGCCCGGGAGGGCGGCGAGGAGATAGACCTCGAGCAGCTGGGGGACAGCGCGTGCGCGTACCTGAGGGCGGTCGCCATGCAGACGGTGGAAACGGTCGCGCAAGTCGAGGGCGTCGATACATCCGAGCTGCTCGAACGCGTCTCCAAGGAGGCCGATGCCTATCGCGCATCGCGTGCGACGAGTCCCGACGTGGTGAAAGACACCTAGGGTTTCTCTTGCGGGGCGCCTGTCGCGCATCGCGCGGTGAGTCCCGCGATGCGGTCATAACCTGCATTCATGTGAGCCGGGTTTATAGATATTCCTCCAGCTGTTAACATAGACAACCTGTGGGTAAAGAGACAAAAGCGCCGCCGACGGGCGGGCGTTTTGATTTCGATGAACTCATGTAAGGAAACGAGCATGTTAGATAGATTTACCGATCGAGCGCGCAAGGTCATGTCCATGGCCAAGCAGGAGGCGCTCGATCTTCATTCAAATAAGGTGGGTACCGAGCATCTGCTGCTCGCGCTTGCCAAGGAGGACGAGGGCATTGCCGCTGAGGCGCTGCGCTCGCTCGACATCTCCTACGATGACATCATGGATACTCTCAAAGAGGTCCAGACCACGGTTCCCGAGCCCAGTGAGGAGACCGAGGCGGCCAAGCTCGCCTTTACGCCGCTCGTCATTAGCGTGATGGAGCGTTCATTCCGCGTGGCGCGTGAGAACAACCAGACCTACGTGTCGACCGAGCACTTGCTGATCGGCATCGTCGAAGAGGGCAACGGCATGGCCATGGACATCCTCATGCGCCTGGGTGTGTCGTCCGCTTCCATTAAAAAGGCTATCGAAAAGCTTACCGCCAAGGATCAGGACAAGAAGCGTCCGCTCGCCGGAGCCGGCGCCGGTCGTCCCGGTGCGGGCCTGCCGTTCTTTAGCGGCTCGGACGCCTCGCAGCAAAAGGGGAGCGGCACCGACACGCTCAAGCAGTTCGCCACCAACCTGACGCAGAAGGCGCGCGACGGCGAGCTCGACCCTGTAATTGGTCGCGAAAAGGAAGTCCAGCGCATGATGGAAATTCTTTCGCGTCGCACCAAGAACAACCCGCTCATTCTGGGCGACCCCGGCGTGGGCAAGACGGCCATCGTCGAGGGCCTGGCTCAGCAGATTGCAGCCGGCAACGTGCCCGAGAACCTCATGAACCAGAATATCTGGACGCTCGACCTGCCGGGTCTTGTCGCGGGCGCCAAGTATCGCGGTGAGTTTGAGGAGCGCCTCAAGAACGTGATCCAGGAGGCGACCGAAGCCGACGACGTTATCTTGTTTATCGACGAGATGCATACCATCATCGGTGCCGGCTCTGCCGAGGGCTCCATCGACGCGAGCTCCATGCTCAAGCCCGTTCTCGCACGCGGTGCTTTCCAGATCATCGGTGCCACCACGGCCGAGGAGTTCCGCAAGTACCTCACCAAGGACCCGGCCTTCGAGCGTCGCTTCCAGACCATCGATGTCGAGGAGCCGAGCGTCGAGGACACGGTCAAGATCCTGACCGCGCTCAAGCCGCGCTACGAGGAGCACCACCATGTGCGCTATACGCAGGGTGCTATCGAGGCCGCCGCGAACCTCTCCAACCGCTACATCCAGGATCGCTTCCTGCCCGATAAGGCTATCGACCTCATTGACGAGGCCGGTGCCCGCGCTCGCATCGCCGCGAATCGCGCGCCCGAGCCGGTGCGTGAGGCCGAGCATCGCGTGGAGGAGCTTAAGGCCGCCGCGCAGGAGGCCACCGAGAGCGACGACATGAACAAGGCCGCCGAGATCACCGAGCAGCAGAAGGCCGCCGAGATTGAGCTCGCCGAGGCCAAGGCCGCCTGGACCGCCGAGCTCGACGCCAGCCCGCTCACCATCGACGTGAGTCAGATTGCCGACATCGTGTCCGTGACCTCTGGCGTGCCGGTTTCCTCGCTCACCGAGAGCGAGAGCCGTCGCCTGCTGCAGACCGAAAGCGTGCTCAAGACCCGCATTATCGGCCAGGACGAGGCCGTCGAGGCCGTCGCCAAGGCCGTGCGCCGCAGCCGCTCGCCGCTCAAGGACCCGCGTCGTCCCGGTGGTAGCTTTATCTTCCTTGGTCCCACCGGCACAGGCAAGACCGAGCTCGCCAAGACGCTCGCCGAGTACCTCTTTGGCAGTAAGGACGCGCTCATCAGCTTCGACATGTCGGAGTTCGGCAGCGAGTTCGAGGTCTCCAAGCTTATCGGTAGCCCTCCGGGTTACGTGGGCCACGACGAGGGCGGTCAGCTTACCAAGGCCGTTCGTCGTCACCCGTACTCGGTCGTGCTGTTCGACGAGATCGAGAAGGCGCACCCCGACATCTTCAACATTTTGTTGCAGGTGCTGGAGGAGGGTCGCCTGACTGATAGCCAGGGCAAGACGGTCGACTTCCGCAATACCGTGATCATCATGACGTCCAACGTGGGCGCCCGCGAGATCGCGCAGGATGCGAGCGTTGGCTTTGGCACCACCGGCGAGCAGGGCCTCACCTCGAGTGAGATCAAGGGCCGTGCGATGGGCGAGCTCAAGCGCCTGTTCCGCCCCGAGCTGCTCAACCGTATCGACGACATTGTGGTGTTCCAGAAGCTCTCGGGCGAGAACCTGACCAAGATCGCGCACCTGCTGGTGGACGACCTGCGTCAGCGCCTGATTGCCAACGGCATGAACATCAAGCTCACCGATGCGGCCTATGACAAGATCGTGGCCGAGGGCACCGACCTCACCAACGGTGCGCGTCCGCTGCGCCGCGCCATTCAAAAGCTCATCGAGGACCCGCTGTCCGAGGAGCTTCTGGCCGGCGAGTGGGGCGAGGGCGATACCGTCCTGTGCGACGTGGCCGATGGCAAGTTTGTCTTTAGCCACGGCACGGGCGAGATCCCGGCACCGCGTCCGGCGGGCACACTCGGTGGCGATACCGTCCCGGCGGCACCGCACACCGGCAACGCCTCGCCCGTGAGCGGCGGCGTGACCTCGGGCCCCGGCGGCATGATGCAAGCCGGCTCTGGCGCGCTGTAGGGATTAACATAGCTTTGCGAAGGGGCACTCCTGTCGGGGCGCCCCTTTTTTATGAGTAAATGGTGCTATACTCGAAATATAAATATGTATAGCAGAAGGAGCTAGCATGCCTATATCGGTACTCGACTCACGGCCGGTCCAGATGAATGTGCGCATGGATCGCCAACTCAAAGAGGCTGGGGACGCCGTGCTGGCGCATATCGGCATGACGCCGTCTCAAGCGGTGCGGACACTTTGGGAATATCTGGTCGTCAACGGATGCATGCCCTCGAGATCGGGGGTTGCGGTACCGAGCTCTAACGTGCCAGCGACTGCGTCGGTGGAATCAAGGGTTACGCAGGGCAGCCACATCGTGCACGATGCGTGCCTCAAATACGGCATCCCTGTTCCCGACCTCTCGGGTGACTACGATGACCTCTATGAGGAAGCAATGGCGGAGCGCTATCCCGAGTGGGTGGAGCTATGAGTGCAGACGGCATTCTCAAGTTGCTCATCGACACCAACGTATGGATGGATTACTTTTCTGGAAGGTCGGACCGGACAGCGGATGTTGTCCGTCTATTCGAGATTGCCGATGTCTCGGAGCAGATTGCCCTGTTTGCTTCGTCTCTTTCGGTCAAAGATGTCTCGTATCTTGTCTCGGCGGCGATTAAGAGGGAGTGCCGAAGGAAGAATGGTTCGCTGAGCGATAACGCCATTGCGGCGGCGGACGAAACGGCCTGGGCATGCGTTCGGCAGATGCGCGAGCTCGCCCTCATCGCGCCGGTCGGTGCAGACGAGGTCTTCGACTCCTTTGTGTTCAAGTATCATCACAACGACTTCGAGGACGACCTGATGCTGGGCGTCGCCAATCGCATTGATGCCGATTACGTCGTGACGGAGGACAAAAACCTCATTAAACATACCAATGGCGTATGCATAAACGTTGATCAAGCTTTGAGGTTGGTTGAAGGGTCCAACGTCCCTTCGGCGCAGTCCGTCTAACCTGCTTTATCTTAATAAAGTGGCGTTTCCCCGCCGTTAGCCGATGATGCGAGGGCGCTCGGCGTTTTCGACTGGTTTATGCACGCAAAGTCTGGGAATATACAAGTCGCATGTCTTACTGTCTAACCAGTTGCGCCAAGGAGGCACCATGGACTACAAGATTACCGGCTACGAGCCCGCCCAGCTGTTCCATTTCTTTGAGGAGGTCAGCGCGATCCCCCGTGGGTCTGGCAACGAGAAGGGCATCAGCGATTTCCTGGTCGCATTTGCCAAGGAGCGCGGTCTCGACGTTTATCAGGACGAGGTCTACAACGTCATCATTCGCAAGCCCGCATCTGCCGGCGCCGAGAATGCCCCGACCGTAATGCTGCAGGGTCACATCGACATGGTGTGTGACAAGCTGGGTTCCGTCGAGCACGACTTTACGACCGACGGTATCGACTTGGTCGTCAAGGACGGTGTCCTCACCGCTAACGGCACCACTCTGGGCGCCGACAACGGTATCGCCGTCGCTCTGATGCTCACTGTTCTCGATGACGATTCGATTGTTCACCCCGCCCTCGAGTGCGTGTTCACCACCGACGAGGAGACTGGCCTGGTCGGCGCCGAGACGCTCGACAAGTCCCAGATTAGCGCCCGCACCATGATTAACCTTGACTCCGAGGAAGAGGGCGTTGCCACCGTCAGCTGCGCCGGCGGCGTCGTCGTTACCTACACCTGCCCGATCGCGCGCGAGCACAAGACCGGTAGTACCCTCACGCTCGACATTTCCGGTCTGTTGGGCGGCCACTCCGGCAGTGATATCAACCTTGAGCGCGGCAACGGCAACCTCATCATGGCCCGCATCATCGACCGCCTGATGGTTGCCGGCGAGCCCGCCATCGTTAGCTTTAACGGCGGCACCAAGGACAACGCCATCAACCGTGAGTGCAAGGCTGTTCTGGTCTACGCCGACCACGCTGCCGCCGAGGCCGCGGCCCAGATCGCAAAGGGCATCATCGCCGACGTTACTGCCGAGCTCGAGGTCTTCGACCCCGGCTTTACCTGCACGGTTGAGATTGCCGACAACACTGAGGTCGAGGCCATGGACGAGAAGTCCGCACTTGCCCTTATTCGCGCTCTGCGTCTTGCCCCCAACGGTGTGATCCGCCGCAACGTCGCCACCGACGGCTCCGTCGAGGTTTCCTCCAACATCGGCGTGGTTGCCACCTCTGACGACCAAGTCAAGATCATGCTGTCCCCGCGCTCCTCGATCACCTCGCTGCAGAACGAGTTCAAGGACCGCCTGCAGACGCTGGCCGATGTCCTGGGATTCGACGCCAAGTTTGAGTTCGAGTATCCCGGCTGGAGCTATGCCGAGCATTCGCCGGTCCGCGACGTCTTTGTCGAGAGCTATCGCGAGCTCTTTGGCTCCGAGCTGCGCATCGAGTCCATTCACGCCGGCCTTGAGTGCGGCCTGTTTGCCGAGGCCCTGCACGGCCTGGACGCCATCGCCGTGGGCCCGACGCTCTCCGATGTCCACACCCCGGACGAGAGCATGGAGCTCGCTTCTGCCGAGCGCTTCTACGAGCTGCTCATCGACGTCCTAAAGCGCCTCGCTGCGTAAAGGTTGCGCTAGCAGCAGTCCGAGCCACGTGCTGGTGGATTGCAAATGACATTGCGTGAGGGGGCACCCGAGCTTTTGCGACGGGTGCCCCCTCTCTTCTTTTGGGAAATGGGAGATTACGGACACCTAGCCCATATCCGCCTTGATGAGGTCGAGGGCGCGCTGGCAGTTTTCGCGGACGGGGCCGAGCATGTGCTCGCGCAGGTCCGCCATGCCGGGCAGGTCGGCGTATTCGTCCATGACCTCTTCCATGCAAATGGGTACCTCGTAGGCGAGGTCCATCATGGTCGCAAAGCAAAACTTCTCGGATAGCCCGGCATCGGTGAGCGCCGCCTCCAGCGCGGGGTCGCCCATACCGTGGTATCGGCGGATAGCGCCTGGACCGATGCGCCCCACACGGTTCTCGCCGCCAACGCTCATGGCAAGACGCGCCCGGCGGCGCATGCGCTCGTATGCCAGCCCCGATGCGACATCGTACATTCGAGCCATCATGGCTGCACCGTCGTTTCCAAGGAGTAGGGAATAGTTTTTCGCGTGCGCATCCGGTGCGCCGATAATGGCGTTGAAGAACAGTATCTGCGTAAACAGATACAGGTTAAGTTGATGGTGGCTCGTATTTACGAGGAGCTCTTGAATGTCGCGGGTGGTCGGGCCGCCGTCTGCTGTGTACTTTTGGGCGGGCATCACCCCAAGTGCCTGACAGAGGTCTTCTTGATGTAGGCGCCTGATCGTTCCGTCTTCGACTTTCACGCGGTCATAGCGCTCAACAATGAGGGCAGGTTCGTCCTCAAACATACGATATTCGACGTTTGCCGTTGCGATACCGGCGCGCTGGGCGCTTTTCATGCAGACAAACTCATTGAGAGCCTCGAGTTTAAATCCGAAAACGCCATTTTTGAAAATATGCGTCGTGGGCGAGGAGCCCATGCATTCGCACCAGCGGCCGTTTATGAACGCGAGCGCGAACTTGCCCTGGTTGCCTCCAAGTGACCAACTTTCATCTAGACCCATCCACGATGCATCGCGGTCATCTCTGATCGACTTGAGACGGAGAGCAATTTCGTGGTCGTCTATAGGGCGGTAGTCGCCAGCGCGATGCAGGACGGCGTCGGCATCTTCTTCGGCACAAAACTGCACTCCGCCCGGACAGTCGAGTCCGATATGGCTGAGCAACGCAACGGGATTGTTGGGCCTAACGTTGAATTCGGCGGCAATCGCTTTTCGTTGGTCCTCGCTGTCGGGTAGAAGGCCAAACAAGTACGGATTCATGACCTGTTGGCCGTATATGCGATTTGATACGGGTATGTTTGTCGATAGGGCTGGCCCGTCATAGTCTCGATCGTAGGCAAAGCTGACAAGACCGTTCTCATCTTGCGTGAGCGTTCCCGCAGGTACGCCGCAAATAATAGTCCGAAGCGTTTTTCTGGCCATTGGCTACCTCCCTTTGGGCCTGGTTTGGGCAGATGCGTTTGCGGCAATCGAGACTCCGAGATTGGACATGGCGAAATCGGCGAAGGCCCTGTCGTAGAGCTCGGACGTAAAGGGGGTATCTGGAAGAGCTGGAACGGCTGCACTGCGACGGTTGCGATGGTGAAAACGTTGAGTGTGATGGCGCCTGGGGGTGCTACGAGGTTGCAAATCAGCATGCGGAGCGTCGACTTGTTGCTCGTTTTTCGATTCGTCGATATCCCCTTGAGCGGCGAGCGCCAGTCCAAGAGCACCGAAAACTGCCAACAGCTTGTCGAGCCGAATGCCGGTGGCGTCTCCTAGCTCGAGCGATGCGAGCAGGCGCTCCGAAACACCGGCCTTTTTGGCGAGGGCGGCACGGGTGAGACCCTGAGTCTCGCGTGCCTGGCGCACGTAGATGCCAGCTTGGCGCGGTGTGGTGATGGGAAGGGTATCCACGGCGATCTCCTAACGTGCAGACTTTTGCATATCAGTATGACATGCAAAAGTCTGCATGAATAGGCATTATGCAAAACTCTGCATGAGACTCCTACATTGACGTTGGCTTATGAGAGGCGTTTTTTATATCGCGAGGATCCCGAGGTGCTCAAGCAGGATTTTAAGCCCGATGAGGATGAGCACGACGCCGCCCACGATGGTGGCGGGTTTTTCGTAGCGCGCGCCAAAGGTGTGGCCGATCGCTACGCCGGCGACGGAGAAGATAAACGTTGTGATGCCGATAAGCGACACGGCGGGAACGATATCGACCGAGAGCGCGGCAAACGAGATGCCCACGGCAAGCGCGTCAATCGAGGTGGCGATGGCAAGGATTAGATATTCGCCCAGGTCAATCTTTTCGGCATCCTTGCCGTCGTCTTCATCCTCGTCCTCGGTAAAGGCCTCCCACAGCATTTTGTCGCCGATAAAGGCGAGCAGGGTGAAGGCGATCCAATGGTCGATGGGTCCGATGATGCCCATAAACTGGCTGCCAAGCGCCCATCCGATTACGGGCATGCCGGCCTGAAAGCCGCCAAAGAACAGGCTGAGCACCATGGCGACCTTAAGGTTGATCTTCTTCATGCCAAGGCCCTTGCAGATGGATACGGCAAAGGCGTCCATCGAAAGGCCGATGGCGAGCAGCGCAAGCTCTGCGAATCCCATAGTTCGGCTCCCTCCTTGCGGGCGAACCCGCGTGTACTTCTGGCGGGGGAGCAACAAAAAAGACCCGTGGCGTACGCGTTGCGCGCACAGCCACGAGTCTCGTTCATTAAGGCAAGCCAGGCCGCATCGGCCAGTGTGTTGACTTACCGCGCCACCGGAGGCGAATCCGGTCACGCGACTACTCCCTCATTTATGCGAATCCCGATGCTACCACATGAACAGCTGATTTGGGTTGGGCTCTCAGCTGTGTTCGCTCATTCTGTAAGCATCGGATTTCGCAAGCGCCGCAGGGACAAACCGTGAGAAACTATTTAGCGTTTATGGAGCGTATACGATGGGAGCGATGCCTTGGATAAGAACGAGCTGCAAAAGCGTATGGAACAGGCCATCCGCCTGACGGCACCTGGTCAGCCGATCCGCACCGCCCTCGACATGATCATCGCCGGTCACCTGGGCGCCCTTATCTGCGTCGGCGACACCGAAAACGTGCTCGCTGCCGGTAACGACGGCTTCCCGCTCAACATTTCGTTTACCTCGAACCGCCTGTTCGAGCTTTCCAAGATGGACGGCGCCATCGTTATCGATGGCGACCTCACCCAGATCCTGCGCGCCAACTTCCACCTCAATCCCGATCCCTCGCTTGCCACGAGTGAGACGGGCATGCGTCACCGTACTGCCGCTCGCATGTCGGTGCTCACCGATGCCATCGTGATCTCGGTCTCGGCCCGTCGCGCCGTCGTTAACGTGTACGTTCACGGCAAGAGCTACGAGATCCAGCCCGTCACCACCATCATGAGCTCGGTCAACCAGCTCGTCGCCACGCTTCAGACCACCCGTCAGTCGCTCGATCGCTCCTTGCTGCGCCTGACGGCCCTTGAGCTCGACGACTACGTTACGCTCGCCGACATCACCGGCATCTTCTCGAGTTTCGAGATCATGCAACAGGCAAAGACCGAGCTTAAGGATTGCATCGTCAAGCTGGGTAACCAGGGCAAGCTCGTGCAGATGCAGCTCGAGCAGCTCGCGGGCTCCAGTATGGATACCGAATACGACTTGATGATCCGCGACTACGCAAGCGATTCCTCCGAGGCAAACGCCGAGAAGATCCGCGCCGAGCTGAGCCGCATGACGCCTAAGGACCTGTCCGACCCGCAGCACGTGGCGGCAGTTCTGGGCTATGACGACCTGGACGAGGACTCCGTCATGACACCGCTGGGCCTGCGCACGCTTTCGCGCGTGTCCGTCGTGCGCGACGGCGTGGCCGAGAAGATCGTCGACGAGTACGGCTCGCTGCAGGAGCTCATGGACGACATCAGCGAGGATCCGGAGCGCCTGGGCGACTTTGGCGTTAACAACCCTGCCATTCTTGCGGACTCCCTGTACCGCATGAAGGGCACCAAACAGGGGAACGCATAATGGCGCCCGTATGCGCCGTGGTCGTTGCCGGTGGCAGCGGCCAGCGCTTTGGTAATCCCGGTGGCAAGCAGCTCGTCAATGTAGCGGGCCGTCCGCTTATGAGCTGGTCCATCCGCGCGTTCGATCGTAGCGACAAGGTCGGCCACATTGTGGTGGTGTGTCCTGCCGAGCGCCGTGCCGAGATGCGCCGCCTAGCCATCGACCCGTTTGACTATGACACGCCCATCAGCTTTGCCGATGCCGGCGATACCCGTCAGGATTCCACCCGTGCCGGCGTGCATGCGGTTCCGGCGGGCTTTGAATACGTCGCCATTCACGATGGCGCTCGTCCGCTCATTACGACCGAGGCCATCGATCATGCGATCGACGTGCTCGTGAGCGACCGTGCTCTCGACGGTGTCGTGTGTGGTCAGCCCGCGATCGACACGCTCAAGATCGTCGATGGCGACAACATCGTCGAGACGCCGCCGCGTGAGCTCTACTGGGCTGCGCAGACGCCGCAGATCTTTAGCGTCGATGCTATGAAGCGCGCCCACGCTGCAGCCATTGCCGAGGGCTTTATCGGCACCGACGATTCATCGCTGGTCGAGCGCATGGGTGGGCGCGTCCGCTGCGTCCAGAGCCCGCGCGATAACCTTAAGGTGACGGTGCCCGAGGACCTGCGTCCCGTAACCGCGATTCTGCTCGGCCGCATGGCCGAGGGAGAGGACCTTCCCCATGTTCAGTAACCTGCGCATTGGACACGGCTACGACGTTCACCGTCTGGTGGAGGGGCGTCGATGTATTATCGGCGGTGTCGACATTCCCTACGAGCGCGGCTTGCTGGGCCACTCGGATGCCGATGTGCTCGCGCACGCGTTGGCCGACGCCATTCTGGGCGCCTGCCGTGGGGGAGACATCGGCAAGCTGTTCCCCGATACCGACCCCGCCTACGAGGGTGCCGATTCGATGGTGCTGCTCGCTCGCGTGATGGACTATGCGCGTGAGCTGGGCTTCGAGTTTGTCGATGCCGATTGCACCATTGCCTGTCAGCAACCCAAGATCACCCCGCACCGCGATGCCATGCGCGCCAACCTTGCCCATGCCCTGGGCGTTGACGTCGAAAACGTGGGCGTCGCCGCCACTACGACCGAAAAGCTCGGCTGGGAAGGCCAAGGCGAGGGGGTCGGCGCTTGGGCCGTCTGCCTGCTACAGAAAACCGCTAAGGAGTAACGAATGCGTATCTACAACAGCGCTACCCATAAAAAGGAAGAGTTCCAGCCCATCGAGTCCGGCAAGGTTCGCATGTACGTGTGCGGCCCCACGGTCTACGACAACATTCACATCGGCAACGCTCGCACGTTCATCAGCTTTGACGTGATTCGCCGCTGGCTCATCGCGAGCGGCTACGAGGTCACGTTCGCCCAGAACCTCACCGATGTCGACGACAAGATCATCAAGCGCGCCAACGAGCAGGGCCGTACGGCCGCCGAGGTCGCGACGGAGTTCTCCGACAAGTTCATCGGCGTCATGCGCGCCGCCAACGTGCTCGATCCCGATGTGCGCCCCCGCGCCACCAAAGAGATCGGCCCCATGATCGCCATGATCAAGACGCTTATCGAGCAGGGCCACGCTTACGCAGCCGATAACGGCGATGTGTACTTTGCCGTGCGCAGCGATCCCAACTATGGTCAGGTCTCGGGCCGCAACATCGACGACCTTATGGTTGGCGCGCGCATCGAGGAAAACGAGGATAAGAACGACCCGCTCGACTTTGCTCTGTGGAAGGCCGCCAAGCCCGGCGAGCCCAGCTGGCCGAGCCCCTGGGGTGAGGGCCGCCCCGGTTGGCACACCGAGTGCGCCGCCATGGTGCACCGCTATCTGGGCACCCCGATCGACATTCATGGCGGCGGCTCCGACCTTGCCTTCCCGCATCACGAGAACGAGTGCGCCCAGGCCACCTGCGCCTGGCACCAGGGCTTCTCCAACACCTGGATGCACACGGGCATGCTGCTGGTCGACGGCGAGAAGATGTCCAAGTCGCTTGGTAACTTCTTTACGCTGGCCGAGGTGCTCGAGCAGCACTCTGCCGCGGCTCTGCGCCTGTTGATGCTGCAGACGAGCTATCGCTCGCCGCTCGACTTCTCTTGGGAGCGCCTGGAGGGTGCCGAGAACTCGCTCACGCGTATCGCCGGTACGGTCGAGAACCTGCGCTGGGCCGCGAACCATGCGACGGCCGACGCCGATGAGGTAGCATCCGAGGCGTTTGCCGCCAAGGCCGCCGAGACCCGTGCCACCTTTAAGGAGTGCATGGACGACGACTTTAACACCGCCGGTGCCATGGGTGCCGTCTTTGGCTTTGTCACCGAGTGCAATCAATATTTGGAGCAGGCGGGCGATGCTGCCGACAAGGCCGCAGTCTTGGCTGCCGCCGATACGCTGACCGAGCTGCTCGATACGTTTGGCGTCGAGCTTCCCGAGCCCAAGGTCGAGCTGCCGCTGGGTCTGCTGGGCGTTGCCGCCGGTCTGGTTGCCTACACGGGTGACGATGTGGACGAGGCAGCTGCCAAGATTCTCGAGGCCCGCGCCGAGGCCCGTGCCGCCAAGAACTGGGATCTGGCAGATGCCATCCGCGACCAGCTCAAGGACCTCGGGCTGACGATCGAGGATACTGCTGCGGGCACTCGTATTAAGAGTCTCTAGTATTTGTCGACCGTTTGAGGTGCGGCAGATTGCCTTGAAAGAGGAGGGCATAGACCTGGTGGTCATGCCCGACGATTGAAAGGCAAGGTGCCGCGGCTCGGACGGTCGATTCTTGTTCGTTATCTATTTAAGGAGGCCGTCTTATGGCCGACAATCGCAAGCGTGCACCTCGTGGTGGCAAGCAGGCTGCTTCTGGCTCGCGTCCGATTCGCCGCAATGACCGCGCTACCGCTCCCAAGGGCCGGCGCGATCGCACCCAGGCCGCACGTCCGCAGCACGATCGCAACCGCGACACTGTCCAGGCTCCCAAGGGCGAGTTTATCGAAGGCCGTCGTGCTGCCGCCGAGGCGCTACGCACCGGTTTTCCCATCAAGTGCGCGCTCATTGCCGAGGGCGGGGAGCTCGATGCAGCCTTGTCGCGCCTGGTCGACGACCTCAACGCCGCGGGCGTCCGCATTAAGTATGTGCAGCGCGCGCAGCTCGACGCACTGTCGAGCCATGGCGCTCACCAGGGCATCGCGCTCGAGGTTGGCAACTTCCCCTATGCCGATGTCGTCGATATTCTCGACCGCGCAGGCGAGGGCCCGGCACTTGTCGTGGTGCTCGACCATGTGACTGACGACGGCAACTTTGGTGCCATCGTGCGCTCCGCCGAGGTCGTGGGCGCGGCGGGCGTCATCATTGCCAACAAGCGTGCCGCCGGTGTGACCGTCGGCAGCTACAAGACTTCTGCCGGCGCCGTCATGCATCTGCCCATCGCACAGGTTCCCAATATCGCCCGTGCGCTCGATGACCTCAAGGCCGCTGGCTTTTGGGTGGGTGGTGCCTCCGAGTACGCCGAAGGCAGTTGCTGGAATGCTCCCTTCGAGGGTCGCGTGGCGCTCGTCATGGGCTCCGAGGGCGACGGCATCTCGCGCCTGGTGCTCGAGAAATGCGACTTTTTGACCAAGCTTCCCCAGCGCGGCATGACCGAGAGCCTCAACGTTGCCCAGGCGACCACGGCGCTGTGCTTTGAGTGGCTGCGTCGCAACGCCGGCGAGCTCATGGGGGAGGAGTAGCGCATGTCCAAGAAGAACCGCGCCAAGTCCAAGGCCAAGCGCTTTGGCGAAGGCTCGGCCAAGCCGATTGTTTCGGCCGCGACCTATGGTGTGGGCGGCAATGCGTTTGCGCAGGCCATAGCCGATCCGGTCTCGACGGTGCACTCCAATAAGCCCGAGCTGCTGGTGGTCGACGGCTACAATGTGATCCACTGCACGCCACGCTACGAAAAGCTCGTATACGACCATTCCGACGATCCGTATTCCAGCGACGTTCACGATATGGCGCGCACCGCCCTCATCAACGACGTGGCGGCGTTTGCCCAGGGCCGCTACGAGGCCGTGATCGTGTTTGACGGTGCGGGCAATATCTCCAGCGAGCGCCCCAACCTGCCGGCCCGCGGCGTGCGCATCGAGTTTTCGCCGACGGGCGTTTCTGCCGATACCGTGGTACAGAAGCTCTGCATCGAGGCACGTGAGGAGGGCCGCGCGTGCTCCGTGGTATCGAGTGACGGCACAATCCAGGCCGTCGTCATGGGCAAGGGTGTTACGCGCATCTCGAGCCGCATGCTGGTGGACGAGATCAAGCAGATCGATAACGACGTTCACGAGGCAGAGGAAGCTCCGCAGATCAAGATGACTCTGGGCAGTCGCCTGAGCCCCGATGCCCTGGCCAAGCTCAAGGCTCTGCGCGGGAGGTAGGGGAGTTGGCGGCGTGGCGCTGTCTCGCTAACTCCATTCAGCGATGTCGATCATTCTACGGAGGCGCCATGTAAGCGCCTCTTTTAGATATGGCAGCCTTGCCGTGAGCGCGTCGTTTCTGGACAGAATCTCGATTGCCTCGCCAACGAAGCCTTCGAGTTTGTCGCCGTCAAACCAACCCATGTCCTCGACGAGCAGCATTTGTTTGGCGGGGCTTGAATGAAATTGTGCGCTGGTAAAACTGTGCTCTCCCGCTCTAAGCTCCTCTAGTGATATGTTGCACCAGAGTGATGAGCCCGAATCGAAGATGGGGGCTGGTCTGCAGACCAGTGAGTTGACGTTTCGCACGAGGCCGAAGTTGCGCCAATGACGATCGTAGTTGGCAATGATGTCATCGCATACGATCATGCGGTCAAGGGCATCCTTGACGCCTGTCACCCCGAGCTCCTCGCAGTTTGCTACATATCGCTCGTAGTCGGTTAGCCGTTCATCTGCGTTTGCGTGCTGGTTTACATAGAACGCAGGGACATATTCCTCTTCATCAGTTAAGAAGACATCGCATGTGCTCAGGGCGGAAGTGCCCGTGCCCTCGAGCGAGTAAGGTACATAATCGCAGGCGTTTAGGATGCGACGGTGGAGCGCGGTCGCCACCAGCTCGTTATAAGGTTCCTGGTTCAGGTGCGCTCCTGCCTTATGCAGAATTCGGCGATTGCCCTCGCACGTCCAGTACTTTTGAAGATTGCCGTCCGAGGTGTTGTCGGGCTTTGCGGCGGCTGCTTTGCCCTCTGGGGCGAAGGGTGCGATGCTGAGAGAGACGTCATCAAAAGCATTATTGAAGAAATTGATATCTTCCCACGCGAGACCGGAATCTTCGGGCCTAATCCAATACTGGTCGGATAAGGAGAGGCCAAGATTTCGTTGCACGAGTTCATCGGGAACATCGACTGCGGCTTCTGCAAGCAGGGAGGCTAGCCCAATGCGTGCGAGCGGGATACCGCGGCCGCGCCACCAGATGCGGAAGGAGTCGAGCGATACAGGTTTGCTGGGAGCAAAAACCCCAATAGGGGCGTGGGCACGATCGACGTCGGCGCCGATGTGGGTGAAGTCTTTCCGTGATCTGCTGTAGACCAGCTGGGCCACTTCGTGCGTGCGGTTCATGAGGGTAAATGCAATCTCGCTTTTCCCGTACCCACGACGAGGCCGTCCCCCCGTTTTGGTCACGGAACGGAGTCGTGCATTGACGCTGTCTTTATCGATGAGCCATACACCAGAAGCCTTGCGTGCCTCAAGTGCTCCGTTTTTTATGAGCTCTTGCACCCTGCGCGGGGTGATGTCGAGTAACTCTGCAGCTTCCTTCGTGGTCAACATCGCGAAACCCTTCGCCAGAACGAATAGTTTTATATAGCCAATTGTAATAAAAACTATTCGTTCTTGCGAAGGGTTTTAAGATTGAGGGCGAACTGACAGAAATGAACGGGCCTGGTACGTGTCGTTGCTGGATTTTGCATATTTGTATAACGCCGTGCGGCCTGTTGCACCCCGTCCGCAATTCCTCTATTCTTAACTAGCTTCGCGCAAAAGCGCCAAGTGTGCCAGTGTGGCGCAACGGTAGCGCAACTGATTTGTAATCAGTGGGTTGCAGGTTCGATTCCTGTCACTGGCTCCATGAGAGTTTCGGGCTCTGTCTCTATATGGGACAGAGCCCGTTTCTATTTAGGTGGCGCGCCATCAGGTTAGCGCCCATCCCGTTTTTGGTTTGTCTCGTCCTCCAGTTTGTCTAAATCTGTAACACCAAGACCGATATTTGGCATCTAACTGTTACAGATTGAGATGAAACTTAGGGTGTTTTAGGAATATCTTGATCTGTAACATGTAGAAGCGGAATAGGCCTCTTGCTGTTACAGATCGAGACAAGGGCGGGTGCGGACCTGGATGTTCTGCTCGAGCGTGGATTTCTGGACACGCGAGCGAAGAAAATCTTCCGACCGGAGAACGAGCGTGGATAATTAACTTGGATAGGGAGCTAAGGTAAACACCGATTGTCTATCGAAGGCTTTAGAAACGACGACCCCGATTTCATTGTGAACTGCACCCCAAAACTTGGACGGCTTAAATAAGAACTACGCCGCAAGGGACTGTCTCCGGAACTCCTCCGGGGTCAGTCCCTTCAGTTTAACCTGGCGCCTCCTCGTGTTCCAATGGACCACGA
>NZ_CABWIF010000056.1:0-670 GCF_902501475.1 Collinsella aerofaciens | reverse complement strand
TGAACTGCCTCCCATTTCTTGGACATGAGAAATGGGAGGCTTTCTTTATGCGCGTTGATTTGAGGGTGAAGCATGATGTCGAGGCCAGGAAGGCGGCCATAGGGCTCTTCGAGCTCGGGCACGGGTATAAATCTGCCGCGATCGCCCTTTCGCTTCCCGCGGAAGCCGTGAGAAGATGGCAGGAGATATACCGCGCATTCGGGAGCGAGGTGCTGCTGCGCATGGACGGAAAGCAGGGCAGGTACACATACGAGCAGAAGGTCGCCGCCGCCTCCGCCGTCGTCGACGGCGGCATGACGAAGGCCGAGGCGATGGCGGCGTTCGGCATAATGTCGATGTCGCCGCTCAAGAAGTGGTGCGCGCTATACCGCCGGGGCGGCGCGGAGGCCCTGCGCCCGAGGCCCAAGGGCCGGCCGAGCGGTTCCAGGGCGAGGCCGCGGACCCGCGAGGAGGAGCTCGAGGAGCGGTGCCGTAGGCTCGAGGCCGAGGTGGCCTACCTAAAAAAATTACGCGCCCTGGTCGAGAGGGACGGGCTCTGACCAGGGCGAAGGCCGAAGCGGTCGCGGCCCTGCGCGCCGAGGGGCACGCGCTCGGGCACCTGCTCGCATGCGCCGAGCTCAAGCGGTCGACCTACTACTACGCCCTCGCGCACCCGCCGAGGCCCACGCGC
>NZ_CABWIF010000055.1:0-98637 GCF_902501475.1 Collinsella aerofaciens | reverse complement strand
ATGGGGCACGGGCGGGCGCTCAAGGCCGTCGCGAGGAAGCGGCTCAGGGCGATATACGCCGTGATGCGCGACCGGGTGCCTTACCGGGAGTAGCCCCGACGGTTGACAAAACTATAGGAACACCCAATGACTATCTCGGGATGAGTTGCGGGGAGGAGAACAGAAAAAGCCCTGCCGCGGGTAGCGGCAGAGCTTTTGGAAGGGGACTTGGTTGTGAGGGCTCGTTAGGCGAGCTTGGCCTCGAGCTCGGCAATGCGCTTGTAGGCATCGATGGTAAAGCGGGCCTGCTTCTCCAGGATCATGGTGGTCATGAGAGTGTCCTGAGCATGGGCCATGATGAAGGTCATCTCCATCTCGCCACCGCCGGCCTCCTGCGAAAGCAGCTTGGTCTGCGTGTCGTGGGCGCCGATAAGTGCATCGCTGGCATCCTTGTGCAGCTGTTCGGCCTTCTCAAAATCACCCTCGCGAGCAGCATCGAGCGCTGCAAGCAGATCGGTCTGGGCGTCACCTGCGTATGCGACAATCTCGAATCCAACCATCGAGATTTCTTCTTTGGTTGCCATATTGCGTTCCTTTCACATATGAACCAATGGAGAGCATCGCGTCCGGGCATACGCGCTGCGTTCTGTATGGCAGAAACATTAACATTCAAACAAAAAAGAACAGCGCAAAACGTAATTTCAAGCTATGAACGGTCAATTTTTGCCCGTGAACGGTTTTTAAACCAATTTAAACAATATCGAACACAATTAGCGGCAACCCAAACAGACCCGCGCCCTAGCGCCAATCGCGCACCGTATCGCCCTCGACGAGCACGCCCGGAAACAGCATGTGCTCCACACCGGGTTCAACGCCCTCGGCGCCGGCAATCTTGTCGACCGCCCACATGCCGACGCGCTTGTTGTCAAAGCGCACCGTGGTCAGGCGACGGTCGGGCACGATATCGCCCAGGCTGTCGTCAACACCCGCCACGCTCACGTCCTCGGGCACGCGCTTTCCGCGCGACTCGAGTCCGCGAATGCAGCCGTAGGCCATGGCGTCGTTGGAGGCATAGATGGCAGTACAGGTCGGATCATCCGCCAGGGCCTGACCTGCGGCATATCCGCTCTGCGCCGTCCAATCGCCACGGATAAGTCGCGGTGGCTCAATGCCATGCGCACGCAATGTCTCGCGCCAGCCTTCCTCGCGCCGCATGCCCGAAAGCGAGCGCTCGGGGCACGAGATAAAGTGCACGGTTTTGTGCCCCCGCCCCAGCAAGTACTCGACCACCTGGCGCGAGCAATCGAACTGGTCGTTATCGACCGTTGAACAGAGCGGGTGCTCCAACATCGTAACGAGCACCGTCTGCATGCCGGGCAGCGGTTCAAAGGTGCCAAAGTCCGCCGGCATGCGGTTCATGATCACGACCATGCCGTCTACCGGCAGCGCGCTCATGCGCGACGATGCGCTCTCGAGGGTATACGGATGCCCGTCTACTTTAGTGAGGGTGATGGCATAGCCGTGCTTATCGGCGGCGGCGGTAAAGCCCTCCATACGGTCGAGGTTGCCGGTACCGGTAATGTTGAACATGGCAACGCCGACGGTCTTAAACTTGCCGCGGCGCAGCGATCGACCGGCAAAATTGGGGCGATACCCCAGCTCGCGCATGGCGGCACGCACGCGTTCCTTGGTCTCGGGGCGCACGCTGGGCGAATCGTGCACGGTGCGCGAGACCGTCTGCTCCGAGACGCCCGCGAGGCGCGCTACGTCTTTGACGGATACCGATTTTTTAACAGCGGCCATAGGTCGATCTTTCTATGTCAACGATGCCATTGGTGGCACCCTGCGCAGTCATTTTTAACGCCTTCAAGTATATCCAACGCCTCCCCCACCATACGCTCACCACCCAAAACCTACCGTTCACCGACATTTTTGCTTCCCCAAACGGCTTTTTGCGCCCAAATGTTAACGTTGCCATTGCGCAAACACAGAGCCACCGGGCGGCTCAAACGTTTACGCATAAGGAATCGACGGTTCGCAGGCACAGGAACCACCGGTTCGCGTCTTTTTTTGTGTCGCAAAATGGCAACGTCAACATTTTGGCAACCGAACGCCAAAAGCTACCATCGTTGCTAACCCACCGACTCTTAGGAGCATTGCATGGAGCAACTTATCGCCACCATCGAAAAGGGCCAGCCCTTTTTCAACGCGATCGCCCGCAACAAGTACCTCAAGGCGATCCGCGACGGCTTTATCTCCGTCATCCCCATCATCATCTTCTCGTCCATCTTCTGCCTGGTAGCCTCAGTCCCCAACATCTGGGGTTTCTACTGGCCCGATGACATCAACAACGCCCTGTGGAAGTGCTACAACTACTCCATGGGTATCCTGGCCATCGCCTGCGCTGCCACCACAGCCAAGCACTTCGCCGACGCTCAGAACCGCGATCTGCCCAAGAACAACCAGATCAACTTCATCTCGTGCATGTGCGCGGCCATCATCGGCTTCTTGCTCCTTTCGAGCGACACGATCGCCACGGACGCTGCCAGCGGCTTCAACACCACCTACCTTGGTTCCAAGGGCCTGCTGACCGCTTTCATCGCTGCGTTTGTGACTGGCATCATCTACAAGTTCTTCATTAAGCGCAACATCACCGTCAAGATGCCCGAGCAGGTTCCGCCCAACATCTCGCAGACCTTCAAGGACATCATCCCCTTCTCCGTCTGCATCACCGTCTTTTGGGTTTTTGACATCGTCTTCCGCGCTGCTTTTGGCTTCTGCTTTGCCCAGGGTGTCATCCAGGTGTTCCAGCCCCTGTTCACCGCTGCCGATGGCTATATCGGCCTCGCTGTGATTTACGGCGCCATGAGCCTCTTCTGGTTCGTCGGCGTCCACGGCCCCTCGATCGTCGAGCCCGCCATCGCCGCCGCCCTCGTTGCCAACATGACCGACAACCTGGCTGCGTTCCAGGCCGGCCAGCACGCTTCCGCTGTCCTGACCCAGGGTGCCCAGTACTTCGTCGTCTGCATGGGCGGCACCGGCGCCACGCTCGTCCTGGTCTTTATGTTCTGCTTCCTGGCCAAGTCTCAGGAGATGCGCGCCGTCGGTAAGGCCGCCATCGTCCCCGTCTGCTTTGCCGTCAACGAGCCGCTGCTGTTCGCCGCACCCATCGTGCTCAATCCCGTCTTCTTTGTCCCGTTTGTCTTTGCCCCGATCGCCAACATCTGGATCCTCAAGATCTTTATCGACTTCTTGGGCATGAACGGCTTTATGTACACCCTGCCTTGGACTGTCCCCGGCCCCATCGGCACCATCATGGGTCTGGGCTTCCAGCCGCTCGCCTTTGTGATGCTCGCCCTTATCCTGGTCGTCGACTTCGTTCTGTACTATCCGTTCTTCCGTGCCTATGACGCCCAGAAGTGCGCCGAGGAGGCCGAGATCTCCCAGGAGGAGCTCGCCGCCAAGAACGCCGAGAAGGCCGCCAAGCTTAACGATGCCTTCCAGGGCAAGGCTGACGCCAAGAGCGTTGCCGCCGGCGCTGCTGCCGAGGCCGTGAAGGCCGACGCTCCCGCCGCTGTCGCCACTGAGGCAACGACCGCCAGTGACCTCAACGGCAAGCGCGTGCTCGTGCTCTGCCAGGGTGGCGGCACCTCGGGCTTGCTCGCCAACGCGCTGGCCAAGGCCGCCAAAGAGCGCGGCATCAATCTTGAGACCGCTGCCGAGGCCTATGGCAACCACGTTGACATGCTTCCCGACTTTGACCTGGTCGTCCTGGCTCCGCAGGCCGCAAGCTACCTGGCCGACCTGCAAAAGGACTGCGAGCGCGTGGGCAACAAGTGCGTCGCCTGCCGCGGTAAGCAGTACATCGAGCTCTCCCAGAACGGCGATAAGTCTCTCGCTTTCGTAAGCGAGCAACTTTCGAAGTAAGTAACGCCCAAGGCCAGCCGACCATCCACAGCCGGCTGGCCCTTCGATTTAGACGATTGGATCATCATGTCCGTTAACCCTGCTAGCGTCACCAACCCGCCTACGCAGTTTCCCGAGGACTTTGTCTTTGGCGGCGCCACCGCTGCCTACCAGGTAGAGGGCGAGACCCGCACCCACGGTAAGGGCAAGGTTGCCTGGGACGACTTCCTGGAGGCCCAGGGGCGCTTTTCCCCCGATCCCGCTTCGGACTTCTACAACCAGTACCCCGTCGACTTGGAGCTGTGCGAAGAGTTTGGCATCAACGGCATTCGCCTCTCCATCGCCTGGAGCCGCATCTTCCCCAACGGTACCGGCGAAATCAACCCCGAGGGCGTCCAGTTCTACCACGATCTCTTCGCCGAGTGCCATAAGCACCATGTTGAGCCGTTCGTCACGCTGCATCACTTTGACACGCCGCTTCCTCTCTTTGAGAAGGGCGACTTCCTCAACCGCGAGACCATCGACGCCTTTGTGGACTTTGCCACCTTCTGCTTTAAGGAGTACGCCGACCAGGTGACCTACTGGTTCACCTTTAACGAGATCTGGGCCGACGCCTCCAACACCTACATCGAGGGCACCTTCCCCGGTGGCGTCAAGGCGCATCTTGCCGAGGCCTTCCAGTGCGAGCACAACATGATGCTCGCCCACGCCAAGGCAGTGCTGGCCTTCCACAACGGCGGCTTTAAGGGCAAGATTGGCGTCATTCAGTCGCTGGAGTTTAAGTATCCGCTCAACGAGAACGACCCCGCCGACATCAAAGCCGCCAACAACGAGCACGTGCTGCAAAACCAGTTCTTGCTCGACGCCACCTTCCGCGGCGACTACGCGCCCGACACCCTCGAGTGCGCCAACCGCCTGGCCGCCGTCTCGGGCGGCACCATCGAGATCTTGGACGAGGATCTGGAAATCATGCGCGAGGCCGCGCTCTACAACGACTACCTGGGCGTTAACAACTACCAGTGCCGATTCTTGAAGGCCTACGATGGCGAAAACGACCTGCACCACAACGGTACGGGAGAGAAGGGCACCGGCCGCTGGCGCGTTAAGGGCATTGGCGAGCATGTGAACAAGCCTGGCATCCCCACCACCGACTGGGACTGGATCATCTATCCCGAGGGCCTGTTCGATCTGCTCGTCTACATTAAACAGCGCTACCCCAACTACAAGCAGATCTTCATCACCGAGAACGGCATGGGCTACAAGGACCCCTACAAGGACGGTTTTGTGGACGACCAGCCGCGCATCGACTACATCGAGCAGCACCTGCGTTGGCTGCTCAAGGCCATGGAGGTGGGCGTCAACGTGGGCGGCTACTTCCTGTGGAGCCTGCAGGATCAGTTCTCCTGGACCAATGGCTACAACAAGCGTTACGGCTTCTTTTACGTTGACTTTGAAACCCAGAAGCGCACGCCCAAGGCAAGCGCCTACTGGTACAAGCACGTGGCGCAGACCCGTCGTCTGGACTAGTTAACGCCATCGGCCGCCGTGACCATCACGCTGCCGTGCACCTTACCATTCCCGATCGCATGGGCGCTGCGTCCATGCACCTCTTTCCGTGTGGCGGATACGACCTTCCCGGTGGATGCTTCAGCATCCTTGGTCGTATCCGCCGTTTTTGTTTTTGGGCGGGTTGGGCCGCGTTCGTTTGTCTCGATCTGTAACATCTAGCCGAGTTTTTGGGTCCTAGCTGTTACAGATTGAGACAAACGGAATAGGCCGAGCACGTCTACGCCCGCAAGTCCTTTACGCTGGAACGCTCGACCAGCACGCCCGAGACGAGCGTACGGCTTCTGGAGCTCGGGGCTTCCAGGCCCGCAACGACCTCGTTGAACGCACGGACGCCCAGCTCGCGGTGGCGGAACTTCACCGACGTCAGAATCGAGTTGGGAATCGTCTTGTAGAGCTCATCGTCGAAGCCGATCACTGACACATCATTGGGCACACTGAGCCCTTTGTCACGTAGAGCCATCATCACGCCGTTTGCCATGCAGTCGTTAGCAGCGAGGACCGCCGTGCAATCGGGTTTATCGGCAAGCACAAGGCCCGCGGCATAGCCACTATCCGCATTCCAATCGCCTTGCAGAGGCTCGGGCGGCTCAATGCCATGCGCCTCGAGTGCCGCTCGCCAACCTTTCATACGGCACTGGCTCGACAGCGACTCTTTCTTACCAGAGACGAAGTACACGTTCTTGTGCCCGTGATTCAAGAAGTACTCGCATGCCATGCGCGCGCCGCCCTCTTGGTCGTCACTGACGGTGGAGCAGGTAGGATGTTCCATCGGTGTGATAATCACCGTCTTGAGGTCTTTCGGTGCCTCAAAAGTATCAAAGTCATCGACCATCTGACGCAGGTTGAAGATCATGCCATCAACAGGCAGCTGCGACATCCTACGCGCCGCTTCGGCAAGGGTCATCTTCTCCCCCGCCCGCTTTTTGATCATCGTGAGCGCAAAGCCGCGTTCTTCGGCGGCATCGGCGATACCGTCAATCATGTCCACGGCACCGCCCGACAAGTGGAACAGCACCACGCCGATGCACCCGTAACGGCCCAACTTGAGCGAACGCGCGGCAAAGTTCGCCCGGAACCCAAGCGTCTCCATGGCAGCATGGACCCCATCGCGTGTCGACTCTCGCACGCTATCGGGCTCGTTGATCACACGCGAAACCGTCTTGAGAGAAACGCCCGCGGCAACTGCCACATCATTCATTGAGACATTTTTCTTGTCCATCGTTGCCACTACTTCTCCAGTCGGTTTTGCATCGCTTGTTTTTTTGCGTTCTAGCATACACTACCTGCCCGACTGACAAATCAGCCGTTTATCGGACGATATCGACCGTTCACCTGTAAATCCTTGTTGCTCTTCCAAAAATGTCTTACGTTGTCATTAACGAAATGACAACGTTGTCATTTCGCAATGCCTTCCTTAAGCAGGAAGGTTTCCGGGCAGTCCTGACCATCCATCGACGACCAGTTCCATCCACATGCATCGCGCATCAAGTAGCAAAGGAGCTCTATGGACGCCATCGTAAAGATGCTCGAAAAGCATCAGCCGTTCTTTGAGAAGATCTCGAGGAACATCTACCTCCAGGCTATTAAGGACGGATTCCTTGGGTGCATGCCCATCGTCCTCACCTCTTCGATCTTTCTGCTCATTGCCACCCTTCCCGGCGTAGTCGGCATCACGCTGCCCCAGCCGCTCATCGACTGGTGCAACAAGCTGTACAACTTCACCATGGGCGTCATGGGCATCATGGTTGCCGGCACCACCGCCAAGAACTTCACGGCTTCCATGAACCGTCGCATGCCCGCCGGCAAAGTGCTCAACGACGGTTCCACCATGGTGGCCGCCCAGTGCAGCATGCTGCTGCTCGCAGTCACGCAGTTCACCACCAAGTTCAACGGCTCCGAACTTTCGGTCTTCGACTGCACCAGCATGGGCACGCGCGGTCTGTTCTCGGCCTACATCGCCGCGTTCATTACCGTGTGGGTCTATAAATTCTGCGTCTCGCGCGATCTGACCATTAAGCTGCCCAAGGAGGTCCCGGGCGCCATCGCTCAAAACTTCCGCGACATCATCCCCTTTGGCGGCGCCGTCATCATCTGCGGCATCATCGATGTGGTTGTGCGCAACCTCATGGGCGTTCCGTTCTCCGAGCTGCTCATCAAGCTGCTCTCCCCGCTCTTTACCGCTGCAGAAACCTATCCTGGCCTTATCCTTATCCAGGCAGCCACCGCGTTCTTCTGGTTCATCGGCGTCCACGGCCCCTCGATCGTCCAGCCGGGCATCGACCCCATCCGTCTTGCCAACCAGGCCGAGAACCTGCAGGTTCTGCTGGCCGGTGGCCACCCCGCCCACTCCCTCACCTTTAACATGTCGCTCGTGGGTGAGTTCGGCGGCACCGGCGCCACGTTCATCGTGCCGCTTCTGCTGATTCTCTTTATGAAGTCCAAGCAGCTCAAAGCCGTCGGTAAGGCCTCGATTGTTCCTGTTGCCTTTGCTGTCAACGAGCCGCTGCTCTTTGGCGCGCCGATGATCCTTAACCCCTACATGCTCATCCCCTTTGTTGCCGCCGGCTGCGTCAACGTGAGTGTTGCCAAGTTCTTTATCGATAACGTGGGCATGAACGGCTTCTCCTTCGTGTGCCTTGGGCTACTCCTGCCCCCATCGGCATCTTCATCACCACAAACTTCCAGCTTATCGCCCTGGTGTTTGTCGCAATCATCATCTTGCTGGACGCCATCATCTACCTGCCGTTCTTAAAGGCATACGATAAGCTGCTCTGCGACCAGGAGGCCGAGCGCGCCGCCGAGCTGGGTCTTGAGTCCGATGGTGCTGCCACCATTGCCGCCAGCACCTCTGCGCCCGCTGTCGAGCAGACCGCCGTTGCCGTCGAGCCGACCGCCGCTGCCGCCGACAGCAAGCCTGTCGCCGATCAGCCCGAGCCCGCCGCCGACGCATCCGCCAAGAAGGATGTCGACGGCCTGAAGGTCCTCGTCCTGTGCGCCGGCGCCGGCACCTCTGCCATGCTTGCCAACGCCATCAAGGAAGGTGCCGCGCAGACCGGAGAGAACATCGCCTCCTCCGCAGGCGCCTATGGCCAGCACACTGCCATCATGGATCAGTACGACGTTATCGTGCTTGCCCCGCAGGTCCGTAGCTACTACAACGACATGAAGGCCGACACCGATCGTCTGGGCATTAAGCTGCTCGCTCCCCGCGGTAAGGAATATATCGACCTCACCCGCGACCCCGCTGGCGCCATCAAGTGGCTCCGCGAGAACCTCGACTAGTTCCTCCCTCTGTTGGTGCCCGGATCCCCAGTTCGGGCACCTCTCCCTATTCGTATCCCACAGAAAGGATGACTCATGACCAACCCCATGCAGTTCCCCGACGGCTTTGTGTTTGGCGGCGCCACCGCCGCTTACCAGGTTGAGGGCGAGACCCGCACGCACGGCAAGGGCAAAGTGCCCTGGGACGATTTCCTGGCTGCTCAGGGTCGCTTCTCCCCCGACCCCGCAAGCGATTTCTACAACAAGTATCCGGTCGATATCGACTTGTGCCAGCGCTTTGGCATCAACGGTATTCGCGTCTCCATCGCTTGGAGCCGTATCTTCCCCAGTGGCACCGGCGAGATTAACCCCGAGGGCGTCGCTTTCTATCACGAGCTTTTCGCCACCTGCAACAAAGCTGGCGTTATCCCCTATGTCACGCTCGATCACTTTGACACGCCCGAGGCCTTCTACCAGGACGGCGGCGAGGGCTTCCTGACGCGTACGACCATCGATGCCTTTGTCGAGTACGCCAAGTTCTGCTTTGCCGAGTTCACCGAGGTCAAGCACTGGTTTACCTTTAACGAGATTCCCGCGACCGCCGAGGGCAGCTTTATCGTCGGCAACTGGCCGCACGGCGAGAAGTATCGCCTGGACAAGGCCTTCCAGCTCATGCACAACATGATGGTGGCCCACGCCAAGGCCGTCGTCGCCTTCCATGAGGGTGGCTTTGAGGGCGAGATCGGCATTGTCCAGAACCTGGAGCCCAAGTATCCCCTCGATCCCAACAGCGCTGCCGACTGCGAGGCGGCTCGCATGGCCGACGTCATCAACAACCGCTGGGTACTCGACGCCACCTTCCGCGGCCACTATGCCGCCGACACGATGGAGGCTGCGACCAAGCTGTCCCATATCGCCGGCGGCGAGCTCGACGTCCGCGACGAGGACATCGCCGCGCTGACCGCCGCGCTCCCCTACAACGATTGCCTGGGCGCCAACACCTACAAGTGCCAGTTCCTGCGTGCCGCCGAGGGCGAAAATGACATCAACCACAATGGCACCGGCGACAAGGGCTCCTCGCGCTGGTTCCTCAAGGGCGTGGGCGAGTCATGCGTGCGCGAAGGCATACCCACCACCGATTGGGACTGGATCATCTATCCCGAGGGCCTGTACGACCTGCTGCTGCGCATTAAGAACGATTACCCCAACTACAAGAAGATCTACATCACCGAGAACGGCATGGGCTATAAGGACGACTTCGAGGATGGCTTTATCGACGACGCCCCTCGTATCGACTACATGCGTCAGCATCTCGCGTGGATCCTCAAGGCAATCGACGGCGGCGTGAACGTCGACGGTTACTTCGTGTGGTCGCTGCAGGACCAGTTCTCCTGGACCAACGGCTATAACAAGCGCTATGGCCTGTTCTACATCGACTTTGAGACCCAGAAGCGCTATCCCAAGGCGAGCGCGTACTGGTACAAGAACGTCGCGGAGACCGGCCTGCTCATGGCTTAACTTCTGCCACATACCCCCTGTCGGCCGCATGCGAATCCCTCCACGGGTTCGCATGCGGCCTTTTTGTTTTTGGTGGGCCCGAGCGGATCATTCGTCTCGATCTGTAACATCTAACTGGGATTTTCGGTCTTAAATGTTACAGATCGAGACAAACAGGAGTCCGGTCAAAAAATCTCAATCTGTAACACGTAGCCCACTTTCGATCGTCTACCTGTTACAGATCAAGACAATAAGATAGTCAAATCCAAACTTTCCAAGCAGTTATGAAGCATGGTTTCTAGTTTTCGGTATCACGAACATACTTTCGGTGTCATTTAATGGTATTATGATATCGAAAGTATGTTCGTGATATCGAAAGGAGCCGCATGCGCCAGTTCGATTACACCACAGTCCCAGCGGAACTCGAGGCAACTCCAATCACCAACCTCCTCCTCTCGATACGCGAGCATAAAGGCCGACAGCTTGCTCTGAGTCAAGTTAAACCCGAACTTCTATCGTCACTTATGGAGGAAGCTAAGATCCAAAGCACCCAATCCTCCAACGGACTTGAAGGAATTGTTACCACCCAAAAAAGACTCAAAGCAATCATGGCGTATTCCGCCAAGCCAAGCTCCCGCGCAGAGGAAGAAATCGCTGGATACCGAGATGTGCTGTCGCTTATTCACGAGCAACACGATTCCATTCCCGTAACGCCATCGGTCATTTTGCAGTTGCATCGTGACCTCATGGCGCACACGGCAATCTCGTATGGGGGCCATTGGAAAGATAGCGATAACGAAATCATCTCCATCGACGATCAAGGCAATCGATTTGTGCGCTTTAGGCCGCCTTCGGCCCTAGCAACCCCCGGACTTATCGAAGAAGCCTGTCGGTCCCTCAACGACGCCTTATCTCGTCAAGTTTGCGACCCCCTCCTTATATCATTCCGCTTCATCTTCGATTTTGTCAGCATTCATCCCTTCAACGATGGCAATGGCAGGATGAGCCGGCTCCTTACAACGCTGCTACTCGAAAAGACTGGATACGACGTTGCGCGTTACATCAGCATCGAACGACTTATTGAAGACAACAAGGCGCTCTACTACAACGCCCTCGCTGCAAGCTCCACTGGATGGAATGAAAATCAAAACACCGAAGTACCCTTTATCCGTTTTATGCTCGGAACAACCCTGGCCGCCTACCGACAGCTCGAGCAGCGTACCTTAATTGAATCAAGCACTCGTCCCATGTCGAAGCAAGCGCGCATCGCTGTTCTATTTCAACAGAGACCCGGCGTCATTAAGAAATCCGACATCCGATCCAACTGCCCCGATATCAGCGAGGTTACCGTTAAACGAACCCTCGGTCAGCTTGTTAGTTGCAGCGCAATCGAAAAAACAGGAGCGGGTCGTTCGACGGGCTACATACTCAAAGACGTCCATGCTCTAGAACTATTCTTGCAATCCACAATACCCGATAGCGAGGCCGCAATAACAAAAGAGGCTCCAAAGGATAAGCTCCTTGAACGTGTAAACCACGCCGAGGATGAAAGCAGAGAGGGGCTCTATGAAGACTACGATTCATTCTCAAGGGACATAAAGACGAAATACGGAGTCTAGTCATATCCCAGAATAGCCTCATCCTTGTTGCCCAAAGTTATTTACGCGTCAGCGTGAAGCGGTAATCCCCACGCCGGCAGGGGGCAGAAGTATCGCCTGCAGCGCTAGCTAGCAAATGACCTGCGTGTGTTCCTCGATGGCGGCGCGATCTTCGGCGGCAATACCCGGCTCGCACACCACGGCGTCCAAATTGTCCAGGCGGCAGAAGGTGTAGAAGTCGCGCTTGCCGATCTTGCTGGAGTCGGCGATCAGATAGCGCGAGTCGGCCTTGCTAAAGGCGAGCTGCTGGATACGGCCCTCGTCCATGTTGGACGTAGATACGTCACCGTCCAAGATGCCGTTGGCACCGATAAACGCCGCGTCGATGCCCAGCGCACGCAGGGTATCCTCGGCCGTTGGCCCCACAAAAGCGGCAGTGCGGCGACGGTACATACCGCCCACGAGGCACAGGTCGCAGTCCTCGCGCGCCTCGAGCAGGTTAAAGACCGAAAGCGAGTTAGTCACGATGCGCAGGCGGCACGCCGGCAGCATCGAGGCCATCTGCTCAACCGTGGTGCCCGTACCCAAAAAGATGGTCGAGCCTTCCTCGATAAGCTCCACGGCGCGGCGCGCGATCTGCAGCTTTTCCTCGGCATGCTTAGTGCGCTTTTCGCTGTGCGAATACTCATGGCGCAACATAGCGTGGGGACGTCCCTGTGCACTACGGGCGCCGCCGTGCACGCGCTCGATCTCGCCCAGGCTCGCAAGTTCCTCAAGGTCGCGGCGAATCGTCATATCCGAAACGCCCAGCGCATCCGAAATCTCCTTGACCGAGACCGTGCCCTGCTCTTCGAGCAGCTGACGAACCTTATCCTGTCGCTCTGCCTTAATCACGATGAATCCTCGCCGTTCTTTGCGCGCATATCATTCAAACAGTAACGAACAAATTGTATCAGACTCGTGCGCGTCAAAAATGAACGCCCGCACAGCTTCAATCATCACTTTTTTGAGAAAAATACCCCCTGCTTTAGTGGGGTGTAGTGATAATCTCGCCTGTTCGCGCTACAGTTTGTCGGAAATACCTCGATGTTAGGAACCAAATGATCACTTCCGAGCTTTTCGGCACCGCGCCGTGCGGTACCCCCGTTCATCGTTACACCCTCAACGGGCCCGAGATCTGCGTTCGCATTATGGACTATGGCGCCACCGTGTTGGGCATCGACGTGCCCGATATCCCCGGCAACGTGCGCGATGTGGTGCTGGGCTTCGATAAGCTCGAGGATTACTTTGACAACCCCGCCTGCTTTGGCGCGACCATCGGACCTGTGGCCAACCGCACTGCAGGTGCCACGATCACCATCGCCGGCACGGACTGGCATATGCCCGCCAACGAGGGCACCAACAACCTGCACAGCGATCTTGAGCATGGTCTGCACAAGCGCGTATGGGACGTTGAGCTCGACGAGGTCCACAATGCCGTGCGCATGACCACCTCGCTTGAGGACGGTGAGCTGGGCCTCCCCGGCAACCGCACCTTTACGGCCGTGTTTACCGTGACGCGCACCGGCTGCTTCCGTATCGAATATGGCTGTGAGAGCGACCGCGCCACGTACGTGTCCATGACCAACCACACGTACTTTAACCTTGCCGGTCACAACGCCGGCATGGACTGTGAGCACTTCTTTGTTGCTAACGCTGCCCACTACCTGCCCATCAACGAGCAGAATATCCCCACCGGAGAGATCGCTCCGGTCGAGGGCACGCCGTTTGACTTCCGTGAGCTGCGCCCCGTCGCGCCCGGCATGGAAGCCGACGACCCGCAGATTAAGCAGGCCCGTGGCTACGACCACTGCCTGTGCATCGATGGCTATCAGTACGGCCGTAATCTGCGCCGCGCGATGCACGTCGAGGAGATGTGGACCGGCCGTGAGCTGGACTATTACACCACTGCCCCGGGCGTGCAGCTCTACACCGGCAACTGGCTGGGCGACGAACACGCCAAAGACGATGCCAACTATGGTTGGGGCGCCGGCTTTGCCCTCGAGGCCGAAATGTATCCTGACACGCCGCACCATGCGCTGTTCCCCCAGGGCATCGTGGGCCCCGGTCATCCCTACAGCAATGTGATCGAATACCACTTTATGAGGCACTAGGCCCACAACGCGACATATCGCACAGCAACGCCCGCCGGCACACCGCCGACGGGCGTTTTTCATCTTTTGGGCTCTTTTTCGCTGTGACTGTATGAGTGACATATCAAAACTATGCCCATTTACTACGCTTAGCCCGGGATGCTCGACCATGCACCGGTTTTTGTTAAATGCGCGAGCCGTCTACCTGCGGTTTTGTTTTTCTCAAATTCGACATACTCGGCGATAACCGATCAAACGTAGTAAATGGGCATAGTTTTTGACAGGCAGCATCGCACGCGTCCCTCGCAAGGGCAAAATGATTCGTTTTTCTCCGTCCCCAAGGGATCAGTTGAACAGATTGCCGATGGGGTCGGGATTGGAGCTGGGGAGATAGCGGATTTCTAGTTCTATGCCGAGCTTTTGCAGCTCTTTGAAGGCGGCGACATCTTCGCCGTCTACGGCGACTGCGGGCGTTATGGGGTGCTTGCCCTCCCCTGCCTGCATATGGCCAATGCTGATCTTGGTGATCGGCACGCCACCCTTAACCAGCGCGAGTGCATCGGCGGGTGAGGCCACCATGATCAGAATCAATTGGCGCGGCGCCGCGGTGTGAATGATGTCGATGGTCTTTTGCACCGAGAAAAACCGCGTCCAAACGCCTTCTGGCGCCGCCACCCTCATGGGTGCCCATTGGCGCGAATCCGCCGCAATCTCATCGTTGACGATTAGGACAAGGTTGGAACCCACGGCCTCGTTCCATAGCTCAACGTCTTGCCCGTAAATGAAATGGTCGTCGATACGCGTGAGAAGGATATTGGGTTGAGCCATGGCTGCCCCATTCTGTTTGAGACCCATACGAGCGGGACGTCGGCCACCAACTCGACAGCAGGTCAAGCACCAAATGGGTACCGCGGACATCACGCCTCTAATATTAGTGCATTTAAAGTGAGAAAAGCCGCCAGAACACTTGCGCGGATTTGCGATGTCCCGTATCATAGACAGCCGTTGACGCCTCAGTTGCGTCACCACATGGCCGCCAGCGTAGCTCAGTTGGTAGAGCACCGCTCTCGTAAAGCGGGGGTCACCGGTTCGAGCCCGGTCGCTGGCTCCATCGCATTAGTGCAGCTCAGAAGCATAGTTGCTTCTGAGCTTTTTTGTTTTCGTGTCTCTTTCCTCCTTCTCCGAGGAGTGAAAAAGGGGTGAAAATCTTTTTTAACCGTTTTCCATAAATAGCTAGCATCATCCAACGTTCACATTAGATCGAACAACAATCCTGTTGCACATAGCCAAATTCCGCTGAGTATCAGAGAAGAACGTCCGGATTATATGCATCCAGCTTCGCTTCTCCAGTCGCCAGTGACTCCTCCAGCCGGTCAGCATATTCAACAATAGAGCCGTAGAACATGGGAGTAAATCCGAACTTTTCGATAAAGAGGGGTTCCGCTACGCCAACCCTCCTCTTGGCAACCGCAGCCTCATCTTTTTCATAGTACCCAGTGCCAGGAATCCGCTCGCTTGCCTGCGGCAAGCACTTAAGCTGCCTACGCAAGCGTGCCGATCCCTTTGAAAGACCCGTATAGGTGATAACACCAGAGATTACGCCACCGACACCCACAACAACCTTGCCAGCGGCATCCCCCACCGTCTGCTTTGTTATCTTGATACCCATGAAGCTCAAGAGCTTCTTGAGGATCGGATACCAACTGGTCTTGGTTAGAGACTGGCGAGCGACCTTTTTCGCGACCGCCTCTTGGGCGTTTTTGGCGATTACGGTTAGCATCGAATTCGCGCTGCCTACACCCATCATCACACCGAGCAACACTGCCATTTCGTAGAGAGTCTCGTCATCAACGTCGTCACATTCTTCAAAAAAGGTCTGCCAGCCATACAGGTATGCCAGTTTCTGCATAATCCTGAATGCGTGCACGTAGTATTGCGTAATATCAGCAGGAATGGTGCCCGCCATCGCAACACCTCCGGGAAGACCTGCTGCAAAGGAAAGGGCAGTTGACTTCTTTGTCTCAAAATCAATTACTTCTCTAGCAATTCTATCGATCAGGCCCACATCGATTCCAGCAGTGACGGGAGTCGTTTCCACGGCAAACTCGACGACATCTTTATGGACACCCTTCCTCCTCAACTCCGAGCGGAGGAAATGAGGCCGATCAATTCTCACTCCCTTTAACCGAGCAACTTTTTTCATAAAGTCAATCAAAAATCTCTGGGCCTCTGCCAACTGCTCATCGCTCTTGTCTTTTAGCTCTGCAAAAGCCGAATCAACGGGAACGACGACCTCGAGACCCTCTCCCCCGTTTTTCTTTCCAAGCAGCTTGACGTCCATACAGCCTTCCAATCGAATCGTTCATCGGCAACCAAATGCACTGCCCACCGATACCGCACTCGCAATATGTTAAGCCGGCGACTAAAACCGAACTCGCTCCCGCCTCAATTGTCACTCTTCTCGAAATCAATAACCCATATGCCAGGTCATCTCAATTTCGGGTGGTAAATCGTGAAGCAACCTGACCTGCTCGAGTTGGCAGATCGTCAACACCGAGAAAATCCATTTGCCGATTCTTCGACTCCTATTTATACGTAATTACGTAATTACGTAATTGCGTATAATTAAATCAATTTATGTTGGAGGTTGATATGGCTGAAGCTCAAGAAAATAATCCGGAGAGACTTGATAAGTTCACGCTCTCCATTACCCGTGAAGACAAAAAGGCCCTTAAGCAATACGCAGCCCAGCAGGAAAAAACCGTTGCAAAAGTCGTGCGCGAATGGATTGACGAGAAGTGCAAGGGGGATAAATAATGTCCCAAACCACACAAGCCGTCGTTCAGAGCCTCGTTGAACGGGCGGTCAAATTAGGCGACCGCCAGCTCGCTGCGGACATCCGTGCCTTTGCAGCCCAGCGCCAGTTCGGTCTGGTCTTTGAGCACAATCGCCCCGAACGTCTACGCCTCTACGGTAAGCCCGTTATGCGCGGTGACACCGTACAGGTGTTACCCGCGCGCGGTGAAAAGGAGAATGCCGATTCACAGCTGCTATGGCGCGTCACTTCGCTCGACGGTCAAACGGCTCAGCTAACGCCATATAAATCTGTTTCCTATGACGAAAACAACAACGAGGATTGCTCCGTAGCTGTTGAGGACATCGTTGCGGTAGCGGAATACGATCAGCCCATCTATACTGGCCTCAAGGAGACCGGGCGTATCGAGCGCGGCGGCGACAGACCTTATCAAGTAGTTATCAATGGCGAGAACTACCACGCTCTTGAAACCTTGGCCTTTTCCTATGCTGGCAAAGTGGACTGCATATATATTGACCCCCCGTATAACACTGGCGCCCGCGACTGGAAATACAACAACGATTACGTCGACGGCTCCGACGCCTATCGTCACTCCAAATGGCTCGCCTTCATGGAGCGCCGCCTCAAGCTGGCGAAGCAACTGCTCAATCCCGAGGAATCTGTTCTCATCGTTACAATAGATGAGAAGGAATATTTGAGACTTGGCTTACTGCTCGAGCAGCTATTCCCCAGTGCAACCATTCAGATGGTCTCCAGCGTAATCAACCCCAAGGGCGTAGCGCAGAAAAACGGATTTAGGCGGGCCGATGAATACCTATTCTTTGTAATGGTGGGCGATTCATCGCCGGTGAAGCTTCAGCTAAGTGACGAGTGGTCCGCATCATCAGCAAAAGCTTCTGCTGGCAAGAAAAAAGGCGCGGTGAAGCTTGGCTGGACATCCATGATGCGTCGAGGATCCCATTCCCATCGACATGAGCGACCCGGGCTTTACTACCCCATCTTCGCCGATCCTGAGAAGCATATGATCGTACAGGTCGGTGAGGTGCTGCCCGCAGAGCAACATGCAGGTGTTGACATCGATGGGCTTGTACAAATTCTGCCTTTGCGCCGCGACGGAAGCGAAGGGTGCTGGCAGGTCGGCCCATCCGAGCTGCGTTCACGAATTGAGCAGGGGCGCGTAAAGCTTGGCTCAAAAACCAACTATGGGTACGTGGTTAATTACTTGCCAGACGGCGAGTATGCAAAGGTAACCAGCGGCTTCTACAAGGTTCTCGGCAGAGCCGAGGATGGTTCCCTCATAGCTGAAACTGAAGAGTCGTCAGACATGGCAATTGCTCCGACGCAATGGAAAATCGCCTCGCACAATGCCACGGAATACGGAACGGGCCTAATCCAATCCCTTATTGGCAGAAACTTCTCTTACCCCAAGTCTCTCTATGCAGTAGAAGACACGCTGCGCTTCTTCATTGCGAGTAAGCCCAATGCGCTCATAGTGGATTTCTTCTCTGGATCGGGCACAACAGCACATGCTGTCATGCGTCTCAACCATCAAGACGGCGGTCAGCGCAAGTGCGTCTGTATTACCAACAATGAAGTGTCTGATGAGGAGAGTAAGGGGCTTTTGAAGCAAGGTCTTCGTAAAGGCGATCCCCAGTGGGAGGCACTGGGTATCTGCCAGTACGTTACCAAGCCTCGCGTCACGGCGGCCATCACGGGCAAGACGCCCGAGGGCGATCCCATCAAGGGTGACTACAAGTTCACCGACGAGTTTCCCATGGCCGACGGCTTTGAGGAAAACGCCGTCTTCTTTGACCTCACCTACGCAGACCCAGACGCCGTCGAGCTGGGCGTGGCCTTCGAGGAAATCGCGCCCCTGCTCTGGCTGCGCGCTGGTTCGCGTGGCAGCATCATCAAGCACGAGCAGCCGGGCTTTGCCATGGCCGACGCCTACGCCGTCCTTTTCGACTTTGCTTCGGTCGGCGCTTTCATAGACGCCGTCAAGCAGAATGCCGGCATAGGGTGCGCCTATGTGATCACGGACGACACGGCTCGATACGCCTCCGTCAAGGCACAACTGCCTGGGCTCGACGTCGTCCGCCTGTACGAGAACTACCTGCAATCGTTCAAGATTGCCGCCGAGGATGCGGTGAGGTAAACATGAGAGTCGAACTTAAGGATTTCCAAGCCGGTGCGGTCGCGGCCCTGGCAAACAAGTTGCAGTCGATGCGCCGACGCTACGAGCAGGACGGCGAGCTGTCCTCGATATGCCTCGCATCTCCCACGGGGTCGGGCAAAACGGTTATGTGCGCAGCGACGATCGAAGCGCTCTTCTTCGGAGACGACGATCTGAGCCTCATGCCCGACGAGAATGCCGTTGTTCTTTGGCTCTCGGATTCCCCGAGCTTGAACGAACAGACGAGCGTGCGTTTCTCCAACGTGGCGGACAAGCTCGCAGACAGCATCCTTGACAGGCGCCATCTGGTCACGATTACCAACGACTTCGGAGCCGCGCACGACATTCTCGAGCCGCGCCACGTCTATTTCCTTAGCAAGGACCTACTCAGCAAAAATGGCCTGCTCATCAAGGGCGGTGAGGCCAACTCCGGCCGCGTATTTTGGGACATCCTTGACCGCACCATTAGGGACCCGGAGCGCAACCTCTATCTGTTCATAGACGAGGCCCACCGCGGCCTGGGAGCCAATGCCTCGAGTGAGCGCGGCACAGCAACAATCTACGCTAGCCTCATTGATGGCCTGGACGGCCGTGCGGCGATGCCCATCGTCGTCGGGGTCTCTGCCACGCCGCAGAGGTTCGAAGCTGCTATGGACCAGCGCGCCGATCGCGTACGCATGCCAAAGGTCGCTGTGACCCCTCGCGAGGTCCAGGAATCGGGCCTGCTTAAAGATATTATCGAGCTGCGCGTGCCCGAGAAGGACGATCCAGTCGAGCACCAATACCTTACTATGGCGTGCGAGCGCTATGCCCTGGCTTGCAACGAGTGGGGTGAGTACTGCGCCCGCGAGGGCGAGAGCTACATCAACCCCCTGCTGCTCATCCAGGCCGCTGACAACGTGAGCGGCTCGGCCTTGGTCGAGATGTGCGACCAGATCATGGGCTTAGTCCCCGGCCTTTCCGAGGCGATGTCGTTTGCCAATGTCTTCGGCGAGCACAAGGACATCGCGGCGGGAAAATACCTCATCCGCTATGTAGAGCCCGAGTTCGTTCAGGACACCTCAAGCGTCCGCGTACTTTTCGCCAAGGAGGCCGTCTCCAACGGATGGGACTGCCCACGAGCGGAGGTCATCTTCTCGCAGCGCAGGCGTTCGGACTCGACCTATATCGCACAGCTCGTGGGGCGTATGGTACGCACCCCACTTGCGCGGCGCATCGAATCCGATGACCTTTTGAACTCCGTCGCCTGCTACCTGCCCCAGTTCAATCCCGAGAGCACTCAGGACGTGGTTGACTACCTCATGGGCCGCAAGGACGACATGGGCGAGAGCTCCATCGGCAAACAGAACATCGTTCTCAACCCCGTGACCATTACTGCTGCCGAACCAAAAACCAATGAGGAATATCAGCAGGAGCTGAGGGCATACGAGGAGAACCGGAAGGCTGTCGAGGCTGCTCGTCAATCGCAACCCGGCTACCAGTCATCGCTGGAGGGCTTTGCGACCCAAGAGCCCCTGGACATGCAGGGCGCCCAGCCATCGCTCGTTTCCGCCGTTCAAGGCTGTGGCAATCTGCCCCTTAATGAGAAGCCAGTTTCCCAAGCTGACACGGCTGGCGGCGATAGCCCCGCCGAGTCAGAGATTGCGCACTTCAATTCGGTCCAGCCAGCGCCTGTCGCGAAGCCTATCCCGATGTCAAAGCCTGAGCCGCCAAACAAGCGAGAGCAATCCTTCACGCATGACGAATGGGAGGGAATTCGCACCGCCTTCGACTCCATTCCCGTGCAGCGAATTCCGAAGAAGGCCAGAAACGAATTCCAGAGCTTGGTTAAGACGGCAACCCTGCTCGTCGAGACCGGTCTCGATGTCAACGCTGCAGCGGACGTGAATAGGCAGTTCACCCAGAAGCTCAAGGGCTATATCGTTGCCAACGAAGACGAATACCGCGAGGCACGCCATGAAGTCGAGGTTGCTGAGACCGTCAAGATTACGCTCGATAAGCTCAATGAGACCGAGGACCAGGAGCAGGAGGAGGCTCGTACGGACGCAGAAGGCCTCAGGAAGGCCGCTCGCGACGCCGACATACGCTTCACGAAGGAGTTCACGCAGGCATATCGCCGCGCCAACTTCAAGGAGCTTGGACGCCCTGAGTGCGACCTGAGGCTTGCCGCTGCGGTGCGCACGCAGCCCATCGTTAATGCGCTCGAGGACTGGGCGGCAAACTGCCGAAAGGCCTACTTTGACAAGGTCGACGGATCCGGTGATTATGACTACCTCAACGACGCCGCAAAGCTGCGTTATGACGAACTGGCTCGTGAAACCGAAGGCAAGCGCCTCACAAAGATAGAGTGGCCCACATCTACCAGCACGTCGGATAACTTCGCCAAGTATCCGCACCATATCATGCAGAAGGAGGACGGTCTCTGCCCACTCGACCTGAATCCGGTCGAAGACTTTATCGTTAAGAATGAGTTGGCGAAGAGCCGTACTGTCGCCTTTTATCGCAACCCGTCGGGTAGCATGTCGGCTAAGGCGTTTTCGATTCCGTACTCGTCATCGGTGGGACGCAAGGCCCTGCACCCTGATTTCCTCTTTTTCGTGAAGGACAGTGACGGGGCGATCAAGCCGTCAATCGTCGATCCGCACGGTGATTTCCTCATCGACACGCTCGCCAAGCTCAGAGGCTATGTTGCCTACCTACGTGAATATCCCGACGTGTTTAAGCAAGTCCAATTTGTGGGCGATATGGGCAACGGAGAGTATCGTGTTCTCAACCTGTTGCGAGAAGACGTCCAGAATGCCATCGAGAACTACGATGACGTCGACTGCAAAGCCCTGTTCTACGGCCCCTTCGCAAACAACTATCACTAGATGCCGATAAAACGATCCTTTGTGTAAGACAGAATCGGAGCAGCCAATGGCAATCGTAATCGACGCAGAATCAATCCCCTGCTTGCCAGATTTAATTGACAAAATCGGCGACCACCAAGCATGGTTGACGCTCGATTCGGCGCCCGCCGGCGATGGAAAGTACCTATCCATCGCCGGCTACCGATTCGCTTGGCGCCCAGTATTTGTCAAATGGTCCGATCCTGAAGACTCAGCCAGGCTCGCCGTCGTAATCGATACGGGCAGCCTCGATATTCCCGTTGAACTAATGATTGGCGAGATCGCCACCTTTACGAACCGATAGCTCAACTAACCTGAATAGCCCATGGGCATCAACGGCGCTCCTGGATAAGGGCGCCGTTTCCCTTTCATTAGATTCACGAACATAGACAAATGCCACATAGCGACATTTATAGAGCGTATTAACTCGATAGCGGCAAATAAAACGTAGCAACAGCTACAGTTCGGCATCCGCCGGGATATGCCCACGGCTCCGCGACCGGGTTGCACCTCCGCTGCGCGGCCTCAAGGGGGCCCACGGAATCGTCCACAATTCTCCTCTTCGATACGAATGGTGGGGATTGCCGTGGACCTCCCTTGACCCCGCTCCGCTCCGGTGCGGCTTCTGCAGGAGCAGAAGCAAGCGCCGCCGACGCAGCGCTTCGCTTCTGCGCGCAGGGGCGAGAGTCTAGGGGCCACGTGCCCGGAACGGAGGAAGACATGCAGCAGCTGATGACCGAGGAAATCGCCAAGACGGCGCCGAGGCTCTACGGGCAGGACGGGGCGGAGGACCCCACGGTCTACGCCCACTACTTCTCGTGCGTGAACGGATGGGATTGGTGGTTGCTCGAGTTCGACGGAACGGACGAGGCGTTCGGCCTCGTCGAGGGCTACGACGACGAGCTCGGCTACTTCAGCATCAAGGAGATGGCCGAGCTGAACCGCCAGATGGGGTTCGCCGCCGTCGAGCGCGACGAGCACTTCTCCCCGAAGCCGCTCAGCGCCGTCAGGAGGAGATAGCCGCATGGTCACGGTCGAGTTCGACTCCATGGGCGAGGCGGTCCGCCTCGCCCTCGTGGCCGATGGGTACGTGGGCGGCGGCCTGGCCGTCCTCCTCCTCGACGCCACGGACCCACACTCCGAGGGCTACATGGCCGAGTGGGGCGTGCTCACGGCGAGCGTGCCGGCGGCGGCCGAGTGGTGCCGCGGGCAGGGCAACATCGCCATCGACGCCGACGTGCCCGCGGCGCTCCTCGAGGCGCTCGAGGCCGCCGGCGCGGTCCGGAGGGCCGGCCGCTCGGCGGCGTCCGGGATGGCCCGCTACCCGCTGGCCACGGTCGCCGGGCACGCCCTCGACGGCATGGGCGGCCTGAGAGAGACCCTCGAGGAGGCTCTCGGCTCGACGGTCGTCGTCGAGTACGAGTCGGGCGGCGACGGCGGCGCGTTCGAGGTGGGGACCGCGCCGGCGGGCTCGGATGAGCTCGGGCGCCTCGTCGCCGCCGCGACGTCCGAGGCCGACGCGTTGGCGCGCGCCGGCGGATGGGCTACCGTCCGGGTCGGCTTCGGGGACGCCGAGACTATCGACTGCGAGACGGGCCGGACGGTATACACGGCCGGGTCGGAATAGCATCGGACCGCCACCTGCACGGGCACGCCGGCGACGGCGTGCCCCTCGCGGCGTTTCGCGGGGATGCCTCGCGCCATCCCCGGACCCCTGCGCGCCAAAGGGACGTGCCCCCTTGGAACCCCGGACCGCCGCCGGCGGGCCGTGAACGGCGGGACAATCGCTCGGCTTCAACTCGCGATCGACCCGCCGTGTCACGGCACGCCGGCTCTCGCTCCGGCTCCGCTCGATGGCTCCCCATGGGTCGCCATCACTGCGCCTCCGCTCACCTGCCCCGTTGCACTCCGCCCGCATGGGCTTCCGTTACACGGGCCATGCAAGATATGTATTCCGTGCAACGGAATACCTTGCCCGACCGAAGCCGGGATGTGCGGACCGCTCCGAAGTCGCTCCCGCAGAGCCGTGCAACAGCCTTGCCGGCTGTTGCACGGACCCCAGATATGAAAGCTCGCATGATCACCCAAGCGCAAAAAGACGCGCCGGCCATCGGGGTCGACGCGTCTCGAAACATCGCTCAGCGCAGCAATATTTACAGTTCTTTCTTACGGTGCCTTGATGCCCAACCTACTTTAGGGTCGCGTACATGACGGCCTTGATGGTGTGCATGCGGTTCTCGGCCTCCTGGAAGACGCGGGACTGCTTGGACTCGAAGACCTCGTCGGAGACTTCCATCTCGGTGACGCCGAACTGCTCGGCAATCTCCTTGCCGACCGTGGTGTTAGTGTCGTGGAACGAGGGCAGGCAGTGCATGAAGATGGCTGTGGGCTTGGCCATGGCCATGACCTCGGAGGTCACTCGATAGGGGCTCATGAGGGCGATGCGGCTCTTCCAAAGCTCTGCGGGCTGGCCCATGCCGACCCAGACGTCGGTGTAGATGACGTCGGCGTCGCGGGCACCCTCCTCGACATCATCGGTGACGGTGATGGTGCAGCCGTTCTCGGCGGCGATGCGCTCGCACTCGGCCAGGAACTCGGGATCGTAGGAGGTTGCGCCCTCGCCGGTGGCGATGGGGCCGCAAGAGCAGTAGTTGATGCCGAGCTTGGCGCAGATGATCATGAGGGAGTCGGCCACGTTGCCGGCGTGCTTGCCGAAGAACGTGAGCTTGAGGCCCTTGGTGTCACCGAATTCCTCGCGCATGGTGAGGATGTCGGCCAGCGCCTGGGTGGGGTGGAACTCGGTGGTCAGGCCGTTCCACACGGGCACGCCGGCGTTCTCGGCGAGGCACTCGACCTTCTCCTGCTCGAAGCCGCGGTACTCGATGCCGTCGTACATGCGGCCGAGGACGCGGGCGGTATCCTCGATGGACTCCTTCTTGCCCATCTGGGAGGAGCCGGGCTCGAGGTAGGTGACGCCCATGCCGAGGTCCATGGCGCCGACCTCGAAGGCGCAGCGGGTGCGCGTGGAGGTCTTCTCGAACAGCAGGACGATGTTCTTGCCCTCGAGGTACTTGTGGGGCATACCCATACGCTTGGCGTTCTTGAAGTCGGCTGCGAGAGCGAGCAGGTACTCAATCTCCTCGGTGGTGTAATCGAGGAGCTTGAGGAAGTGGCGACCGGAGAGGCTTACACCCATGATGGTTCCTTTCGGTAATGGTTTGAGGAGCCCGCACGCCGGGTGGATTGGTTGCCTGGCGTGCGGAGGGGAAATTGAGAACTAGATATCGGCGCGCTCGAAGGGCATGGTCATGCAGCGGGGACCGCCACGGCCACGAGAGAGCTCCTCGGAGGGGGCGACGAGCAACTCGACACCGGCCTTGTAAAGCAGGTCGTTGGTGACCTTGTTGCGTTCGTAGACGAGAACCTTGCCGGGCGCCACAGCCAGGGTGTTGGAACCATCGTTCCACTGCTCGCGGGAGGCCTCGATAGGATCGCCGCCACCGCACTCGAGCAAGGTAACCTTGTCCACACCGGTAGCAGCCTCGAGAATGTGCTCGAGGGTGTCGTCGATCTCCTCGATGGCGATCTCGCCGGGCTTGGCGCCGCGGGTAAGGCGGTAGACCTTGAGACAGTCGAAGATACCGGGGTAGACGGTGAACTTGTCGTAGTCGACCTGGGTGAAGACGGTGTCGAGGTGCATGAAGGCGTAGCCGTAAGGGATCTTGATGGCATAGATTGCCTCGATCTCGGAAGGCACCTCACCCCAGAACATGTTCTGAGCGAGCTCGTCGATGGCCTCGGGAGAGGTGCGCTGCGAGATGCCGATGGCGAGCGTCTTGCCGTTGATGTTCAGGATGTCGCCGCCCTCAATGTGGTACTTGGAATCGTGGTTGTACCATACGGGGGTACCTGCGTAGTCGGGGTGGTTGGCGAGGATGGTGCCGTAGAAGATGGTCTCGCGGTTGCGCTGGGGCCAGTACATCTTGTTGAGGCATACGCCGTGGCCTACGACCGCCAGAGGATCGCGGGAGAAGTAGGAGCTGGGCAGCGGGTAGACCACGAGGTCCTCGGGCTTGGCGTCCTCGGAGTCCAGAATGGACAGAGAGGCAGAGGTAGCCGGGATGTCCAGGTCGCGATAGTACAGACCGCCCATGCAGGCGAGCACGAACTCGTAGTTGTCCTTGATGGACGAGAGCTTCTCGCGTACGACGGCCTCGAGCGTGGGGTTGGCGATATTCGCCTCGGAGATGAACTTCTCGAAGAACTCGCCGCGTGCGCTGGGTACGAGGTCCATGGTTTCGGCAAGCATCTTCTCCATGTAGAGAACCTCGGCACCGGCGCCGCGCAGGAGGTCGGTGAAGGCGTCATGCTCCTTTTGAGCCCAGTCGAGATCGAAAGCGTCGTGGATCCAGACCTTCTCGAAGTCCTCGGGGCGCAGGTTAACCAGGTCCTTACCCGGACGGTGGACCATGACGCGCTTGAGCTGGCCGATCTCGCTGTGGACGTTAAGTCCCTTGATTGTTGTCATGTTGACTAACCTTTCTGAACGTTACACGCTACCCCACGACGGGGAGCATGCTGGAAACGGATACGAACACGAGGTTGATAACAGTGACGACGAGGAAGAACTTCCATGCCGTCTTCCACCACTGGCCGAGGGAGATCTTGCAGACGCCCAGACCGGCGACGAGGATAGCACTCGTGGGGCAGATGAGGGACATGGTGGTCCCACCCATAGAAAGCGCGGTAACGGCACCCTCGGGGTTGAGGCCCATGAGCTCGGTCAGAGGACCGAAGATGGGCATGGTGAGGGCCGCAATCCCCGAGGAGCTGGGGACGAGGATGGCAAGCACGTTGTCCACGGCGTACAGGATGGTGGTGAACAGCACGGGAGGGATACCTGCCAGGCCCGTGGCCATGGCGTTGAGAATCGTGTCGATGATCATGCCGTCGTTGGCGATGACGAGGATGCCGCGGGCGAGGCCGACGACGATAGCGGAGAACGCGAAGTCCTTGATACCGGCGACGAACTCACTGGCGATGGTGGCCTCGTTCATGCCGCCGATGATGCCGGAGAGCAGGCCCATGGCCAGGAAGATGCCGGCAATCTCGTTCATGTACCAACCCTGGGTGACGAGACCCCAGATAATGGCGCACATACCGGCGACGAAGATAGCCAGGATGGCCTTCTGGCGACCGGTGAACTCGACCTCCAGCGCGTTATCGTTGACGGAGAACTCCTCGCGCTTGGCGAAGTCGTCCTTGTAGGTGATGGAGGACTCGGGGTTCTTCTTGACGTGGCGGGCGTACATAGTGACCCAGGCGATGCCCACGATGGTGAGGACCACAAAGGCAATCATGCGCAGCCACAGCTGGGGGTTACCCTGGATACCGATGACGCCCTGGGCGATAAGGACGCTGAAGGGGTTGATGGTCGAGGCGATGTATCCGATACGGGCGCCGACGAAGACGACCATGAAGGCGGTCATCGAGTCGAACCCCATGGACATCATGATGGGAAGGAAGATGGCGAAGAACGGCAGGGTCTCCTCGGCCATGCCGAAAGTGGTGCCACCGAGCGCGAACAGCGCCATGCAGATGGGGATGATCAAGATGTCGCGCTTCTCGAAACGCCTGACCACACGGCTCATACCGTTGGTAATGGCGCCCGTCGCGGTGATTACCTGGAAGGAACCGCCGACGATGAGGATGAACGCGACGACCTCGACGGCCTGCTGGATACCGACCGCGGGAGCCTGCAGAACGTCGAAGACGCCCTGGCGAAGATCGACGGTCGCACCGTCCTCATCGACGGAGACCTTGTCGACCTCCTGATAGGTACCGGCCACGGTGACCTCACGACCCGCGACCTCGGTTCGCTCGAAGGCACCCGAGGGGACGAGCCACGTGAGGGCCGCGAACACCACCATCAACGCGAAGATGATGGTGTAGACATGAGGCACTTGGAACTTCTTCTTTTCTTCAGCCATGTCTTCTCCTTATTGCTTCTATCCACGGCGCCGCAGCGCCTGTTTGACGTGAGTCCATTGTTGGACATCGCGTCACACGCGCCGCACGCACTGCGCCCGATGGCACCGTTTGCGGCGGCAAGCGTCAGCTAGGTTGATGTTAAACGTCAATACGCAAAATAACGATTGATATATAATGTCAATTAACCAGCACTAGGCAACATTACGGTATGGCATTGCGCTACAGTGCCTATATACAGATGCACGAGGTACGGAGATAGGTATGCAAAACGCACTGCACGTCGTCAACGAAACGGGGACGCTCAAAAAGGTCCTGGTCCACTCCCCCGGTATCGAGACGACGAGCTTTACGTCCGATGAGTTCAGCAGCGTCTTCGCGCTGCGCCCCACACGCACGAGCTTCGACTACGACAAGGCGATCGAAGAGCACCGCAACCTGGTTAAAGCTTTCGAGGACAGCGGCATAGAGGTTGTATACCTTAAGGACCTCGTGATCGAAACCGTCGAGCATGACGAGCAGGCACGGCGCGAGCTGACCGAGTCGTTCCTCAGCACCTGCAGCGTGAGCGGCAACGAGCTGCTAGGCGCCCTGCGTGCCTATCTTGAGAAGGCTACATCCGCAACAAATCTGGTAAACATGATGCTCGCCGGCATGCGCTACGAGGACGTGCTCGACCTACCCACGGCGACTTCTTCGCTCGCGCAGGCAGTCGGCATGGGCTTCAATCCCCACGGGCTCATGGTCAACCCCATGAACACGCTGTTCTTTGCCCGCGACCCGTCTGTGGTCGTGGGCAACGGCGTATGCTGCAACCACATGTACTGGAACGATCGCAACCACGAGGCCACGCTCCACACCGTCGTCTTCCGCCATCATCCCATGTTTAAAGACACTCCCCTGTGGTTCGAGCCCGAGAGTTCCTTCCATATCGAGGGCGGAGACATCCTCAACATGGACGAGAAGACCGTGCTCGTGGGCATGTCGCAACGCACCGAAGCGGCGGCGATCGATGTACTCGCGGCCTCGCTGCTCTGGAACCCGCAAAGCACCGTCGACACCGTGTACGTCGTCGAGGTGGAAGAGAACGGTACGCGCATCCACCTAGATACGTACCTCAACCGTATCGGCCCCGAGACCTTCGTGGTCGACCGTGCCATCGGCGAGAACCTTCACGCATACAAGATTGAACGCGGCCGCAAGCAAGGCACCTGCACGGTCGTATCGCTCGACTGCGACCTGGACCAGCTGTTGGCATTGGTTGCCGATGTACCCAGCGTGCGAACAATATCGTGCGAAACCCCAAGCTTCAACAGGACCGTAGAGGGAGCCGCCGTGGAAACCCTCGTGCTCTCCCCCAATAAGCTGTGCGTCTCGGCCAACAACGCCATCATGAACCGCAAGCTCGCACGAGCCGGCTTCGACCTCATAGAGACTTCCCTCGACGAGTTGACGAGCGGGTTTGGTGGCCCCAGCTGCCTGTGCATGCCACTTGTTCGCGAGCTGGACTAATGGACAAGGGAAGCAACATAGCTCTCCTGCGCGAGCAGCTGGGGCTCACTCAGGCCGAATTTGCCCGCGACCTTGGTGTTGCAAAAGAAACCGTATGCCGATGGGAGAAAAACCGTACGGCGATTCGACCGAGACATATCCAAAAGATGGTCAAGCTGTACGGTGTGACGGAAGACGACATCTTAAGCGACAGCATAGGACTTGCCGCACGAGAGGCCCTACGCTCCGCCAAGGGCGAGGGGTTGAACCCGCAAACTCGCGACGCGTTTCCCATCCTGCGAATCAAGCGATCGGGAAATGGGACCTCGTTGCAAAGCGTAGGCGCCACGCTCACCCCCTCCGACATAGCAGAGAGGCATCTGCACGCCGCGTACGTGCAGATGAACAACAAGGACATGACGCTGCTGTATCCCCAAGGCACGCTGCTGCTGGTCGACCCAGACGTGAAGCCATACAACGGCTGTACGGTGGTGGCGACCATCGACGCCGTCCGCGTGCTGATTCGCAGGTACAGCATGGGAAACAACACGATCATGCTTTCGACGCACAGCTATGACTCGACTGCACCCGACCTCATTCTGGATCGTAGACGTGTTCGCATTATCGGTGTGGTCGTGTGGTATCGGGGCGCAATGGACATTGTGTAGCCGCGAGACAACGAGTGGCTTTTCGCACGTGGCCACGGAACGGTTTCTACAGCCCGCACGGACAATCGGACACAAAGACACGCCGGCCATGTAGACCGACGCGTCCTGAAACATCGCTTCACGCTGCAATCTCCATTACCGCCACATGGTGCGCATCACGGGTAGGTCCTACAGGCTCAAGGATGCCCCGGCGGAGAGGAAGAGAGGGCCGTAGGGCGGTTGGGGCGGCGTTGTCGAAGTTGGGTAAACGGAGTGACTCCGTTGGGTAATTTACAGTAGCGCAATTGACCGATTTCCCATTGACGGTAACAAAAATCAATCCCTGCCCCTTCCGTCATCCGCGCCCTCGCGGGCGAGCTCCCAGGCCGCCCGCATGGCAAGGTCGATCCCCCTTGCCGTGAACCTCATGATCCGCCCGGTCGAGCGGTTGACGGCGTAGCCGAGCCTCGCGCCGTTGATCTTCCGCGTCTTGCCGAGGGACTTCGAGTGGTAGCGGTACTGCAGCGCCCCCCGCTTGGAGCGGGCGACCTCGATCCCGTCCGATTCCAGCAGTCTCGCAAACTCCCCAAAGCGATCGGGGCAGTTTTTGAGCCTCCCGACCTCCTCCGCCCTCTGGGCGATGATCGCCCGGACCTTTGCGTTCTCGGACTTGCCGGACCGCCCCTTCTTTGCCATCTCGCGTTCCTCGCGACCGGGCTGGCGCGCGTGCACCCGCGAGTTCGAGAGGCCCCTTTCGAGCTGCCTCAGGCCGTACTCCGCATCGAGGTCCCTCACCGTCCCCACGCGGGATTTCGCCGCCGCCCTCGCCGGCCCGTCGTTCAGGCGCCGCCCCGTCTCGAGGTCCGTCCTGTTGATTGCGAGGTGGGCGGCGAATCGGGCCGAGCCGTCCGACTTGCACCTCTCCTCGTGCAGCACGATCACGATCTCTTGGTTGGGATAGCGCCTGGCTATATAGTCCCTCGCATACTCCATGCAGCGCGAAGGCGTCATCGGCCCGCCGTTGCAGGAGCACTCATCCGGATTGAAACCGATCACCTGATGCTGCATGTACGTGCACCTCGCGCCCTGCTTCCCGGGCCGGTTGTGCCCGGCCGCCTCCCGGGTCGCATCCATCTCCTCGAACCAGCGGCCCTCGTTGACGATGTGCTGGGTATCGTGGTCTAGGACCTTCTCCCTGTCCCAATCGAAATAGCGCCTGAGGTTCCGGAGGTGCTCCCTGCTCATGACGCTCGTCTGCTTGATTGCGGTCATCTTTCGACTCCCCTCGAAGTCCACCGTCAGTCGACGAAGAGGCCGGACCATCCATCGGAAGCAGGCGCCTCCGCGGGCCCTTCCTCGAATTCGGGGGCCCACAGATCGACGCCGTCCGTCCGGCCCGCCCGCCTCGATACCAGCCTGGCCTGGTATTCCATCCTTTTGGCCGTCTCGTGCTCGCGCGTCCCCAGGTCGAAATGCCCTTTCGTCGGCATCCGCGTGCAATCGCAGACGGGCGCCCGGAAACATCCCGCATGGCCCCTGCCCACGCCGTTCTCCGCGGTCTTCACCACGATCACGCCGTCCTTGTCGGGGGACATTTCCGTCCACTCCCAGGGGTGGATCAGGTCGTCGGCATGCTCGCTGTAGGATGTTGACCCCGTGCCGCCCGAGGGCCCCCTGCTCGAGCTGGTTCCCATGGTGTGCCGTGTCGTCTTCCCGACAAGCTCGGTGAAATACTGGCGGTCCTCGGCCTCGCCCAGCTTCATGGCGACCTTGACGCCGCAGTTCGCCAGGATCTTCTTCCGTCCGTCGCGCTCGCCATACTTGTTGAGCTGGGAGATATTCTGGACCGCACCCATCCAGAACAGGTCGTACGAGCGCCCGAGGCTGAGGAGGCTCGGCAGGCACTCGACCTTCGGCAGGTTCCCCCATTCGTCACCGAGGATGGACACGGGCCTCGGCAGCTTGCCGCCGGATGCGTCCGCGATGGAATACACAGCGGAATAGAGCTGCTCGAACAGGACCGCCGCGATCGCGTTGTAGGGAGAGCCCTCGTCCATCACATGGAGGAATAGCGCGGTCTTCTCGCCCAGGATTCTCCCCGGCTCGATATCGTTGCCCGAGGTCATGCGCGCAATCGGCGCCGACGCATAAATCCTCAGGTTGACCTTCAGGGTGGAGACGATGCTCCTCAGCTCGTTGCCGCCGCTCGAGATGAACTGCGAGGCGCGCGAGCGGGCCGGGTGCCCCTGCGGCAGGGAGCGGAACAGGCCTTTCAGGGGTTCGCACGGGTCCTCGCCGGCACCCTCCGTCCCCAGGCATATGATGTGGTAGACCGTTGCGAGGTGTCTGCAACTCCGCGGGCAGCCCTCGTCCAGTACGGTCAGAAGGATCGTCGCCGCCAGCAGCGACCGCGCGGATTCCGTCCAGTGGGTCGCCTTCGCATCGGCCTCCCCCGCGATTAGCGTACGGGCGACGGCGTCCGCGGCCTGCTCCGCCGCCGGCAGGTCTCCCCCGCTCGCAAGCCTATCGACCATCTCCAGGGGATTGAACGTGTCGCTCCTCTCGGGATGCTGGGCATCCAGCAGAAGCACCCGGTATCCGCGGCGCTCCAGCTCGTCGCCCGTTAACTCGATGAGTTCACTCTTCACGTCAGACACGATGATGGTCTGCGGGCTTGATTCCCCGTCATCCGCCCCATACGTCAGCAGATCGATTGTTGGAATCAGAAGTGCCCTGGATTTTCCAGCGCCCGTTGAGCCGTCGAGAAACATATGTCGCCTCGGCTCGAACAGATACTTGGAGCCGAACAACGTCTTCTCAAAACCGTACACGAATCCCCTGTTTTTCGGCTGTCCGTGCCCATCCCAAATCTCCGAGCCTTGGATGGTCTCAGGCCCCGATTTCACCCGCGCCTCTCCGAGCACGCCTCCATCGGCGGCCCGCTCCTTCGAGGAAGCCGATAGCTGCATGAGCATGAATACCAACAAGAACAGGGCAAACGAGGCAAGGCAGCCCGGGATGCAGTGAGGTGCCACGTTGGCCCACCACCAGATGATGCTATCCACGCTCAGGGCGAATCCGATTGAGCTGAGCTCGATTGGAAGTCCGAGGATCACGCAATCGAGGGGAATGGCAACAAGAGGTGCAAACCCGGCGGTAAGCAGTGCGGCGAAAATCAGCGCCATGACCAGCTTCTCCTTCACATGAACCACCTACTCTCTCGCACGGGCGAGCAGATCGTTGACCCAACTCACCGAGGTTGAAACGATTGAAGTCGCCCGGTTGAGGTTGTTGAGGACCACCGGGTCGGGGCCGTAGGTATTGAGGGCGCGGACCGCCTGATTGAGGTTCGTGCCGATCTTTTTCAGCTCGGTCCTGATGCCGGCAAGCTCCCCCGTATCGGCGACCCTGACCGGCTTCTCGCCGCAGAGCAGGGCGGCGTCACGCATGAAGGTAGACGCCGGCATATTCATGGTCGCCGCCTTCTCCTCGATCGCCTTACGCTGAACCTCATTCATTCGCACGTTGATGTGCGTATTCATGGAAGTCATAACCATCCAATCCGAGCGGGGTCGATACATCGGCCCCGCCACCTTTATTTAGTTGAAATTGCTTGGAGCATCCTACCGATGCGCTCAATTCTCACCCTTGCCCAAACATCAAAGGGAACCCCGGGTAAAGTGCCAAGGTACACGCAGTACGGTTGCCAATGCTCCTCATAGTAATCGAGGGCATCGAGCAAGCGCCTTCGCTCCCAAATAAGCTCTTCCGCCGAGAACGAGGGAAGATCCTCGTTCTCGGCGCGCTCGAGCTCGTCGGACGATAGGCATGGATTGGGCGCCCGGTACCCGCCGATGCAGAGCCCGGGCTCCATAATTAGCCGATTTCCGTAAATGTTGCGGCCGGAGCGTCGAATTCGAACTCAACGACACCGCATGACCCGTATCGGTTTTTAGTGATCGAGGCTACAACCGGCCGCTTTTTGAGCAGCATATTGGCATTCCTCTCCTCAGGCCTATCGCCTTTGATGGAAAGTGACATTACCAAATCTGCCGAATACTCGAACATATTACAGCCACCAATCGCCTGAAGCCCAGTGGTCTGCTTGTCGTAGTTAGTTCTATTAATGGATGAAATTGCGAACAGCGGGCAATGTACCTCGTCTACAATCCGTCGAAGTTCGGATGCAACGAGTTTAAGCCCGATTCGCTCATCCGCAATGCGCAGCTCTTGCGGCAAGGAGACGATTTGCGCGTAATCGACGATGACTAGAGGCGGTTCACCATATTTATCGGCAACCTCTTCAATTGCCTTCCGCATTCCTGCGTTTTTAATTTCGCCTGAAATAATAAACATGCGTTCGGCAATGCTGCGTGCATAGACATCGACCGACCTGTCAAATTGCTCACGTTTTTCTACGGACATATCACCACTGTACATATCCTCATACGTAAGCTCACCGCCGGAAATGCGGGTCAAGCTCTTCGCGAGCATACTCGCACGGGCGAGCTCGCCCTCGAAAATTACAACCGGATGGCCAGCAATAGCCCAGCAATCTCCAACTTGATGCATAAAGGTAGTCTTGCCAGTACCAGGACCACCCGGCACAATGCACAGATATTGGCGCACGCCGCCGAGAAGAGCATCGAGCGCACGGTGCTCAATATGCCCAAGGGGCTTATTGCTTAGAATAGCAAGGGCGGTCTTATCCAAGCCATCGTTCATGGACTTCACTAGCGGCATGGTTTGCTCACCTCCAGTTCATGGAGGTAAGCAAAAAGGCTGGATTCGAGAATGTAAACGCGACGATGCAATGCGATCGCACGCCCGCTCTCTTTCATAAACTTCGAGGCAGTGACCGGGCTAAGCCCAGTCATCTGGCTTACGTCAGAAATCCCAAGAAGGCGCTCATGTCCCAAATTGGGATTTACTGAAACCGCAGGTGATGCTTGTACGGCAGCGTACGGTTCAGGCTCTACAATCATGGTAGAATCCTTTCAGGCTAGCTCGCCCCTCCCCCTTCGTCGCCAAACTTAGATAGGGAAGGGCGGGCGGCTTTTTAATCAATGACCGAAAACAAAATAACTCCTTTCAAACAAGCTGGTCAGGCGCTTACTGTTTATATTGTAACACTGTCTGTTGCACAATCATATCTAGTTACAGTTCTAATTTCTAATTCACTTTCTGACTGTATAGACTTAATTGTCTGACTGATTTAATATATATACAACGATGATTGGAGTGGTTATGGGACGTTTACCATTATCCGGAAGTAAGATGCGGAAAATTAAGTTCGGAACAACTGTTCAGGCGACGACCCCGGAGAAAATCGAAGAGCTTCGCCTCAAGAACCCCGAATCAGTCAGAAGCACCGGCGAGGCTATCGACTATCTATGCAACCTGCTCACGGGGTTGCAGCCAAGGGTCGCCAGGGCCCTCGATGAGGCGTGCCTCAGGGAAGCTCGGCAAATCACCAATGAAATGAAGGCTCTTCCCGTAGACGGATCAGAAGAAATGAGTTTTAGTCAATTGGAACTTTATCGAGAGCAATTCCAGAGGCTCCACGACCATTTCTCTTTATATTGCGAGAAAGAGGAGAGGCCCCAGGGAATGCGACGGGTCGATCTCCTCGGCGGCGATTACGCTGTCCTCCCCTCCTCTTGGACTTTATTGGAAACAGAGGAATGCGCGAATTCTTGCAGCCAGGTCGGAATTATCGAAATTCGCGGCGGCGCAAAATACGATGCGCCTCATTTTGCCTTCTTCCATAACGGAGAGTACAGTCAAAAGGACAAATTGCAGCGCGCAACCAAACTCTGGCCCCGCATGACCGACGTAATGCGCGACGAGGTCAAACTGGTCACAGATGATGAGGGACATTACCTAAATATGGACGAGCACCTAGCCGCCCCCATCATTTGTTATTTCAACCTTCTAGATGCCAGCTACTATCAGTCAATGGAACTAGAGCCACCATATGGCGCAATGATTTACCGAAACAATGTCGATTAGAAAAAGAGGCCCACAAGGGCCTCTTTTTTAACCTTTCAGCAGATTGTCCAGCACTGATGCTGCCTTCTGATCGTTTGCCTCAATAAAGTGGCTATAGATAGACAGCGTCGTCGATGGGCTAGCATGGCCCAAACGTGCCTGGATCGTCTTAATGTCCGCATTGGCACCAACGAGCAAAGTCGCTTGCGTATGTCTAAGCTCATGAGGCTTCAGCCCGCTATAACCCGTATAGCGGGTACGTTTGACGCCGTCACTCCCAATGACTTCCCTGCTCTCCTCAAAAGTACCGAAGCCGTTTTTCGCCGCAAACAGCCTAAACGCCCTTGAATAGTTATGTCCATCCATCCGGGTCACAAGAGCCCGTTTGCCGTTAGCGGCGTCAACGACCCCAATGGAATGGACAATGGGCGTTTCTCCAGTCTGCCCCACTGCAAAGGAATCGAACTCACTCCGCTGAATGGCTTTCCACCTGTCTAGATAGTCGGCAAGTTCATTTCCAACCGAGATCTTACGCCTGCTCATCTTTGATTTGGGCGGCCTCAATGTCCTGTCGTTCGTATATTGCTTTACTATCCTCAGAGTCTTGGCGTCGGGGTCATAATCCTCCCATGAGAGACCAAGGGCCTCTCCCTTCCTCAAACCGCAGAGAAGCAGAAGCATTGTGCATGTGATAAAGGAAGATGGCTTCTCCTCCAAAAGGACCGCAAGAAGCCTTGCCGCCTCATCGGCGCTCAGCGCCTTACGAGCCTCGACATTCTGCTTGGGCAGTTTCACTCCCCTACAAGGGTTTTTGCCCACAAGGTCGTTATCGACGGCATCCTCCATTACCTGTTTGAGCTTGATGTGGATGCGGCGAATTTCACTTTCGCTGAACCGGCCTTCTTTTCTAGCCTTGGCATAAGCAGCGCGAACGTCATCCGATTTAAGCCGAGTGAGATCGGGATTGCCGAACAGCTCGCGTATGTGACGAATGTCCAAACCTTCACGCTCATAAGCAAGAGGTGATCCCATGGTCGACTCCCTGTTCGCGTGAAACCTGTCCGCATAATCCGATAGGCCCAGAGGAGCATTGTCCCGGCTGGAAGCACCCTCGAGCTCAGCTCTATAGGCTTCCAACGCCTTGGCGACTTCGCTCGGCCAGTTTTTCGGGTTCTTACTTCTGCAGTGAACCCTGCGCGACGGACTACGGCGGTACCGTCCTGTCTCCGGATCTTTTCCCAGGGAGAAATAAATCCGATAGACGCCTTTGCTCTTATCGATGCATTCCGATGTGCCGCGAGCGGTCTTTTTTATCAATCCCTGCAATCATATCCCTCGTTAGATTTTCGATTAGGCTTGCTGGCAAAGCTTTAAAGGCTTTGCCAGCAAGCCTAATCGAAACTTTTCACACTTTCAAGTCTCACTAAGTGTGAAAAGAGTGGGAAATATGATTCTAATAGCTAGCTCGATAATTGCTAATTACCTATTTTTACCTGCGCTTCTTTTAAATTCAGTGAAATTGGCTTCATCTCGTCAAATGCCGAATTCACGTACTCGTAAAGCGGGGGTCACCGGTTCGAGCCCGGTCGCTGGCTCCATTGCACAAGATAGCCGCCTTCGGGCGGCTTTTTTGTTGCCGATTTTGAGTGCGCATGCGCCAATGCAAGCACAACGCCGCCGGCAACTCCCCTACTCAACAACAAGCCCCGCCAACCGCAATCCCCAAAGGAACCGCGATCAGCGGGGCTCAAGCGCGCTCCTCAAGGGAATCACGCCATCAGACGAACAGTTCAGCCGAGCAGCGCGCTACTCTTCCCAGTAAGCGTCTGCAAGCAGCTTAAAGCAGATCTTCTTGACCGGCTGTGCGCCATCGCCCGGGAACTCGAGCGTGGGCATGTGAGGCTCGCCGGCGACAAACAGCGCAAACTTGTCGTCAGCAAGATCGCCGGCGATCGAAGCGTCGGAATCGACCAGGTCGTAGTCGTCCTTCTCGTCAAACTCCTGGACCAGCGTCAGGCTGCCCGTGGCAACCTTAAAGGCCTCACGGCCCTCGACGTCAATCTGCAAGTCATGATAGCGCTGATGCGTCTCGTAGTGGGCCTCGGCCTCGGGACGCGTCGTGGGAGCCATGACGTTCGCAAAGACCTTGTCGCCCAGAATCTGATGGCTGCCGACCTCGAGCTCCGCCGGATCGTTCTCCTCGAGCCAGTCGATCAGCACGTCGAGGCCCTTGAGCATTCCGCGGTACTCCTCGATATCGCCCAATGCACCGTAAATCATCTAAATCCCCTCTCGGATCGTTTCTTTGGCGGCTACTCGGCAAACGCGTTACCGACGCTGTTGCCACCCACATACGTCTCGACCAGGGTAAGGTCGGGATTAAACACGACAAAATCGGCATCGCGGCCAGGCATAATGCTGCCACATTTATCCTCAACGTGAGCAGAGCGCGCGGGCACCTCGGTCGCCATGCGAATTGCGATATCGGCGCTCGCAAGACCCCAGTCAACGATGTTCTTGACGCCCTGTGCGAGCGTGAGCACCGAGCCGGCGATAGCAGAGCCATCGGCGAGCCAGCAAAGGTTGTCCTTCATAATGACATCCATGCCACCGCTGGTGTACTTGCCCTCGGGCATGCCGCCGCAACCCAGGCAGTCGGTAATCAGCACCGTGTGCTGCCAGCCCTTGGCCTGCAGCAGGGCCTTGATAGCAGCAGGGTTCACATGTTTGCCATCGCAGATGATCTCGGCATAGGTGTTGGGCGTGGTCATAGCGGCGCCAACAACACCGGGCTCACGGTGATGGAGGCCACGCTGGCCGTTATAGGTATGCGTAAAGCAGCTGGCGCCAGCATTGATGGCGGCGGCGCACTCATCATAGGTGGCATCGGAGTGGCCAATGCAGGTCACGACGCCCTTGGCGCTCAGAGCCGCGGCGTAAGCGGCAGCGCCATCGCGCTCGGCCGCCATAGCGCTCTTGACGATACGACCACCGGCGGCCTCCTGCCACTCGTCAAAAATTTCCTCGGACGGGTCAATCAAAAAGGCGGGGTTCTGGGCACCCACGTGCTTCATGGTAAAGAACGGACCCTCCAGGTAGATGCCCTGAATACGGGCACCACAGAACTCGGGGCCACGCTCTTCGTCCGCCTGTGCAATGGCGGCGCAGGCGTCCTTGATCTGCTCCACGCCGTCGGTAAAGGTCGTAGGAAGCCAGCTGGTGGTACCACGACGTGCGAGCTCGGTCGAGCTGATGTTGATGCCCTCGGCATCGTTATCGGTCGTGGCATGGTTATAGAAGCCATGGATATGGGTGTCCACCATGCCCGGCGCAATCCATGTACCCGAATAATCTTTGATCTCACAAGCGGGCTCATCGGCCTGCCAAACGCCAAAGACGCCGTCTTCGACCATGAGGTAGCCGCCCAGCTGCGGCCCCGCCGGCAAAAAGAACTTGTCGGCCTTGATAGCATACGTGCTCATCTATGCTCCCGTACCCGCAGTGCATTTTAGGGCGGATCAAAAACCACTGCATTGTTAATTCGAGCGATTGTTCGTTGCCTTCTACCGCTTGGTATATTTTGCACCCGCCGCAAAACACGCCAAGCCGTTTATACCCAATAACTCTAGACTGCGCGGTTGTGGTAGACCTTGTACTTAAACTGGTCGGCACGCGCAACCGAACGCGTATACTCGATGACCTCGTTGTTCATGTCATATGTGGTGCGAATCAAATCCAGGACCGGTGCTCCTTCGGCAATCTCGAGCAGACGAGCGTCGGAATGGCGAGCGATACTCGCGTAGAATTCTTCCTCTGCCACGCGAACTTTCTCGTGAAAGTCCTGCTCGATCATGTCGTACAGCGATTTGTTCTCAATCATGGGGCGCTTAAGCGCAAAGAACTTGCGACTCGGCAGATATGTACACTCAATCATCAGCGGCACACCATCGGCAATACGCAGGCGTTTGATCTTGTACAGACGCTCGCCCAGGCGCGCATTCATCTCTACGGCAATATTCTTGTCAGCCTCGACCTCGGTAAACTCAAGAATCGTCGTCTTGGGCACACGGCCGATCGCCTTCATCTGCTCGGTAAAGCTATAGGTCTGCGTGAGGTTTGCCGTTTGCAGAGAGCGGTCGCACACCATGGTTCCACGGCCGCGCTGACGAACCACCAAGCCCAGACGCTCAAGCTCCTGCAGGGCAAGACGAACCGTCGTACGCGAGAGCCCATAGCGTTCCGACAGGTCACGCTCAGACGGCAAATAGTCACCTGGTCGAAGTTCGTGATCGATTTTATCGGTCAGCAAATCGACGAGCTGATCGTACAGAGGTTGTTTGCGCGCTCCCATTGCCATAATGATACCTGCCGGATAAATGACTCGAAATTGGTTGTAACCAGACACCACGTACTATAGCAGTTTGAATGGAATAACAGCAGGTCAACCAGCATATTTCAATATTGTTTGCCGGTTGATAGCCTGCGCACTGTAATACCAATCACATCGCTGCATCAAGCATTGAAGTAGCAAAAAGGGCCGCCCCCGCGGAGCGGGACGACCCTTTGTAAGACAGATACGTCTTTAAGGCTTAGAGAAGCTTCTTGAGCTCCTCGGCAACAGCCTGGACCTGCGTGCCGATGATGACCTGGGTAGCACCCTTGTCCATCTTCATGACACCCAGAGCGCCAGCCTTCTTGCAGGCAGCCTCGTCGACCAGAGCGGAATCGCCGAGCTCGAAGCGCAGGCGAGTAGCGCAGCAGTCAACGGTCTTGACGTTCTCCTTGCCACCGACGGCAGCGAGAACAGCGGCGGCCAGGGCGGCGAACTTTTCGTCGCCAGCAGCGGCGGGAGCGGAGGTCTCCTCGACATCCTCATCCTCGCGACCAGGGGTCATGAGGTTGAACTTGGTGATGGCGAAGCGGAACACGAGGTAGAAGACCACGAAGGCAGCGATGCCCAGCGGGATGATCATCCAGGTGTTGGCAGCAGCCGGGAGGCTAGAGGAGAACAGGAGGTCGGTAGCACCAGCGGAGAAGCAGAAGCCAGCACGGAAACCAACATAGTAGGTGATGATGGTGAAGATGCCGTACAGGGCAGCGTACACGACGTAGAGCGGGAAGCACAGGAACATGAAGCCGAACTCGAAGGGCTCGGTGACGCCGCAGACGAAGGCGCAGATGGCAGCGGAGACAACCAGGCCGATAGCAGCCTTCTTGTTCTTAGCGGTCTGAACCATAGCCAGGGCAGCACCCGGGATACCGAACATCATGCAGGGGAAGAAGCCAGACATGTACATACCGAGGCTCCACTTGACGTCAGCGGAGGTCTCGCCAGCCCAGAAGTGGGTCAGGTCGCCCAGGCCGATGGTGTCGAACCAGAACACGTTGTTGAGTGCGTGGTGCAGACCAGTCGGGATGAGCAGGCGGTTAAGGAAGGCGTAGATGCCAGCGCCGATACCATCCATGGCGGCGATACCCTCACCAAGAGCAACAAGAGCACCGAAGATGAGCGGCCAAGCAAAGAGCAGGACGACGGAGACGACGATGCAGATGACGGCGGTCATGATGGCGACGCAACGCTTGCCGGAGAAGAAGGCCAACCAGTCGGGAAGACGGGTGTCCTTGAACTTGTTGTAGCAAGTGCCACCGATGACGGCGGACAGGATGCCGATGAAGGAGTTACCAGCGATCTTGGAGAACGCGATGCCCTCGGTCGTGGCAAGCCAAGCGGTCTGAGCATCGGCGTCCATACCACGAATGGTGCCAACAACAGCGGGGCTCAGGAGCTGCTGGATCATCAGGAAAGCGACGAGGCCAGCGAGGCCAGCGGTGCCATCGTGATCGTCGGCAAGGCCGACAGCGGCGCCGACTGCGAACAGCCAGGCCATGTTATCGATAAGAGCGCCGCCTGCCTTGATGAGCAGGAAGCCGGCGGTATAGGCAAAACCGGTAGTGTCACCGGCAGCACCCATGACTGCGGGAGCGAGCAGGTAGCCCACGCCCATAAGAATACCTGCGACGGGAAGCGCCGCGACGGGAAGCATCAGCGCTTTGCCGAGCTTCTGGAGGTACTTCATCATATGGTATCTCCTCCAACCTTTCTTTCGTTGTTCACCAACGAGTTCCATGTCCGCGCCTTGTGCATACCGGCTTCTCCGCTTGCCGGCATTGATGCGCAAACTTAGACAACCCAGTCCCTATTTGGGGTTGCTGGTATGTACGGTAGCACACACTCAATTCAAACGTCCACCACATTTCGTTCAAATTACTATATCGTTGCCAAACGGTTATTTTTAGCCCGTAAACGGTAATTTCCGCAGGTAGACATGATGCATTTCTTTCGTTATCAAACTAATTCTTAGCAATTTCCATTCGATTTCGTCTCAAAATTGGTTACTACCAGATGAACAGTGGTACCACATTGTTACTACCAGTTTGGCCGAAATCGTTTTCACTTTACGTGAATAAAGTCTTCAAGAATTTGTATATAAAACCCCTCCCCTACCACTCTCTTCCCCGCCCTTTCCTACAACGCAACAAGCCCCCTAGAACGATGTCCGTTCCAGGGGGCTTCATCAGATATTTCGGCTTCGTACTCGAAAGCTCAGGCAATCTTTACGCAAACAGGCCGTAGATGCTAATGTTGGCCTTGGCGTACAGGCCGTTGGCGTACTCGGTCCACTTGGAGCTGGCGCTCGAAGCCTGCGAAGAGTACTGCTGGTAGGCAGTGTAATAGGCGGTCATGGCCTGCTTATAGGTCGCGCTATCGGCCGTAAAGGCATCGTCGGCGAACGCCTTAGCGTAGGTGCCATCGGCGTCCTTCCAAGTGCCTTTCTCGCTATCCCACTCGTCGCCGGCAAGGTTGATGATGTAGTCGGCGTAGTCCTTGCTCGCGGTCTCCTCGTTGCCGTCAGAAGGCTCGGTCGGAGCGGTCGGCATGGTCGCGGAGCTATCGCCCACCTTCTTCTTGTAGAGCTTCTGCAGCGTCGCGGACTGGCGGACGATCTGCTTGGCCTGGTCCTTGGACACGCCATACTGCTTGGCCATGGTCTTGTAGTCCGAAGTGCCGATGGAATCCTCGGCGTACTTCTTCATCTCCTTAGAAGAGACGGTGATGCCCTCGTCCTCGGCAGCGTCGAGCAGGATCTTGTTGCGCACGTAGGACAGGATGACGTCGGCAGAAGGAGCGGTGTAGTTGCCATCGCTATCCTTGACGGTATCAAGGCTGTACTGGCTCTCGATGGCCTCGCGCGCAGTGATGTCGCTCTTCTTGCCGTTGTAGCTGTAGCTTGCCACGGTCGAATCGAGCTGGTCCTCGGTCAGGGTCGACGAGCCGACACCCTTGCCGCCAAAACCACCGTTGCCGATAAAGAAGCCGACCACGGCAGCAATCACGACGGCAACCACAAAGGCGGCAATCATCGTCTTCTTGTGCTTGGATGCATGGTCGTCTTCATCGGAGTCGCCCTCGTCCTGCTCCTCGGGCATGAGGTTCTCGTCAGCGGCATCCGCGGCAATCTGAGCCTCCAGTCGGGCGTCCTCCTCCTCGGCCGTCGTACCGGCGGCAATGTGCTCGGCAGACGTACCGGCGACCAGGTCGATCTTCTCGTCCTCATCACCGTCGGGGCCTTCGCCGCGCTCGATGATCTGGATGCCGTCGATCTCGTCCTTCTCGTCCTTCTTTTGAATCAGACCCATATCAGTTACTCCTTGTTAGGAAACATAGTCCTCAATAGAATACGCCCGACAGAGCGCCGGGCGTATTGATTCTCAGGTTATACGCAAACACTTAAGTACTATTTAGGCGTTTGCAGCACGCATGCCTTAGGCCAGGTGCGCGATAACGGCATCGGCAAAGGCCTGCGTGCCCACGGCGCCCTCGACGGAGCCGGTCTGGGCACGACGCACGTCACCGGTAACCTGCTCACCCTCGTTGAGCGTGGCAGATACGGCGGCACGAATGCGATTGGCAGCATCGTTCTCGCCCAGGTGATCGAGCATCATCGCAGCAGAGAGGATCTCGGCCGTGGGGTTGGCGATATCCTGGCCAGCGATATCGGGCGCGGAGCCATGCGTTGCCTCGAAGATGGCGCAGTCGGCACCGATGTTGGAGCCGGGGGCCATACCCAGGCCACCTACCAGGCCGGCGCACAGGTCGCTCACGATGTCACCGTACAGGTTGGGCAGCACCAAGACATCGAAGTCGTTGGGGTTTTGGACCAGGCCCATGCAGGTGGCGTCGACGATCTTGTCGTTGAACTCAATATCGGGATAGTTGGCGGCCACCTCACGCGCAACGCGCAGGAACAGGCCATCGGTCGCCTTCATAATGTTGGCCTTGTGCACGGCCGTCACCTTTTTGCGGCCGCAGCGGCGGGCGTACTCAAAGGCGTACTCCACAATGCGGCGGCTCTTGGCGATGGAGATGGGCTTAATTGAGATGGCGGAATCGGCGGCGAAGGTCTTCTGACCCGAGCGCTCGACAAGCTGTGAGAGCTCCTCGACCTCGGCAGCGCCCTCATCGAACTCGATCCCGGCGTAGAGGTCCTCGGTGTTCTCACGCACGATGACCAGGTCGACGTCGCGGAAGCGCGAGCCGTCGCCCGGCTGCGACAGGCAGGGGCGCACGCAGGCGTACAGGTCAAAGTGCTTGCGCAGGGCAACGTTGACGCTGCGGAAACCTGTGCCGACCGGCGTGGTGATGGGGCCCTTGATGGCAACCTTGGTCTCGGCGACCGCATCGAGCACGTGCTGGGGCAGTGGCGTGCCAAACTCGTCCATGACGCCGGCACCGGCCTCCTGGACATTCCAATTGATCTGGATACCGGTGGCCTCGACCACGCGGCGCATGGCCTGCGTAATCTCGGGACCGATACCGTCACCGGGAATCAGGACTACATCGTGCGCCATAATCTGTTACTCCTCGTTTTCGGCGTCGTCAGATTTTTTAACGCTAGCACGCTTCTTCTTTTTGGAGAGATCAAGGTCAAAGCGTTTAACAAGCATTTCGCAAATCTCGCTCGAACGGGCTTTGAGATAGCTGCCCTTGCCGTTCTCGGCATCGAACTTAAGGCGCAGCGCGAGCTTCTCGGCGACCTCGGCGTCGATCTCGCCCTGGCCAAACTCGTACAGGCAACCGAGCATATCGCGATACTCGAGGTCGCCGTGGTAGCACTGAATGGCCTCGTCCAGGATGGGCCAAGCCTCGCGCGAACGCTCGACGCTCGTGGCGCCCCACACGCACAGCAGGCGGAAGGCGGCATAACGCAGCGTGGAGGAAATCTCGTCGAACAGCGCGGTCTCGGCGCCCTCAAAGGCATCGCCCAGGTGCTCGGGGCAGGTGGTAGCGAGCGCCGTCAGGGCATCGAGGGCCTCCCAGCGGGTCTGCGCCTCGGGGCGGTCGAGCGCCTCGATCAGCGCGGGCACGCAGGGCACGACGCGCTGCGGATCGCGCTCGGCAAGCAGGTGCAGCACGCGGGCGGCAAACTGACGGATGCGGCGCGTGGGGCAGCCGAGCTCCTTGACCAGGCGGTCGACGGCGTTCTCGTTCTCCTCTGCCAGCTGAAGCTGTGCCAGCTCCTCGTCGGTGAGCTGTTCGTCTTTGTTTTCTGCCATAGTTACCTCTTTTTACTATTTCTTAGCGTGCTTGCCAGCACCCTTGTTGTCATCGGTGACCGAGATGAGCTGTCGGTCGGCCGCGCCATTGCGACGCGCACGGCGGCGCTCCTCGGCGTCGCCCGCATCGGCGGCGGCGCGATGAGCCTTGTTGACGTTAAAGACCTCGTCGTGCTTGCGCCACGGACCGACGGACTCGCCAAAGCTCATCTTAAGGCCGGCGATAAAGCCGCCGAGCCAGCCGATCGGCGCAAACTGCACCAGCGGGAACAGCGAGAACACCCAGGTCAGCAGAACGACTGCCGCCGCTCCCGCAAAGTTGGCAATCCAGTAGTCGCGCTTGGTGATGACGCGCTTTTCGCACGCCCACTGGCCGCACAAAAAGCCAATGTAGATCGCGAAGAGAAAGAGCACCAGCGCAAGCACCACGAACGTCCAGCTCATGGGCGCTACTCCCCGTGATGGTGGCCGCAGCAGCACTCGTGGCCGTCGTCATTACCGTGACCGCCGCAGCACTCGTGGCCGTCGTCATGGCCGTGGCCGCCGCAGCACTCGTGGTCCTCGCCATGCTCGCCGCAACCGCAGCCTTCCTCGTGAGCACCATGCTCCTCGGGACGATACTGCGACCAGTCCAGACCGGCGGCGATGGCGTCGGCCTCCTCCTTATAGAGGACCGTGACGGCCTGGGTGCCCAACTTGGCACCACCGATGGCATCAAGCATGTCGTAGAGCGTAAAGGCCACGTCGGCGCCGGGCAGCGCAAGCTCGCGGTCGTCGGCATAGGCGAGCGCCAAGCGCAGGTCCTTAATGAAGTGCTCGACCATAAAGCCGGGCTTGTAGTCGCCGTCGAGCGCCTTGGGCGCCAGGCTCTCCATGGCGCCGGACTTGCCGGTGCCACCCAGGATCATCTGACGGGTCTTCTCAAGATCAAGGCCGCTCAGCTCGGCAAAGGCCAGCGCATCGGCCATACCGACCATGCAGGCGCCCAGCGACACCTGGTTGGCAAGCTTGGCAGCCTGACCCTTGCCGGCGCCATCGAAGCAGCAGATGGTTGCCGCAAAGGTGGAAAGGATGTCGCGGACCGGCGCGATGTCGTTCTCGGTGGCGCCCACGATAGCCGTGAGCGTGCCGGCGATGGCACCCGACTCGCCGCCGGTGACGGGGCAGTCAAACGCCATGCGGCCGGAGACCTGGGCGGCCTCGGCAATGTCGCGCGCCAGCTCAGGCGAGCTCGTGGTGAGGTCGATCAGGACCGCGCCGGGCTTAGTGCACGCGAGCAGGCCGTCGCCCGCCAGGTAGAGCTCCTCGACCTCGGAGGGATAGCCCACCATGGTAAAGACAACGTCGGCGTTCGCCGCGGCATCTGCCGGCGTATCAGCCCAGACGGCGCCGCGCTCAACGAGCGCTGCGGCCTTGGACTTGGTGCGGTTGTTGACCGTGACGGGATAGCCAGCGTCCAGAATGTGGCCGGCAATGGGGGCACCCATAATTCCGGTGCCGATAAATGCGACAGAGAGCTTGTTTGCCATGAAACCTTTCCTTTTGGGTTGGGTGTTATTACCAGGTTGAATACTCGGTGCCAGCGTTTGGGCTGTGAGTCGAGGGCGATTACGGACGCATCGCTTGCCTACTGCCCGCGCACGCGGCGAGCGATGCGGTCGGAAAGCGAGGCTTTCTCGGCGCGGTTCTTACCCCAAAACGCAAGTGCCACCATGCCGGGCCCCACGTGCGAGCCGATGGTAGGACCGACGGAACTACGGATAATCGTGACGTCGGCGCAGCCCTCCTCCTTGCGAACGGCGGCCTCGAGCCAGTCACCATCCTTCTCGGCATCGGCCGTCATGATGGCGATGGGCATGGTGCGGTCGGGCACGTAGTTCTCGCGGAACGACTTGAGGATGGACTTGAGCGCCTTCTTGCGGCCGCGGTTGACGCCGATCAGCGACAGCGAGCCGGCCAGGTCGTAGGAGAGCTCGGGCTTGACGTCGAGCTTTGCCGTGAGCTGCGCCGCCGCGGGCGGAATGCGGCCGCCGGCAGCCAGCGCATCGAAGCTCTCGAGCGTAAAGTAACCGTGCACGTAGGTCTTGGCCTCGTTTGCCCAATCGACCAGCTGCTTGGCGGTCAGTCCCGCCGAACGCTGGCGCACGGCCTCGAGCGCCAAGAGCGCGCCGGTCGCGCAGGGCAGAGCGTTGTCGACCACGTAGAGCTCAAAGTTGGGATACTCGGCGCGCACGGCATCTGCCGCCTGGCACGCGGAGTTGTAGCTCGACGACAGCGCCGAGGTAAAGCACAGGTAGACCGTGGGCGTGCCCTCTTTGGCGCACTCGGTAAAGAACTCGATATAGCGACCGAGCGACACAGCCGAGGTGGACACGCGGGCACCGGCGCGCATCCGGTCGTAGAACTCCTTGGGTGTGATGCTCGACCAGATGTCGTCCGTGCGCTCTTCGCCATCGATAATGAAGGGGAAACCCAGGATATCGACATCGAGGTTCGCGGCGACCTCGGGGCTAAAGTCGCAGCAGGTATCGACGACGATGCGGCAACGGTCCGAATGGCCGGTAGATGCAGCCTTGTCCATCAAAGCGACTCCTTACGTAAAAAAGGCGGCCATCCGCATGGGATGGCCGCCAGCCGTTAACTCATGCAAGTTAACGTATTTTACTCGTCAAGTGTTTCGATGCGGGGCTTGATGATGCCATATCCACCATTCTTACGGTGATACACCACATTGATGAGGCCAGTCGTCGCGTTCTCGAACACGTAGAAGTCGTGGCCGAGCAGATCGGTCTGCACCAGCGCCTGCTCCTCGGTCATCGGGGTGACATCGATGACCTTCTCGCGGACGAGCAGGTCGTCCTCCTCCTCGGGCAGCAGCAGGTCGGCCAGATCCTCGACGCGCTCGACCGGTGCGACATCCGCTGCGCTGGCACCGCCCTGGCGGTTGTCCACGACCTTGGTCTTGAACTTGCGCAGCTGGCGGGTGACCTTATCGGCGGAGAGGTCGATGGCGGCGTACATATCTGCGCCGTGCTCGGCAACGCGAATCACCGAACCGCGGGCACGAACCGTAACCTCGACGATTGCCGGGTTGGGGTTCGAGGGGTTCTTCTCATAGCGAAGTACAACGTCGACCGTCATGGGCTCGATATCGAAAACCTTGAGCGCCTCGCCGATCTTCTCATCCACATGCGCACGCAGAGCATCGGTTACCGTCGTCTTGCGTCCAGAAACCTTGATATCCATACGTGGCTCCAATCTGCCTCGGGGACTTACTGTACTGGCTATGTACCCATTGCCGTGCATTTAATCACGCGGATTCCTAAAGACCCGAATAACGATTGCTTGATACCGCATACCGAAGTCTCGCACTTTTCTGTGGCAAAGTGCGCTATAGGAGGGCGTCGGCGGCTTTGTATTTGGTCCCAAAAATTGGCTTTGACCTGCTGGTTTTATTGGAATGAAAGAGCCGGGCTCCCCCATCGGGGAAGCCCGGCAGTGCGTGTTGAAACCGTGAAGAGGTGTCCTTTCCAACGTATAGGAGACACCACCCCTAGCAATAACTAGCTATTGAGTTTGTTAATGTCGTCGTCGGTGATGGCGCCTTCCTGGCTGGACGATTTGTCCTCGGAGGATGCGGTCTCATTGTTGGAATCGGAGGACTCGCTGCCGGAGGACGTGGTCTCACTGGACTCAGAGTCGCCCGGCTGCACGTTAGCGCCCGAAACCGTCTTAGTGGTGAGGTCGTAGGGCATCGTGCCATACCAGACGCAGTGGACCGCCTCGAGCGTGCCGTCGGCCGTAATACCGTCGAGGGCATCGCTCACGGCACGGCATAGTTCGTCATTGGACGAGAGGCCCACAACACCAAGCGTCGAGGGCGCCTCGAGCGCACCGACATAGGAGATCTCGCTCATCAGGCGTGCAAGGTAGCCGCCGGCCGTGGAGTCGCAGATCACATAGTCGACCTCGCCGGACTCGAGCGCCTCAAAGCACTCGTTGATGTTGGAGTAGGTCTTTTGGTTGGCGGTGATGCTCTGCTTAGCAAGCGCCTCCTGCGAGGCCGAGGACGCCTGAACGCCCAGGGTGGACGTGTTAAGGGTATCGGTGGAAACGCTTAGCGACCCACCATCGCTAGTTTTACCGAACACGGAAGTGGCATCGTACAGGCAGGTGCCGAGCGAGCTAATGTCCCCGTCCGTGGAGTTAATCTCGCCGATAAAGATATCGGCCTTTTTGTCGCCGAGCGCGGAACCTGCCGAGGACGCATCGACAAAGGCAACCTTAAGGCCCATGCGGCTTGCGAGGGCGCGGGCGGCGTCGACCGCATATCCCGTGAGCTCGCCGTCGGCGCCCTGCATTGCCTGCGGCGCATCGGAAGTATCGAGGGCGACCGTCAGGGTTCCGGGAGTGACCAGGGCATCGTCCGACACCGCCGGCGTGACGGTCTCGTACTCGATCTGGTCGATCGTGGGAGTCGTGAACGTAGACAGCGGGTTGAACGCGCATCCGCTCAGGCCCAAAACGGCGATGACCGCTGCGGCCCCAGCACCTAACCGAGCCGCGTGCATCAAGCTGCCCCTCACCATGTCCACTACCCTGCCTTCTGTGTCGTATACGATCCGTGCGTTGCGCGGAATATCAGGTTGTTCCCACCAGCTGACCTGGTATTTGACCCCACACTTGCGCACCGGGGTGTTTGCTCGGGAGGCCGCAGCCACCTTCACGACTGGCCCGCTCGCCCGCGAGGCGGTATTGCCCCAAAGAAAGTAGAACGGACGGTGCGGCTTACATCTAGGACGCGCCATGATCGCGCCGCGCGCACGCGGTCGCTTACGTGGATCCCTTTGACCGCGTCTGTCTTGGACTAGGACGGGCATTTCGTCCGTCCGCAACCACAGCCTGGCAGGAACGTAGCGCATTATAGCTAAGTTCAAGCTAAAGTTTAAGGTTAGGGGCGTTATTCGCATCGCGAGTACAGATTTTGCGGGTCGGAGCGGACCATTCGTGCCCCTATGAAGCCCGGAGCTCCCCTACGGGGAGCTCCGGGGCACCCGTCTCAGGGTGCCGTGTGCAAAAAACGGCAAATATGAGTACTGTTACCAATTTAGTAGCAGCGTATTACCGCCTCACGAGCCCTTTTTGAGTTCCGCACAGCCTGCTTGGCGCCAAGATATTCCACATTCGTTTATTATCTCTTCGCTGAATCCAGATTATCGGCCCAAGTTTCTTTGTTTTTGCTGTCACTAATCTAGTAACAGTACTCATATTTGCCGTTTTTTGCACAGAGCATATAAACAGACCCCCTATAAAGCCATAGTTTTACGCTGGTTTGAGCCCAAAGCACGCTCGGAGCGTATTCAGCAGAGCATCTTGCCTCTTTCGACGAGCCTCTACGCGATTCTGATATCGCTTACCCATACGCTGGTGGATGCGCCATGCGAGTGCTTCCATCGCTTCCATGTCACAGAGCATTTCGTTGTTGACCGTCGCGACCTCGATTCCCATAGTAATCAAGCCCGTGTTGCGCTTTTCATCATGGATACGTCCCCTCCGAGAAGAATGGCCCAGCTCACCGTTGTATTCCAAGTCAAACCGGGCTGCTTCCTGAAAGGCATCGCAAACCGCATGCGGCATCCCCGAGATCGCCTGTGCACGGTCGTTGAACTCGATCTTGTAGTCGGTCTTAAAGGGACCACAGGCAAATCCGCCATAGGAAAACGGAAGCGAAAACATGGTAAGCATGATGCACTCCATGGGTGAACGCAGGTTTTCCGACAGATAGGGACACAGCCGCCGCAGCTGCTTGGCCGCGCTCCCCTTGCATGCCGCGAGGTAATCTACCAGGCAATCGGGTGTCAGCACGGACTCGACCTCAAAGTAACCGACATCTGGCGGCTGGTCTTTGTCCTTTGCCAATTTGTTCACGACAGGCGAGGTGTAGGGAGGCAGATACTTCCCGCGGTCACTCAGTGAAATCTTAGAGCACAGCTCCTGGGCCAGGGCAAATGCCTGGATGCAGCCGACCTCGCGCGCGACGGCTACGCAAAGGGCCTCGGGAGATAGACTGTACACCCCCGGTTCCACCTCTAGAATCGAGCCGGCGGGCAACTCGGAGCATACGGACCAGCTCACGCCAAGAATACGGCGGCGCTGCGCTGCAGACCCTACCAGCAAGCACAAATCCTCTTGCACCTCGCCGCTTGCGGCCCCAATCCGCACCAAATCGGGAAGATAGATGTCCTCGGTCGAGGGCGACGACGTGCGCAGCACACGGCGCTCTTCATCGGGATTAAGGTCCTTCCAGCTTATGTAGCCCATCTGCCGGCGCTCGGCGCGCATCATGCGCAGCGCCGAGGCACCCGTCAGAATTACGGAAGCAGCCAGCTGCTCGCTTGCAGGCTTGCCACGCTGCCCGATCTTTATTGCCATCTGAACCACCCCTACCAAACGCGTGCGATAGCAAGGCCATCGACTGCCGCAGCGCCGGCGCGCTTGAGTTCCGCCGAAGCCGCTGCCATCGTCGCACCCGTGGTGATAACGTCGTCGATAAGCAGCAGGCGGCGGCCGTGCACGTCCTCAACCGTCTCGTACATACCTCGGGCACGCTCGCGGCGCTCCTCACGACCGAGTTCGCGCTGGTCGCCATGCCCGTACTTGACGAGAGCATCGAGCAGAGGAACACCCGACAGCTCGCAAAATGGGCGCGCAATAGCCTCCATATGATCAAAACCACGCCGCCGAAACGCTGCCGCCGTCGCAGGCACAAACACCACCGCATCCGCACCGGAAAGCACGCCTCCGTAGCGATCGGGAGCTACGACCTGGGCATGCAGGGCGGTGTCGTAGAGCAGCTCCGCCAGATACGGAGCCAGACGTCGCTCGCCCGCATCCTTGTACGCTTTAATGATGCGCGGCAGCGGATGCGCATAGACGGCGCACGCCAGGCAGCGGTCGAGCGCCTCCGCCATTGCCGAAGACGTGCCCTCGACCGAACACTCAGTGCACAGCAAATCCCCAAACGGGGCGCCACATCGGGTGCAGCTATGACGTGGGTCGATGAGCGTGAGCGCGGCCAGGCAGTCTTGGCAAATAAGCGCACCGGCGCGCTCGCAGCCGGTACATCGTGTTGGCGACAATGCCTCGAGCGCCTCGTACGTCGCGAGCTCGGCAAACGGTAGCAATTCGTCCGCAAACGGTAGGGCACCGGCACTCTGCAGACGGCTCAATATGTTCAGATGGCTCTTCAAGACACAACCCTCCCTACGCTCGATCGCAGGGAGGGTTGTTGATTCGGCGCTATGATACCCCGATGCGCTCGGGGCAAGGCGGGTTAAATCCGCTCGCGGGCGTTATTCGCCGGCGGGCGGTTGTGGTGCGGACGAAGACGGGGTCGAGCCCTCGCCACCATCCTGGCGCGGCTTGCGGGAACGACGACGGCGACGGCGCTTTTGACCCTGGTCGGCCGAGCCCTCGCCACCGCGATTCTCGCGCGGCTCGCGCTCGTCGCGAGCGGCGCCACGCGAAGCCTTGGCAGCCGCTCCCCCGCCATCCCCGGGACGACGGCGCGTGACCTTGACCTCGCCATCCGAGACCTGATCGGCCACGGAGGGCACTGAGGGCTTCTGCTGCGCGCCCGAGGAATGGCGACGGCGCGGACGCGGCGCGCGCTCCTCCTCGCCACGTGACTTGCCGCTCTTGTCGACAGGCGCATCGGAGGCCGAGGCGCCCTTGGAAGCGGCACCAGCCTCGCGAGCAGCTGCGGCGCGGAAGGCGTCCTCGCGCTCCTCGCTCGACAGATGACGGCGGCGGCGACGTGTGGGGTTCATGCCACCGCCGCGATTCTGCTGCTGGGGCTGCTGAACCTCGCGCTCGCGAGAGGCGTTCTTGCCCGCGGCTGCAGCCTCGGTAGCATCGCCCGAGCCCGCACGCTTGCGGCGGCGACGGCCACCGGCGGCCTCCTCGGCCTCGGGCGCCTCGGCCTTGCCGCGGCCCTTTCCGCGGCCACGGCCCTCGCCCTGGCTCTGAGCAGCGCGGGCATCGGAATCGACGTCGCGACGACGGCGCTTGGGCATCGACGTGCCGGCCAGACGGTCGGCACTCGACAGGCCATCGCCCACGTCGACGCCGTTCTCGCGGTCGAGCTCCATGAGCGCCAGGCGTATCTCGGGCGACTCGATGCGCTCGAGCACGTCGCGCGTCACGCAGTCGGGGCGGCAGCTGCAGCCCTGCTCGGCGGCCTTCTTTTTGCAGCCCTCCGAGCACGTCATATCGGCCAGGTTGACCTTAAAGACTTTACCGTTCTCCAGGCGCAGCACCAGCTGCTCACGCGGCGTGTCATACTCCTGAATACGCGCCTTGCCAAGCGGCGTATCGATGAGCGTCTTCTTTTTGGGCGCACGGCTCTTAAAGTCCTTGTACGCCTCGAACTCATAGCGCAGGCAGCACATCAGACGACCGCACACGCCGCTGATCTTGGAGGAATTGAGCGGCAGGTCTTGCTCTTTTGCCATGCGAATCGAGACGGGCTCAAACTGTCCGCCAAAGCGCGTGCAGCAGAGCTCCTGTCCGCACTGGGCATAGCCGCCCACCAGGCGAGTCTCGTCGCGCACGCCGATCTGGCGCATGTCGACGCGAATGTGCAGCGTCGAGGACAGATCCTTGACGAGCTGGCGAAAATCGACGCGCTCCTCGGCCGCAAAGTAGAACACGGCCTTCTCGCCGCCAAACAGGTACTCGACGCCGACCGGCTTCATCTCGAGGTCGAGCTCTTTGACCAGGCGGCGGAAATCGACCATCGCCTCGTCGCCCTGGATGGCCAGGTCGTCGGCAAGCTGCAGGTCGATGTCGCTCGCCACGCGCAGCACGGGCTTGAGCGGCTGACCGATCTCGTCTTGCGGCACCTCGAAGGGATCGGCCGTGACCAGGCCGATCTCGGTTCCGCGCTCGGTGGAGCAAATGGCATAATCGGCCTCGAGGATATCCAGATCCTGCGGGTCAAACCACAGATCGCGCGAGGCGTAGGTAAACTTAACGGGTACGACTAACGGCATTTCAGTGCCTTCCTGATATCGAACAGCATGACCTCGATGGCCAGCTGGGGAGTAACGTTTCTGGCGATGTTGCGCTCGGCGGTCGCGACTGCCTCGAGCGCCCGGGTGGCACCCGCAATATTGGTCGCGGCGGCAAGCCGACCGATTGTGTCGCGCACGTCTTCGTTCACTACGTCGGCCGCCTCGTCCTGAAGTGTCAGCAGCACGTCGCGCATGAGCGTCCGTGCGCTCGCCAACGCTTCCATGATACCCGAACGCTCGCGCGCGTTGAGTTCGCGCTTGTTGCGGTCCTCAAGCTGCTTCAATGCTCCACGCGACAGATAATCGGCATTTTGCTCGAGCACCTTTTCCTGCGTGGACTTGACCTCGGCGAGCGGAGCCTTAACGGCGACAATAAGCGACTTGGCGCGGCTGAGCACATCGGCCTCATCGGCAGCGATGAGCGAGTCGATGGCGCGGAGCATCTGGCGGCGAGCATCCTGGCGCTCGGCGCTCTTAAGGAACTCGATGCCGCGCGTAGGACTCCCCGCCACGGCGACCGCCATGCGGCAACGCGCGAGATCCTGACCCGTCGCGCGACTCACGGCACGCGCGGCCACGGCGGGCGACACCAGCCGAAACGGCACGCACTGGCAGCGGCTCACGATGGTGGGCAGCATCACGTCGGCGGAGGTGCCCAGCAAGATAAACATTACGCCCTCGGGCGGCTCCTCGAGTGTCTTGAGCAGTGCGTTGGCGGTGTTAGCGCGCAGCTGCTCGGCACGGTCGATGATGTAGACCTTGGCCTTGGCACGGATGGGCGCCAGCGGCACGTCATCGAGCAACTCGCGGGTCTGGGCAATGAGGTAGCCCGTGGCGCTCTCGGGCGTGTAATAGTGCACGTCGGGGTGTGTGTGCCGCGCAACGCGCACGCAGCTGTCGCATGCGCCGCAGCCGTCCTGCTCGCACAGGAAGGCCTGGGCGAGCGCCCATGCGGCATCGAGCTTGCCGGCGCCGGGAGCGCCCAAAAACAGGTAGGCGTGCGATGCGCGGCCGCTGGCGACGGCGTTGGTCAAAAAGTCGCGCACGCGCTCTTGGGTGTCGAGCTTGGCCAGCAGGCTTGCCTGAGCGGGGGCCATGTTACTCGGCCTCCTGGGCAAGCGCGGCGGTGACGGCGTCCTGGGAAATATCGAGGCCGTAGGCGCGAACCTGCTCGACCGTCTTCTCGAAGACTTCCTCGATGGTCGCGGTCGCGTCGATGAGCTTTACGCGGTTTGGTTCCTCGGCGGCAATGGCGCAAAATCCCTGGTAGACGCGCTCTTGGAAGGCCATGCCCTTGGCCTCCATGCGGTCGGCCGCACCGCGGTCGGCCATGCGCAGCGCCGCCTGCTCGGGCGTGATGTGATAGACGAGCGTGAGCGCCGGGTGCGTACCCGCGACGGCCAGGTTGTTGGCGTCGCGTACTATCTGGCGATCGAGGCCATCGGCAAACGCCTGGTAGCAGGTCGTGGAATCGTAGAAGCGATCGCACAGGACCACCTTACCGACAGCAAGGGCGGGCACGATGACCTCGTGCACCAACTGAGCGCGCGCCGCCTCGTAGAGCAACAACTCGCAGGTGTCGCCCATCGCCGTGTTGGCGGGGTCGAGCAGCAGAGCACGGATCTTTTCGCTGATGGCGGTACCGCCCGGCTCGCGCAGGCTCACAACCTGGTAGCCAGCGAGTTCAAGAGCGCGGGCAAGCAGGCGCGCCTGCGTGGACTTGCCGGCGCCATCGACGCCCTCGAGCGTGATAAAGCTATGTTGAGCGGGCTCAAAAGCCATGGGCGCAGCCCCTTCCTACAAGGCGCGTAAATGCGAGTTATAGCAACCAAGCCATGATACCCCAGTGCTCGGCGCGCCCCAAATCCAACCTAGCCATCGAGGCATCCCCGAAGTTGCGGTGAAATAGGGACTGATTGAAGCTCTGAGACCGCCAAACAGTCCCTATTTCACCGCAACTTATGAAGGGGAATTTGGGGCGCTGGGTATAATCGTCGTATTGCATTGAAATGTGGCGAAAGGAGTGGCAATGTCTCGGTATTGTGCCTCGTGCGGCAAGCTTCTTGCAGATAATGCCAAGTTCTGCACCTCGTGCGGTGCACCCGTTGAGCAAACAACCGCGAGCGATAGCCAGCCCGCTTTTGAGCAGACCGGCTCCCTTGATACGCCGCAAGCCAAGGCGGACGACCCCCTCGCCTATCGCCCCGACCCCGCCGCAGGCCCCGCGGCCGTCGAGACCACGCAGCGCATACCCGTCGCGAGCGGCTCGTCCCAACAGCAGCCGGCTCCCGCATACGCGCCCGCTTCGCCACAGACCCCCGCTCCCAAAAAGAGCGGCACCGGGCCGCTTATCGCCGTTATCGTTGTGCTGGTGGCGATCATCATCGCCCTGGTCGTTTTCTTTGTGATCAAGCCTTTCGACAACGCCGCCACGCAGACGACTGCCGAGGTAGCTAAGCTGCACCATGACGTCGACGACGATGACCTAAAGCCTCTCGGCGATCCCAACAGCCTGTACGACGATGATGACGATGACGACGAGGATGGCGGCGAAGCAACGCTCTCCGAGCAGAATCTCTACCGCCGACTGAGCGAATACTACGACTTGCTAGAAGACCTCGACAACTACGTCCGTGGCTGCGCGCAGAACTTCAACGGCAGCTATCTGGAAGAGGATCGAACCACCCGTCAAAATCTCGCCGACGTCGCCGAGCGCACGGAGGACACCATCGAGCAGTATTACGACATCGTCGAGGACCTAGACGTCCCGACGAGCTCCAAGAACTACAGCTCCTGGAAGGACATCATCGCCCTGTACGACGACCTGGATCACCGCATTGACGCAATCTGTGATGCCTGGGAGATCAGCCTGAAATACGCCAAGCCTGAGGACCACAAGAATGAGATCGTGGCGCCGCTGTCGCGCGACAACGTGGCGGGCACCAATGACAATAAGTACCGCCTAGACTTTGAGGAGCGCTATCCCGGCGCCAAGCCTGTCGAGGTGAAGTAATCCCAACAACTGATCAAAACTTGCGGTGAAATAGGGATTAATTAGGCCTTTTGCCAGCAAAAACAGTCCCTATTTCACCGCAACTTAGAAGTGGGGCCGGGCGCGCATTTGCATTTGCGCGCCCGGCCCCGCCGCGTCTATATGTGCTCGGTTACTTGTCGGCGGCCTTCTTGGTGGTCGTCTTTTTTGCGGTCGTCTTCTTGGCGGCAGTAGTTTTCTTAGCCGTCGTCTTCTTGGCTGCCGTGGTCTTCTTTGCCGTGCTCGCCTTGGTTGTGGTCTTGCGGCCGCGGGCGGGCTTCTTCTCCTTGGTCGGGCAGTCCATGTTCACGCAGATGCGCCACGGACCGCGCGCCGTGTTGACCACCACGATGGGGGCGCCGCACTCGGGGCATGTCTCACCCGTCGCCTCGAGCTTACCGCGCGCCGGCAGAGGATAGCTCACGCCGCAGTCATCGTAGTTGGTGCAGCGGATAAAGCGCTTGCCGCTCTTCTCGCTCTTGTGCGCGATCAGGTCGCCATGGCGTCCGGCCTCGGCGCACACCTTGCACTCGCCCACCTTAAGGTCAGGCTCGTAGTTGGTGGGGCACGTGGGGTTCACGCAAATCTCGAAGGCCTTCTGGCGGAACGGCTGGCACTTAATGCGCGGCGCGCCGCACTCGGGGCATACGGCCGCCTCGCCCTCGAGCGGGCTGACCTTGACGCCGCTCGGCACCGGATAGGTCACGTCGCAGTCGGGCCAGCCCATGCAGCCGATAAAGCTGCCACGGGTCTTGGCGCTCGTCTTCATAACCAGGTCCTTGCCGCACTTGGGGCAAGCGCCCACGCGCGCATCGGCCGTGACGGCGTCGCTGATGGCGTCGCCCAACTCCTGCGTGTGCTTGAGCAGCTCGTCGAGCACACCAGCCAGCAGCGCGCGCGAGTGCGTCACTACATGCTCTTCGGTATCCTCGCCGCGCTCCACGCGGGTCATATCGCCGTCAAGCTCGCTGGTCATATCGGGGCTCGTGATGCGCGGGGCAAACTGCGACAGTGCATCGATGATGGCGATGCCCAGCTGGCTCGGCTCCACGGGATCGTTTTTGAGGTAGCGCACGGCATACAGGCGCTCGATGATGCTCGCACGCGTGGACTTGGTGCCCAGGCCGCGCTTTTCCATCTCCTGCACGAGCTTGCCCTGGCTGTAGCGAGCGGGCGGCTCGGTCTGCTTGGCCTCGAGCTTAATGTCGAACACGTCGACCGTATCGCCCTGCTCAAGCGGCGGCATCTGTTCATCGCGCTTAAGGCCGTACGGATAGGCCTCGCGGAAACCCGGGGTCACGAGCACGTCGCCCGAGGCCACGAACGGCTCGCCGTTAACGTCGAGCTCAAGCTTGGTGTTCTCGATGGTCGCGGGACCCATGAGCGTCGCCAGGAAGCGGCGGGCGATGAGGTCGTAGAGCTTGCGCTGGCCGCCGTCGAGCGTGGACGGATCGCCCTCGCCCGTGGGGTAGATAGGCGGGTGGTCGGTGGTCTCGACCTTGCCGCGCGTGGGCTTCATGGGGCCGGCGAGCACCTTTTTGCACACGGGCGCCAACGCCGGGTTGATCTTTGCCAGGTCGCTTACCACGGCGCCCAGATCGAGCGTCGCGGGGTACACGGTGTTATCGACGCGCGGATAGCTGATGAGACCCGCCATGTAGAGGGACTCGGCGATGCGCATGGTGCGTGCGGGCGATATGCCCTCGGCCGCAGCGGCTGCCTGCAGCGAGGTGGTCGCAAACGGCGTGGGCGGCTGCTGCTTGCGCGAGCGCTTCGTCACCGCGGCGACGGTTGCCGTCTTGATGCCGTCAACGTGGCCGTATGCCGTCTCGGCAGCATCTTTATCGGTAAAACGCGCCGTCTTGTGCGCGATCTTAAAGCGGTCGTCCTCGGCGGCGCCCTGCGCGGCACCCATACCGCGAATCTGCCAGTAGTCCTCGGGCACAAACGCCATGCGCTCGCGCTCGCGCTCGACCACCAAGGCGAGCGTCGGGGTCTGCACGCGGCCGGCAGAACGCACGTTGCCAAAGCCGCCAAACTTGGCGAGCGTCAGGTAACGCGTGAGCACCGCACCCCAAATGAGGTCGATGTGCTGACGGCTCTCGCCGGCATCGGCCAGGTTCTGGTCGAGCGAGACGAGGTTATCAAAGGCCTGCGTGATCTCGGCCTTGGTAAACGAAGAATACTGGGCGCGGGCAACCGGCAAGTCGGGCGCAACCTCGCGCACCTTGTTGAGGGCGTCCGAACCAATCAGCTCGCCCTCGCGATCGAAGTCCGTGGCGATGATGACGCTGTCGGACTTCTTGGCAAGGTTCTTGAGCGAGCGAATGAGTTCTTTCTCGGCCGGCAGCTTGATAACAGGCGCCCAGGTAAGGTAGGGCAGGCTCTCGAGCTTCCAGCCTTTGATGGAGATACCGTCGGCAAGGAACGGTTTGCGCTTGGTGTCATAGGGCGGACGCGCCAGGCCATCGGGTATGTCGGCCGGCAGCATCTCGCCGTCCTCGGTGACCGAATACCAACCCAGCTTTTTATCGAACAGCACGCTGTCGCAAAAATCGGGCGCAAGGATGTGACCGGCAAGGCCGATTGTCACGCACTCCTCGCCCTTCCACTCAAAACGGTAGATGGCGGTGTTGTACACCTTGTCCTTTTTGGGCTTACCCGTGGAAAGACGCTCGGCAATCTGACGCGCGGCGTCGTTTTTCTCGGCGATGATGAGCTTCAAAAGAGGCTCCTATCTCGTGTGTCTGCGGCTGCGCCCGCACGTACGACGGCCGACTTACGCCCTTGTTTGTTCGATCTGCCCGATGAGCCAATCGCACCAGGCATCCATGCCCTCGCCCTTGCGTGCGCTCACGGCAAACCGCGGCGCCTGCGGATTGAGGTCATCGAGTGTCTTAGTATACCTATCCATGTCAAAATCGAAAGCCGGGGCCACATCAACCTTGTTGAGCAGCTGTGCGCCAGCGTGCTGGAAGATGCCCGGGTACTTAATGGGCTTGTCGTCGCCCTCGGGCACCGAGAGAATCATGATGGACAGGTTCTCGCCCAGGTCAAAGTCGACCGGACAGACCAGATTGCCCACGTTTTCGATAAAGATAACATCGATGTTTTGAAGGCCCACTGCCTGGTCGAACGCGTCAACGGCCTCCATGATCATGTTGCCCTCGAGGTGGCACAGACCGCCCGTGTTGATCTGAATGGCGGGCATGCCGGCTTCCTTCATGGTGATGGCGTCGACATCCGAGGCGATATCGCCCTCGATGACGGCACAGCGCAGGCCGGCTTTGTCGCGCAGGCGCTCGTTGGTGCCCAGAATCGTGGTGGTCTTACCAGAGCCGGGACTCGACAGCACATTGATCACATAGGTGCCTGTCTCTTTGAATCGCTGACGCAGCTGATCTGCCAGGCGCTCATTGCGCGACAGAATCGGCGATGCGATATCAATAGTTTTCTCGGCCATACTCGGCACTCCTTACTTCTACCATTTATACCCCGTCCCCAAATGGCAGGCTGGTTAATTGTCGGGGGTTTCAATCTCGATGCTGGCGATGTCGAGCTCGCGGCCGTGCAGCAGGCGCACGTTGGTGCCGCCACACTGAGGACAGCGGCAATGGAAGCGGTCGTGCTCAAAGACCTCGCGGCAGTCCAGGCACTCGCTTTGTGGATGGACTTCCTCCACGGCAAGCTCGCAGCCGCGCGTGAGCATGTCCTCGTCGCGAAACGTCTCCCACGCAAAGTCGAGCGCCTCACGCACAACTTCGGTCATATCCCCAATGCGCAGCGTTACCAAAACAGCGCGCGAGGCCCCCGCCCCACGCGCCGCGCGAATCACTGTATCGAGTATGCCGTTGACAATGCCAACCTCGTGCATACGGATTTACTCCTCGTCGTCCTCGTCGTCGTTCGAGAACAGATCCAGACGGCTCACAAACAAGCCTTCCTTGCCATCGCGCGCGGTAATGACCACGCGGGCGATGGCGAGCGAAATCTCGTAGAGCGAGAGCAGGGCGCCATACATGAGACCCAGCGTAACGGGCGAGCCGTCGGGCGTAATCACAGCCGAGCCCGCAAGCAGGCCAACGTATACGTAACGCCAGGCACCGCGGAAGGCCGCATAGGACACGATATGGAAGACAGACAGGTAGAAGATGATGAGCGGCAGCTCAAACGCCACACCAAAGCCGATCATAAAGAGCAGCTCCATGTTGACGTAGTTCTCCAGATCGGGCAGCGCCGTAGCGACGGCCGAGGTTTCGCCGATGAGCCACTCAAAGCCCGCAGGGATGATGATGAAGTAGCAAAAGATTGCGCCCAGGAAGAACAGCACCGTCGAGGCGAGCACCGTGGGCACAACCCACTTGCGCTCGTTGGGGCGAAGCGCCGGCAGGAAAAACGCCAGAATCTGCCAAATAATCATAGGCGTGCACATGACAACGGCCATCTTGAGGGCCAGCGAAAAGCGCAGACCAAAGCCGCCGAGCGTGGTGGTGATGTAGAACTTACCGTCCGGCACAAAGGAGCGGATGGGGTCTTCCAGGATGTCGAGCACCACGGGCGTGGCGAAATACAGCACGATGGCGGCGGCAAAGACTGACACGACCACGATGGTCAGGCGGCGACGGAGCTCACCCAGATGATCGAAGAGCGGCATGCGCGCAGGTCCGATAGGCATTACTCATCGCCTCCCTTCGGGGCATGGGCGGCAGCGGCGTCGTCCTCGGCCTCGAGCTCGCGAGCGAGCTGGTCGACGACGGCCTTGCGCTTGCGGGGACGACGGGCGTAGAGGTCAGCCGTCGTGGGCTCTGCCGGCTCGGGCTCGGGCTCCGGCTCTGCAGCAGGCTCGGGCTCGACGGCGGCAGCGGCAGACTCGGCGCCCTCAGCCTCACCAGCAGCACCTTCGTCCTCGGCAGCACCCTCACTCGCGGCCTTCTCGGCGGCAAGGCGGGCACGGCGCTCGGCAAAGGTCTCCTTCTTTGCGGGCGCGGCCGTCTCGACGGCATCCTCGTCCGCATCGGAATCGTCATCGACGGCAGCCTTCTTGGGCTTGACCGGAGCCGAAGCGGCCTCGCTTACCGGATCGATAATCTCGGACTGAACAACAGCCGTCATCTTTTCCTGCGTCTCGCGGAACTGACGGATGGCACGGCCGATCGTGCGGCCCATCTGCGGGAGCTTATCCGGGCCAAACAGCAAAAAGCCGAAGACCACGATGATCGCGAGCTCACCCTCTCCAATACCAAACACACATACCTCCAAGGCTCGATGTGAGTCGAGCCCGCACCGCGCCATTCGGCCGGAACTCGTCTATTCATTCGGTCAAGTATAGCGCCCGGACGTCAAAACATCCGAGCGCATCACAAACATATACCAAACGGCACGCCCTTTTTGGGGCAGGGCTTATGCCGCCGTAATTGAAATCTCCTGGTCGACACCCAGCAACTGAACCACGCGCATCACCGGGGGCTGCACGTTGACGCAGCCAAACCGCTTGCCGTGATCGGCTGCGTGGTGCGCGGCGCCCACAAGTACGCCAATACCTGTCGAGTCGATATAGCTCACCTGGGCAAAGTCGAGCTCAACGGCCTCGGTGGGCTGCTCGAGCGCCAAGTCGATGGCGTTACGCAAGCTGTCGGCGTTAGAGATATCAATCTCACCGGTCACCCTGATGGTGTAGAGCTCCGGCGTGGGGTTGGTGGAAATACCCAAATCCATGTATACGCTCCTTTGCGTATCGAGAGTGCGGATGGTACTGGACGCGGATTTGCGGGGCCCTACGCGTTAGGCGCGCTCGGCACGAGCAAGCTCGGCAGCGACGAGCTTGACGGCCAGCACCAGCACGTCGAGTGCGGCCTCCAGGTCCTCGACCGTGGGATAACTCGGCGCGATGCGGATGTTGGTGTCGCGCGGATCCTTGCCATAAGGCCAGGTGGCACCTGCCGGCGTGAGCTTGACACCCAGGTCGGCGCAAAGCGCGGCGACCTTTTGGGCCGAGCCCTCGGGGCCATCAAAGCTCACAAAGTAGCCGCCGCGGGGATGCGTCCAAGTAGCGCAACCCGTATCGCCCAGGCCCTCAGTGAGCTTGCGCTCGACGGCCTCAAAGCGCGGACGCAAGAACTCGGCATGCTTTTTCATGTGCTCCTTGACCGCCTCGATGGTGGGAAGGAAGCGCACGTGGCGTAGCTGGTTGAGCTTGTCGGCGCTGATAAGACCGGCCTTCAGGCGCTTGGAGAACTCCGCGATGACCGCGGGACTCGCACCGATAAAGCCGATGCCCGCGCCCGGGAAGGTGATCTTGGACGTCGAGGCGAATGCCACCACGCGGTCCTCGGTACCCGCCGCGCGGGCAAGATCGAAGATGTTGGCGAGCTCGTCGGTCTCGTCGTACAGGTCGTGCACGCAGTAGGCGTTGTCCCAAAAGATGCGAAAATCGGGCGCGGCCGTGGGCATCTCGACCAAGCGGCGCACGGTGTCCTCGCTAAAGGTGATGCCCGTGGGGTTGGAATACTTGGGCACGCACCAGATGCCCTTGATGGAGTCGTCGGTGGCAACCAGGCGCTCTACCTCGTCCATGTCGGGGCCGTTGCCGGTCATCGCGACGGGGACGTTCTCGATACCCAGGTCGGCGGTGATGCCAAAATGACGGTCGTAGCCGGGAACCGGGCATAGGAACTTGACCTTCTTGCCGTCGTGCGCGGCCTCATAAGCCTCCCAAGGCTCGCTGCCGCACGAGCCGCAGCGCCAGAACATACCGGCGATATCGTGCTCGATCAAAAGGCTCGACGAACCCAGTACGAGCGTCTGATCGGCGGGGCAACCCAGGAACTCCCCCGCCAGCTTGCGTGCCGAGGGGATGCCCTCAAAGCAGCCGTAGTTGGAGCAGTCGACGTTACCGTCGTGCAGATCGGCGTCGGCATTGAGGATATCGAGCATGGGGCGCGAGATGTCCACCTGGGAGGGCGACGGCTTGCCGCGCGCCATGTCGAGCGCCAGGCCCTTGGCCTTGACCTCGGCAACCTCGGCTTTGAGCGCCTCGATGGCGGCATCGAGTTCGGTGGTTTCCATCTTCTGGTAGATCGTCTGCATGGGTGCGACCTTTCGCAAAGCGGGACGTTGCAGTTTGTCTAAGTATAGACCGCTACCGCCGCAACGGTATGAAGCCGTGATAGATTAAGTCCATCGCAATGAATTACGATATCCACCGTATGACCCGTATAGCCGCATGGCACATCCAAGGAGGCAGTATGGAATACGGCTCTTTTCAAGCCGAGGAGTTCGGAGACCTGCAGCGTCTGGTCGACGGCTTGTTTTATGACCGTAAGGCCATTGACCGCCTGGATCTAATCGTTCAGGCGGAGATCTTGGACCTGGCGCCCGATCTCATGGAAATCGTGAATCTTTTGCCGCCCGGCTACTACGACCGCCAATCGCTTTGCGACCAGCTTAACTCGGCCCTTGCCGCCCACGGCTGGGGCGCCGTCTACGGCACCGTGGAATAAAATGGCAAATAAATGAAATGCCGTTTGTGACAGTGCTCACAAACGGCATTTTTTCACACGAGGGCATCCGGGGCATGTCCGGCCCCGGTTTTCGCGCTCCTACTCGTCCTTGGGCGAAGGGTGCTTGCAGACCACGCTCATGTAGATCATGCCCAGCACGGCCGCGGTAACAGAACCGGCAAGAATGGCGGCCTTGGCGGCCAGAACCTCGAACTGGGCCGTCGGGAAGGCGAGACCGCTGATGAGGATCGACATGGTAAAGCCGATGCCACCCAAAATGCCCACGCCGGCGATCATATGCCAGTTAACGTTATGAGGCAGCTCGCAAGCCTTAAGCTTGACCAGGGCAAACGTCACGCCAAAGATACCGATCGGCTTACCCAGCAGCATGCCAAAGTACACGCCGAGGGTCACCGGGTCGGTAAGCAGCACGCTCATGTCCACGCCCACAAGGCGAACCTGTGCGTTCACGAACGCAAAGATCGGCAGAATCACAAAGTTGACCGGCGTGGAGATCAGACGCTCCATGCGGATGAGCGGCGGGGTCACGCGGTGCATGACGCGCTCGACCTTGGTGGTCGAGACGGTAAAGTCATGCTGGCCCAGGATGTGCGCCTCGGCGTCGTAGCGGTCATCGAGCAGCGGCAGGCACTCGCCCAACCAATCGGTGAGGCTATCGAGCTTGACGCCGCACTTGGCCGGGATGGTGAAGGCCAGGATGACGCCGGCAAGCGTAGCGTGCACGCCGCTCTTGAACATGCAGAACCACAGCAGCAGGCCCAGCACCGAATACGGGGCGAGGCGGTAGTGCTGCGTCTTGTTGAGCCACACGAGCGCGCACGTCACAAGCGCGGCGGCGCCCAACCAAAACGGATTGGGGCTCTGACCGTAGAAGATGGCGATGGCGGCGATGGAGATGAGGTCGTCGGCGATGGCGAGCGTCGAGAAGAACACACGCACGCCGTTGGGCACGCGATTGCCCAAAAGCGACAGCACGCCCAGCGCAAAGGCAATATCGGTTGCCATGGGGATGGCCCAACCGTTGCGGGCGCCGGCATGGTTAAAGATCAGGTAGATGCAGGCAGGAACGACGACGCCGCCCACGGCCGCCAGCATGGGAAGCATGGCCTGACGCGGATTCTTGAGCTCGCCGACCGTCATCTCGTACTTAAGCTCAATGCCCACCAACAAAAAGAAAATCGCCATGAGGAAGTCGTTGACGAAAAGCTCAACGGTAAGACCGGCCGTAAGGTTGCCCAGACCCACATACAGCGGGGTCTCCAAAAAGTGATGGATGGCCTCGTAGGCATCGGTATTGGCGCAAATGACGGCGGCGATGGCGGCGATGACCATAACCGCGGCGGAAATCGTGCCGTTCTCGGCGATGCGCTCCCAAATGTCGTGGCGTTCAAAGCGCTTGCGCTCACGGACGTTGAACAGCTGCTCGGTTGCTGCCATGGGCGGCTCCTTTCACGGGAAAGCTCCCGTCTTAAAAAAGCACGGCCCGCCCAAGTGGCGGCGCCGCGCTCTAACGTATTACGCTTGCATCTAGCCTACCCTGCACGACAAGCACGCAGGCGTGGCCGAAAAGCGGAACCACAGGTTGAACATTATTTGCTCAACGGCACGGGCACGCCTGTCCAAGAGACGACGCGGCGCATGCACAAAAAACGACCGGAGCGCGGGGCGTCCGCGATCCGGTCGTGGCGTTCGGTCAACTAAACCTAGCAGGCGGCCATGATGGGGGCAGCGACCTGCTTCTTACGGGAGAGGACGCCCGGCATCCAGACGCCGTCGTGCTCATCGGCAATGCCCAGGCCCTTCTGAGCAGCCTCGGTCTCGCCCTCGAGCAGGACCTGCGAGCCCTCCTCCATGATGTCGGTGATGCACAGGACAATGCCGTCAGCACCCTTCTCGGCGGCGTAGGCGCGCATGGCCTCGCGGATCTCGTCAATCATGCCAAGCGCACGGCTCTTGTCGACGGTCTCGTACTGGCCGATGAGCAGCTTCTTGCCGGCGGGCTCGAACATCTTGATGTCGTTGCCGACCATCTCGGCAGCGGTGAAGGAGCCGGACGGGCGGGTAAGGAAGACCTCCATGCCAAACTTGACCGGGTCGACGCCCACCTGCTCGCCGAGCTTGGCGGCGACGGCGCGGTCGACATCGGTGGTGGTGGGGCTCTTGAGCATGAGCGTGTCGGTCATCATGGCCGAAAGCAGCAGCTTGGCCTGGACGTCGGAAAGCTCAACGCCGAGCACGCCGGCGAGCTTGGTGACGATGGTGCAGCTGGAGCCCCAGGGCAGGCAGATGTAGTGCAGCGGGCCGGCGGTCTCGAAGTCGCCGATGCGGTGATGGTCGACAACACCAAAGACCGTGGCGTCCTTAAGGCCGGCGACGGATTGGGCGGACTCGTTGTGGTCGGTGAGGACGACGAGCTGACCGGCCTCGACGGACTCGATCACGCGGGGCTCGGCAATGCCGGCATCGGCGAGCAGCTTGGCGGACTCGGCCGGAAGCTGGCCCAGAGCGCAAGCCTCGTAGGTGTTGCCGGCATACTCAACCTGGTTAAGCAGCTGGGACAGGACGACGGCGCTCATGATGGCGTCGTTATCGGGGTTCTGGTGACCAAAGACAAGAACGTTTGCCATGGATATCCTCCACTTGATATGTGTACTTGGACGTAGCTATGGTAGCACGCCGATGCCGAGCCTTCGCAGACGGAAGGGCCACGGCATATTTTGTGGCAGGTATGGGGGCCAAGGCTGTCCCTTTTGCACCATGTTGGTGCAAAGTAACCTGACCCCCTTGCACCAGCTATTTACCGGCGGCGCGCAGGGCTACGTAGGCGGCACCGATGATGCCGGCGTCGTTTCCGAGCGAAGCGACCTTAATGGGCGTCTCGCGCGAGGCGGAAAGCGCGTAGCGCTGGAAGTGCTCGCGAACCTTATCGAGGTAGACATCGGCCGAAGCGGACGCGCCGCCACCGATCAGGAACATCTCGGGGTCGACCACGTTGGCAATAAGCGCCAGGGCACGGCCGAGATAGTCGGCCATGGTGTCGGCCGCGGCCAGCGCGAGCTTGTCGCCCTCGCGGCAGGCCTGGAACACGTCCTTGGAATCGGAGGGGCCGGTGAGCTCGATGGGCTCGACGCCCGCCTTCTTGCACTCGGCCAGGTAATTGCTCACCACGCCGGTGGCGCTGGAATACTGCTCCAGGTGGCCATGGCCGCCACAGCCGCAGGTGCGCTCCTCGGCCGGGTTCAGGCACATGTGGCCAATCTCGCCGCCGGCACCCACAACGCCCGATACCACGTCGCCGTTAACGATAACGCCGCCGCCCACGCCGGTACCGATGGTGACCATCACCACGTTCTGCACGCCCTTGGCAGAACCGAGCCAGGCCTCGCCCATGGCAGCGGCGTTGGCATCGTTCTCATACTTAACGACCGCATCAGGGCAGTGCTCCTGGATGGCGATCTTGAGCTCGGGCAGGTTAATGGCAATGTTGGCCTTGACCTTGGCATCGCCCGACGCCGGGATGGGGCACGGAACGGCCAGGCCAATGCCTGCTACAAAGGCGCGCGGAATCTGCGCCTTGGCGACCACCTGGTCGATAGCCTCGGTCACCGCGGCAAAGCCCGCAGCGTCAACGATGGGAGGCGTGGGCACGCTGGCCTTGGCCAGCAGATTTCCGTCCTCGTCGAACAGGCCCTCCTTAACCGAAGTGCCGCCGACGTCGATGCCGATGTAGTACTGCTTGGGTTCCATGGGGGCCCACCCTTCTCGTTTAAACATTGCCTGTATGGTACCGCTCCCAAAGCAAAAACCTACCAAAAAGGGACAGGTTTGTTTTGGCAGGTTTTATCTGGGGAAACGCAAATGGCCGCTTAACACGACATTACTCATATGTCTATCTATTTAGAGCGCTCTGATTTATACGCAAAGCGACTTTTAATTATATCTTTCTCGAACTTTTTCAATATATAATAGGGATGCTTAGGTGTTAACTATACTTTCTTTTATACTCAATCAAGTTGGAAAGGAGGTTCCATGATTCCCAAATACGAGGCGATAGCTGCAGATATTCGTCGAAGTATCGAGGATGGCGCTCTTAAACCGGGCGACAAGCTTCCCACCGTCGTTGAGTTCTGCGAGCTCTATAGCGTTTCCAAAATCACCGTCAAACGAGCTATCGAGCAAATCACCGAGGAAGGTCTTATTACCAGCCGTCGTGGATCGGGTACCTACGTTAAGGACACGGCGGGGCTTCCCGGCCAGGCGTTTTTCCAGGGCAAAAACGACCGTGCCCAGGGTTTTTCGTATGAGCACCGCGGGGAGAAGGTGACCTCGGTGGTCTACGATTTCTCGATTGTTAATCCACCAGCGGACATCGCAGCCCAGCTGGGAATTGCCGAGGATGACTTTGCCTATCACATCGTGCGCGTGCGTCAGGCCGATGAGAAGCCCATCGTTATCGAGTACACCTACATGCCGCTCGAGCTGATTCCGGGCCTTAAAAAGAAGGACCTGTACGGATCGGTCTACCGCTTTGTCCGCGAGCAATGCGGGCTGAAGATTTCGAGCTTCCACCGCACCATTCGCGCCGTGGCAGCAACCGAGGAAGAAGCCGATCGCCTGGACACCAAACCTGGCTCTCCCCTGCTCGAGCTCACCCAGATTGGCTTTTTGGACAGCGGCGCGGCCTTTGAGTATTCGGTCTCGCGCAACGTTGGCGACCGCTTTGAGTTGCACAACGTAACGTTGGCATAGGTTTTTGTAGTCATCCGGGCGCTCGCTTTGAACAGTTTTACGCAGCGCCCGCGCAACACAATGGGGGTATGAACATGTCCGATTTGATTAAGCTGACGCCGATCTTCCACGAGAAGATCTGGGGCGGTCGCCAGCTCGAAACCGTATTTGGCTACGACATTCCCGATGGCCCCATCGGTGAGTGCTGGGCCATCTCGGCCCACCCCAACGGCGACTGCCAGATTGCGGAGGGCCCGTATGCCGGCCACACGCTGTCGTGGCTGTGGGCCGAGCATCGCGAGCTCTTTGGCAACTGCGAGGGCAAGGAGTTCCCGCTGCTCATTAAGATTCTGGACGCCAAGGACGACCTTTCGATCCAGATTCATCCCAACGACGAGTACGCCGCCAAGCACGAGAACGGTAGCCTGGGCAAAACCGAGTGTTGGTATGTGCTGGACTGCGAGCCCGACGCCACGATCATCGTCGGCCAGCGTGCCAAGGACCGCGCCGAGGCCGCACAAATGATCGAGGAAGGACGTTGGGACGACATGCTCAACGTGTTGCCGATTCACAAGGGCGACTTTTTCCAGATTGATTCCGGTACCGTGCACGCCATCAAGACCGGCACGCTCATTTTGGAGACGCAGCAGTCGAGCGACGTGACGTATCGTCTGTACGACTACGACCGTCCCGGCACTGACGGCAACCTGCGCCCGCTGCACATTGAGCAGAGCCTCGACTGCATCGACTTTGATGCTCAGGCTCCGACCGACGGCACGGTGACCGCACCCGAGGTCGATGGCGTGACCGAGCTCGAGTCTAACTCCTGCTACACCGTCGATCGCGTGCGCGTCAACGGCAGCAAGACCCTCGACCAGCGCTGGCCCTTCATGTGTCTGTCGGTCATCGACGGCGAAGGCACCGTCTGCGGCGACCCCGTCCACAAGGGAAGCCACCTGCTGGCCCCGAGCACCGTCAGCTCCATCGACCTCGAAGGCAAGATGGAACTGATCATCAGCCACCTGTAGGTCACCGGTCCCCAAGCGCTCGTCGGGACGGGGCGCGGGGGTTTGGTCGCCTGCTCGGACAGTCCTGCTCGCACGGAGAGCACATTAAGTGCTCTCCGGCTCGTGCGGAACTCGCGATCGACCAAACCCCCGCGCCCCGTCCCGACGAGCCTCTGGCTAGTTACGACAATCAAAAAGCAACAAGGGGCTCCCCCGCTCATCAAACGGGAGAGCCCCTCGCCATACATAACGAATCAAGGTGCCTATAGGTAGACCTTTTCGAGAAACGATAATGTGTCCTGAAGACGTGCTCTCTCTTTACGATCGGTCTGCCGATTTACATAAGAAGAAAAGTCCGCAAAGAAGTCTCCGGCATCAGCCCTCATTTGCTCTATTAGCTCCAAGCGAGCCGAAGGCGGCAACAAACCCGCAAGTCGAACAATATCCGAGCGATGCTTTCGTCGATCTTTATCGTTGCAATGGCGCCCTTCTTCATAGCTCCTATTGATATCAATGTGTGCACGCATCTTGAGGGGAATGATATGGAGCGCATCGAGCAACGTAATGCCCTCTACGTTCGTTGCGTTGTCGCGAATAAATTCGTAGTAGCCATCGTCGAGAATAATTGCCGAAAGACTTGATACGGCCCCGTCAAAGGAAAGAGGTGCCACTTCGCTCGTTTCATCTTCGAGCACAAAATCAGGATGTCGGGCAAATAGCTCAATTTGGCCGGGATAGTCTAGGACTTGCCTTGATCCTTCGGGCAAACAGAACCGATAGTAAGTGCACCTTCCATCGCCGACCTTTCCAGTCTCATATCCGGCAGCTTTGATAAATGCCCACAATGCAGTGGCGAATTCAACGCCTTTCCCATCAACAATTACGACGACATCCAAGTCTTCAGTAGCTCTAAACGAATCGCCCTCATTGTCAAATAGAACGCTGCAGGCCCCTCCACCAATAAGGACGTAACCGCCTTTACAGCCGCTCATGGCATCGGCAAATCGCTCTATTCCCCTCACTTTTGACATATCGTCCTCCTGAGCTGTTCGACCGCGTCGAGCAGACGATCTTCTTTGTAATCTGCTTTTGCGCAAGCAACGTATAAGGAAAACGGGTCGACACACTGCAAACCAGTCGCGTCAAAACTAATATCGGACGGCGCGTCCACGGGATACGACCAGACCTCAATCACAACTGCCGCCGGTTCGTACCACTGAGCCTCCAGCCATCTGTCGCCCATATGCTCTTTCAAGGCCTCTAGCTGATATTTTTCGAGAGCAATGGTTGGAGCAGAGTCTTCATGGGCAAGGTCGGACATATAGCTAAGGGCAGACACACCGGAAAGCAGCGCATCAACGGCACGTAGCTCTGTTCTCTCGATAACCTTCTTGAGCCGGATTCGCTCTAAAACTGGCGTGCGAAGATAGTCCTCAAACCCATCTAGCAACGTCTCGGTCGACAGCCCGGCGTCACACAATATACGCTTTTTGCCGTCCCGCATAATCAACCCAGGAGCTATAGCGGCGATTTCCGAAAGATAGCCGCTGACGCTTGCCGCGCTTTTGCCACACAGACGCGCTAGGTCGCCGGCGGAGCAGTCAACCCATCGTCCCGCAATGAGATTTAGGACGATTCGTTGAGATTGGGACGAAAGCGGAGCAGCGGGAGAAGCACCCAGCACTTCATCGGAAATAACGGCTCCGATAAACGGCAGGAACGCATTTCGCTCATCTCGGATATATGCGATTCCCTCCGAAGAAAGCGCGCGCATAAAACCTAAATCCATAGCATCCCAGCAAATTGCCACCGGACGAGCATCTAACGTAAGCACTGCATTGACGAGATTTCGCGCCGAAATGACACTGGGCGGTTCTTTAGGTTCCGCAACAATAAAACGGCCCTGCTCAGACATGCCAAGCCGTGCCAAGCGAAGCGAATACCGTTCAAGATACATGCGAGGAATCTGCATCTCAACTGGCTCCGGGTCGATGGCGAGCTCTAAAGAGAAGAGTCTTTTTGGGAGACAATTTAGCAGCATGTCCAATCACCCTTTTCATTTCAGTTACATTTTAGTATCTATCTGAAATTATACTGAATCGTATAAAACGCTCAATCCCTAAAGTCATAAGAAACAATCCAAACGCAATAAAGAGGCTCCCCCGCTCATCAAATGGGAGAGCCCCTACTCACATCTATTTTTCTATCAGCCCACCCGGCTCTCCAGATCAAAAAGCGAACGAGCAAAGCGACGTTCGCAAGCAGCGTTACCCAAGGACCTGGGCGGGCGTATGGGGCAGCATCGATCGCGAGTTCCGCACGCAAAGGAGGCCACTTAATGTGGCCTCCGTCTTGCGCAGGACTGCCCGAGCAGGCGATGTTGCCCCATACGCCCGCCCAGGTCCGCCGGGATTATGACAGCTTAACGATCGGCGCGAAGCCCTTCATCAGCTTTTTGGTCTGGCCGGTCTTTTCGAACTGGACCTCGATCATGTCTCCGGCGACCGAGATCACGGTACCCGTGCCAAAGGTCTTGTGGCTCACGGTATCGCCCGCGACAAAGTCCTGCGACGCGCTGGCGCGATCAACCTTGCGCTCCACCGTCGGGGACACCTTGGACGAGGGCTTTTTGGCTCGCGGTGTGCCCGAGCCAAAGGTCGAGGCAACACGGCCGGCGTCGGGCGAGACCCCACGATGGCGCTCGGTCCCGTAGCTGCTGCCGCCAAAGAAATCGTCAAAGCTCGATCCACCGCGCGAACCGGAACCGCCGGTCGAGCGCGTATGCGAGCCAAACACCTTGCCGCCATACATATCCGAGCCCATGCCCGAGCCAAAGGTGCCGCGACGGTCGCCGCGCTTCTCCCAGCCCGTTCCCTCAAAACCGGCAGAACCGATACCGCTAAACTCGATATCCTCAAACGGAATCTCGTTGAGGAAGCGCGAGCGCGGGTTGGCAGAGGTCGAGCCGTAGGTGCGACGCGTGGCCGCATAGGTCAAGAACAGGCGCTTACGGGCGCGCGTGATGGCGACGTAGGCCAGGCGACGCTCCTCCTCGAGCTTACCCGGGTCATCGCTGCCGCCAAAGTCGTGCACGTGCGGGAAGATGCCCTCCTCCATGCCGGCCACGAACACCGCCGGGAACTCCAGGCCCTTGGCGGAGTGGATGGTCATCATTGTGATGGCATGCGTCTCGCCGGCCAGGGAATCCAAGTCGGAGCGCAGGGCCAGCCACTCCATGAGTGCCGGCAGCGCCTTACAGGTGAGCGGACCGTAGGTGCGCTCAATCTCGTCGGCATGCACGGCACCCGCCGGCATCTCCGTCGGCGCGGCATACGCGTTGCCCGCGATGGCAGCGGCCAGGGCATCCTGCGGTGAGAGCGCCGGGGCGGCTAGTCTATCGAGCGGATTGGAACCTGCAGCATCGCGCGCGCCGACGAGTGCCTCAAACGAGGATGCCGGGGCGGACGGCCCCGGTTCGGGCGCGGGCGCGCTCACCACGACGGGCTCGGGCTCGGCGCCGGCAGGAACGTCGGCAACACCGGCTGCGCGCAGCTCTTCCAAGCTCTCGAGCGTACCCTCGATGTCCTCGTGCGTCTCCTCAAATTCGGCAGCGACGCCCAGGAATTCCTGGATGTTCTCGGCGCGGCTCTCGGACTCCATGGTGCCCTCGGCGCGAAATGCCTGCAGCAAGCCCGTCTTATCGACAATCATCTCGACGACGTCCTTGAGCTCGCCGTCCATGCGGCGGCCCTCGCGCACCAGCGACACAAAGCTCGACAGGCCATTACGCACCTTGGCGCTAAACATGCCGGTCTCGGCGCACGCGATCTCGCAAGCCTGGAAGAACGAGCAGTGGTTGTCGCGCGCCAGCTGCTCGATCTTTTGGATCGAGGTGGAACCGATGCCGCGGCGAGGTGTGTTGATGACGCGCTTGACGCTCATCTCGTCGGCCGGGTTCACGATCATCTTGAGGTAGGCCATGACGTCGCGGATCTCGGCACGGTCGAAGAATCGCGTGCCGCCCACGATCTTGTAGGGCACGCCCGCGCGCAGGAACATATCTTCGAGAATACGCGACTGGGCGTTGGTGCGGTAGAACACGGCGATGTCGTCGTAGCTCGTACCCTTGGCGTGCAGCTTCTCGATCTCGCCGGCAATCCAGCGGCCCTCGTCGCGCTCGTCGCTCGCCTGGAAGGCCTGGATCTTCTCGCCATCGCCCTCGGCCGTAAACAGGCGCTTGTCCTTGCGCTGCGAGTTGTGGCGCACCACGGCGTTGGCGGCGCTCAGGATGTGACCCGTGGAGCGATAGTTCTGCTCCAGCTTGACGGTCTTGCAGTTTTTAAAGTCCTTCTCAAAGTCCAGGATGTTGGTGATGTCGGCGCCGCGCCAGCTATAAATGGACTGGTCATCGTCGCCTACGACCATGAGGTTTTGGTACTTGGCGGCCAGCAGGTTGGCGATTTCGTACTGGACGTGGTTGGTGTCCTGATACTCGTCGACGCTAATGTAGCGGAAGCGCTCTTGGTACTTATCGAGCACCTCGGGGCGGGTGCGCAGCAGCTCAAGCGCGCGCACGAGCAGGTCGTCGAAGTCCATCGCATTGGCGGCGCGCAGGCGGCGCTCCAGCTCCAGGTAGACTTGCGCGGCCTTTTTGTCGTTGGGGCTATCGGCGCTCTTGAGCATGTCCTCGGGGCCGATCATGGCGTTTTTGGCCGAGCTGATCTTGCTGCGGATCATGTTGATGGGGAACTGCTTTTGCTCGATGCCGAGCGCCTGCATAATGTCACGCACCATGCGCTTTGAGTCATCATCATCGTAGATGGTGAACTGACCGGTATAGCCCAGCAAGTCGGCGTCCTCACGCAGCATGCGCACGCACATGGCATGGAAGGTGCACACCCACATGCCGCGGGTGCCGCTGGGAATGAGCGCCGCCAGACGCTCGCGCATCTCGGCCGCGGCCTTGTTGGTAAACGTGATGGCAAGAACCTGCCAAGGCTTAACACCCAGGTCGCCGAGCATATGTGCGATGCGGAAGGTCAAGACGCGGGTCTTGCCCGAGCCGGCGCCGGCGAGCACCAGCAACGGACCCTCGGTGGACAGGACCGCCTCGCGCTGGGCGGGATTAAGGCTGTCAATGTCGACGAGCGGCTTGGCGGGCTTGGGCGCCGGCGCGGGAGCGTCGTAGATGTCGAGCGGGACGAGCTCGGGCTCCGGCGCTGCAGGGGCGGTGTATGCATCGAGCGGCACGGGTTCCGGCGCGGGCGGCACGGGTACCGCGGCGTTCTTTTCCCAGGGCAGGGGCTGGGTCATGGGCGACTCCTCATCTGACGGACGGCGCGCCTGCGGGCAGCGCCATAGTTTGAGCCGTACCAGTATACCGAGCCGCGCGGACACCGACGCAAATCACACCACGACTCCGTGCGCGATCGTCAGGCCCGCCCCATTGAGCCAATCACGGAGCCACCGATGTCATGGCCACGGTAGCGAGCAGCGGCCAGAGCGAACAAATTGGCATGAAAAGAGGGCAGCATAGACCTTTTGGTCATGCCACCCTCTTTGAATGACAAGTTGTCGCTCTGGCCGCCGCGCAGCGTCAACCAAGTTACAGGCCGAGCATAGGCTCCAGGACAAAGAAGTACGCGAGCACCACGATGCCCAGGATGATGCGGTAGACGCCGAAGCACTTAAAGTCGTGACGGCGCACGAAGCCCATAAGCCACTTGATGGCAATGAGCGACACCACAAAGGCGACGACGCAGCCCACGCCCAGGATGGCGATCTCGTTGGTGCCGAAGGTACCGCCCTTAATAAAGTACTTGACCAGCTTGAGCGCACTCGCACCAAACATGACGGGAATGGCCAGGAAGAACGTGAACTTAGACGCCACCGAGCGCGTGCAGCCCAGTAGCAGGCCGCCGATGATCGTGGAGCCGGAGCGCGATGTGCCCGGAATCAGCGAAAGCACTTGGAAGCAACCGATACCCAGCGCGGTCTTCCAGCTCAGATCCTCGAGCGTAGTGATGGAGCCAAAGTCCAGGTTATCGTCATCGTCTGCAGCGGCAGCCGCAGCGGGAGTGGCAAAATGCGCACCAGCGGGGCGTCCGCCCGCCACCACGGCACGCGAACCAAACGAACCGGCAAGAGAGGCCTGGTCGCGCTTGTTCGCGCGCCAGTTCTCGATCACGATAAACAGCACGCCGTACACAATGAGCGCCAGCGCCACGACGGGAGCATTGTAGAAATGCTCCTCCATCCAGTCGTTAAGCGGCAGACCGATCGCCGCGGCGGGAATGCAGCCGAGCACAATCTTGCCCCACAGCACCCAGGTGTCGCGACGGCCCTCCTTGCCTTTGCTGGGAGAAAACGGGTTGAGATCGTAGAAGAACAGGACGCAGACGGCCAAAATGCCGCCAAGCTGAATCACGACCAGAAACATATTCCAGAACGTCTCGCTCACGTTCATCTTGACGAACTCGTCCACCAAGATCATGTGACCGGTCGACGAAACAGGCAGCCATTCGGTGATGCCCTCGACCAGGCCCATGAAGGCAGATTTTAGAAGCTCGATGATATCCAAAGGGACCCCCTCGTTAGACACCCGCCGATATTGTTCTGCGGACGGTGCGGGCGATGTCCCATTATAAACCGTTTCCCATTATAAACCGTTGGCGGCGCGCCTGCGCCTACCCTTACCAAAAAACTCGCCCGTTCACAGAATTGCGAGCGGTCAAACCCAAATCCTTGGGTATAACTGCAACAAGATAAAGTGTCCGGCGGCCACGCATCCGCGCCCGCCCGACGCACGAGCCCCACGCCCGTGCGATAGACCAAGGAGGAAACCATGAACGAGGGCTACACCAAGGTATTTGTTTCACTCGACGGTACTGAGCAGCAGGATTTTGTGCTCGCACGCGCCATCAAGGTCGCCGCGAACAACGGCGCCAAGCTGATTATCGGCCACGTTATCGATTCCACGGCACTCGAGAGCGCTGGTTCCTATCCGGTCGATCTGGTCAACGGACTGGAGGAGGCATTTAAGAACTCCATCGCCAAGCAGCTCGAAGAGGCCAAGGCCAATCCCGACATTCCCGAGGTCGAGGTCATGATTCGCGCCGGCCGTATTCGCGAGACGCTCAAGGACGAGATGCTCGACGTGGTCAAGCCCGACCTGGTGCTCTGCGGCGCACGCGGCCTGTCCTCGATCAAGTATGCGCTCCTGGGCTCGATTTCGACGTTCCTGCTGCGCAACACCGACTGCGACATCTTGGTCGTAAAGTAGGTTCCTTCCCGCCGGCGCAAGGCCTGCGGGGTTATCACGCCGACGTCCTCGCCGCTTCGCGGCTGCGGGATGTCGGCTTAGATAACCCCTCCCGGCCTTGCGCCTTCGTCACCGTACTTCAGCGAGTTATCTGATAGAAAAATGGCGTGCCGCCCCGTTTGGGGCGGCACGTTTTGTTTGGGCGGACGTCTGCCGCGTGCACTACTCGAAATATTGAAACTTGTTCGTTGAAAACGCGAATGTTACGACAAAGCCTTCGCCGGAATCGGATGCCGCGGTGACGTCGATGCCCATCTTGGAGCACAGGCGTGCCACCAGATAGAGGCCGATGCCCGTTGCGCGCTTGGTGGTGCGGCCGTTGTCGCCGGTAAAGCCCTTCTCGAACACGCGCGGCAGGTCTGCCGCACTCACGCCGCAGCCGTTATCGGCAACAGTGAGCTCAATGCGCTCACTCGCCAGACCCTCGTCCAGCAACGCGCCCGAAAACACGATCTTCGCGCCGTCCTCGCACGCGTATTTAATGCTGTTCTGGATGAGCTGCCCCAAGATAAACTCGAGCCACTTCTCGTCGGTAAAGACCTCAAAGTCGAGGTTCTCGCACACCGGGGCCACGTGCGCCGCGATGAGCTCGCGCGCGTTGGCTTTAATCGCGCCCGTCACCAAGGTCTTGAGATCCCAGCGGCGAATCAGGTAGTCCCGCTCCACGACTTCCGAGCGCGCGTAGTACAGTGCCTGGTCGATATAGCGCTCCACGCGAGCCAGCTCACGGCCCAGGTCATCCACGCGCGACAGGTCGTCTTCGCTGCCGTCCAGGTTTTCCAAAATCAGGTGGGCCGCCGCCAGGGGCAGCTTGGCCTCGTGGACCCAGCTCTCGATATAGTCGCGATAGTCATCGGTCTGACGCCGGCCTTCGGCAACCTCGTCGCAAGCAGCTTTGCCCACGCGACGCAAGACCTCGTACTCGAGCTCGCCCTCGGCATAGGTCGGGCATTGCACCATCTCCTGCACCCATGCGGGACTCTCGAGCTCCTCGGCCGCACGCTCCAGCTGACGCAGAAAACGGCGACGGCGCGCGTACTCGACCACGATGCCGAGCATACCAAAGATAAAGGACACGCCGACCGCCACGACCACAATAGATGTCGAAGCACCGGCGACCGTCAGCACAAAGCAGCTCAGCAGCACGCCGCACGTCCACACGGCGACGGGAAGCAGCGCATCTTTAAAGAACTTGCCAAACGACATAGCCGGCCCCTAGACCGAATAGCCTTGGCCGCGATGCGTCGTCAAATACCCCTTGATGCCGATTTTTTCGAGCGTGGTACGCAGGCGGTTGATGTTGACGGTGAGCGTATTGTCGTCCACGAAGGCATCGGAGTCCCACAGGTCCTGCATGATGGCCGAGCGCGAGACGATCTTGCCCGCGCGGCTCAGAAGCAGCGAGAGGATACGCAGCTCGTTTTTGGTGAGCTCGGTGCTGGTACCGGTTTGCGTATTGGTGACCATGGAGCGAGCAAGATCGAGCTCCAGCCCCTTGTGGACGAGCGTGCTGCGCTCGCCTGACGCCGCGGTGCGACGCAGCAGTGCGTTGATGCGCGCCACGAGCACACGGGCGCTGTAGGGCTTAGGAACAAAGTCGTCCGCGCCGAGCGTCATGGCCATGACCTCGTCAATCTCGGTCGTGCGCGACGTGAGGACGATGATGGGAACCTCGGATTCGCGGCGAACCTCGTGGCAGATATGCTGACCGTCCTTGACGGGAAGCGTGAGGTCGAGCAGCACTAGGTCGGGCGCGGCGGCGAGAATATCGCACGAGACATGCTCAAACGATTCGCATGTCTCAACCTCAAAACCGGCGCGGGCAAGGATGTCGACAAGCTCACGACGAATGGGCTCGTCGTCCTCAACGACATAAATCAGCGCCATGTGTCCTCCCATTTCACGTAACTTGCACCTTTCACACCATTATGCCCACAGCGTCGCAGCGATACGACCCCGTGGGCACCTAATGTGACAAAAGCGTTCGGTAGTCTTGAGAGAAAATAGGGGCCGACCGGTCCTAAACCGATCGGCCCCATCACTTCGACCACGAGTCTCTACTCGAGCGTACGCACGTACGCGGAGATGGCATCCAGGCCCTTCTGCAGGTCGTCGGTGTTATCGGAGTATGCATAGCCGATGCGCATGCTCTTGGGCTCCTCGAAGCAATCGCCCGGAGTGACGAGCGCGCCGGACTTCTTAATCATGTCGATGCAGAACGTCCTGGAGTCGATGTCGTAGTCGTAATATACGAGTGCGGTGGTACCCGCCTCGGGCTTGACGAACGACAGGTGTGGCTCGCTCTCGACCCACTTCTCCAGAACAGCAAGGTTCTGACGGACGATGCGACGGCTGCGCTCAAGGATCACGGAAGCGTTGCCCAGAATCAGCTCCGCCACCGTCTCGCTGAATATGCCGGCGGAAATCAGGTTGTAGTCACGATGCGAGAGCAGCGCGCGACGGAGCTCCGGGCTCTTGGTGACCGCCCAGCCCAGACGCAGGCCGGCGAACGACCAGACCTTGGACATGGATGCGGTGACGATGGCCTTGTCGTACAGGTCGATCACGGACTCGGAGTACTCATCCGTCTGAGTAAGCAGACGGTAGACCTCGTCGCAGAGTACCCACGCGTCGTGTTTGCGTGCGACCTCGACAATCGCCTTGAGCGTATCGGTGTCGAGCAGGGCGCCCGTGGGGTTGTCCGGGTTATTGATGCAGATGAGCTTGGTATCGTCGGTCACCAGGGCATCGAGCGCGTCGACGTCGACGTGGTAGCCGTTCTTGCGATCGAGCTGAAGGATATCGACCTTCGCACCGCACATCTCGGGAATCGAGTAAAGCTGCTGGTAGGTGGGCTTGACGGAAACTACGTGATCGCCCGGTTCGACGAGCGTGGAAATAACCAGGGAGTTGGCACCGGTCGCGCCGTGCGTGGGCACGATATGCCCGGGCTCGACCGTCTTATAGAGACGCGCGACCCCCTCGAGGAAGCCGGGCTGTCCCTCGATGTCTCCGTAGGTGAATCGGCGCGAGCACAGGTTATCGAGCCACGCCTTCTTGTCGGTATTCGTAAGCTCGAACAGCTGGTCGAGCGTGAGGGAGTAGACGCACGTCTCCGCAACGTTGTGGGTGCACTTGGTCTCCCACTCGTTCATCCACTGCTCGACGGCGAAATCCTTGATCTGCATTGTCGTTTCCTTTCCTTGACTTTCTTACAGTTCCACCACGGTGCCCAGCGCCGCCTCGATGGCGCGGTCGTAGGCGATTTTCGATGCCGAAAGGTCCTGAACGGCGATGCCCGACGTATCGAACACCGTCACCTGCTCGTCATCCGAACGCCCCGTAGCCGTGCCGGCGATGACTTCGCCGAGCTCCGCTCTGATGTCCTCGGGCGTGATGGCACCCTCGGCAACTGGAATCTCCAGCTCACCGAATGCGACCGATTGCTCGCGGTCGTCGACGTAAACAGCGGCACGGGCAACAAGTGCCGAGGCGAGCTCCTGCTTGCCGGGCATGTCGGCACCGACGCAGGAGATATGCGTACCAGGACGCACCCATGAATCGGGAATGATGGGCTTGGTCGCCGGCGTGATCGTCACGATGATGTCGGCCTCTGCCGCGGCGCCCTGGCCGTCGGCCGCCGCCTCGATGGAATAGGTGGATGCTTCGCGAGCATGCTCGCAGGCGCCCAAGATATGGGCGACCTCGTCTCGCATGCGCTCGACGCGGGCCTCGGGCGCGGCATCGGAAACTGGCTCCCACACCTTGACCTCGCTCACTTTGGGACAGGCGGCGAGCACGCCCGCCACCATATAGGTGCTCATGTGGCCGGCACCCGCAACAAGCAGTTTGGACGCATCCGCCCGAGCCAGCCACTTGGCACCGAGCGCAGCGGCGGCACCGGTGCGAAGTCCAGTGACGGCGGAGGCATTGAGCAGCGCCAACGGCTCTCCCGTCGCGTTGTCGCACAGCAGCGTGGTGCCAAAGATCTCGGGCAGCCCCTTTTTGGGATTCTGAGAGAACCAAGCAGTGAGCTTGAGACCGAAGAGGCCGCTTCCCGCCAACTCGCCCGAGCGGATATCCATATCGGCCACGCCGGGTTCGAACTGCTCATATACCATCGGCCACGCAACACCCTTGCCCGTTGCCTTCTGGCGATATGCCTCCTCCACGGCAGCGATTGCATCCTCAATCGTCAGCACCTTGGAAACTTCCTCGGCCGAAAGCACCACCATCTGCCCCATCATCGCTCCTCTCAGCGAAAGCTTTACGTTGCTTCACTGTACGGTTTAGTAACGATGCCGCCAAGGATCATTTCTTGTTGGAATCTACAACGATTCTCGATCTGATTTTTCGTTCTATCAGCAGGTATTTGAACTATTTATCGCATCAAAGGCATACGGATGTGCGATTATCCTATTTGTACAGGTGCTTATTGTAATTATTTACAAGGTGATGCTGATGCTATACACCATCTCGGACTTCTCACGGGAATATGAGGGGTCAGTCCGTCTAATCGCCGGCAGCGATGGCGTCTCGCGTGCCGTCTCTGGCGTCGGGATCCTCGATTATGAACTCATGCCCGGCCTCAAGAACAAGTACCAGCGCGTCAACTTCAGCTCAGACGAGATCGTCCTCAGCACCTTCCTCTATGCGAAGGACGACCCATACCTCATCACTGAAGCCGTGAAATACCTCGTCGCCAAGGGAACGAGCGGTCTCATCATCAAAAACGTCCTGCACATCCCGATTCCCGACCAAGCCATCCGCTACGCCAACGCGCGGCACTACCCGGTCTTTCTCACGACCGACGACTCACTGTTCTTTGACAGCGTCATCTATGAGGTCAAACGGCATATCGAGCAGCTCGCGTCCATCGACTTCGCGCAGCGCGAGATCGATGCCCTGAGGACAGACGTATCGCCCGAGTCCATCTGCCGACGCATCCGAGGTCTCAACCCGTCATTTCTGGACGAAGCGGTCGCCCTGTTCGCATCGTTTGCAGAGCCCCTCGACCCGCGTACGTTTTTGCAAATCGAACGTCTCTGTGCAAAATCGACCCTCGCCGGATGCCACAACATGCTGGCACCCTACGACGGAGGTTTGTTATTCGTAGCGACAAGTGACTCGGAACAGACGCTCGATGTAGAGCGAATCGTGCAGGCGCTCACGGAGCTCATCGAGGCTAGCGACATCGATGGCGGAGCGGAAGGGCTCGGCATCAGCGATATTCTGTTTGGAGACGAGGCGGTGGCGCAGGCGATCTCGCAGGCGATTTACGCACAGCGCCTATCTTGTCAACGAGCCGAGGGTCCCGTCCGCTATACGCAGCTCGGCATCCTGAGAACCGTGATGCCTTTTGCGGAAACCCCGGAGATGCGATCGTTCTCGGAAGCGATTCTCTCGCCGATACGCGAGCACGACAGTGAGCATGGCAGCGAGCTGGAATCCACGCTCGCCGCATTCATCGAGAACGACCGACGTATCGAGCGAACCGCCAAGCAGACTGGCCAGCACCCGAACACGATTCGATATCGCCTCGATAAGGTGACAGCTCTCACCGGACTGAGCTACAAATGCGCCCCGGAGATGGAGCAGCTGTCGCTCGCCTACGCAATCGAACGCGCTCGCTCACTTCAGTAAGCCCACCCCGCCTTGAGGTTAGGAGCGGCGGGCACGGAGCTTTTCGTAGCCTTCGGCGAAGAAGGCTACCGTGGCGGCGTCGGCCTCGGCGGCGTCGGCCTCGGTTGCGGGGACCACGCCGTGCTCGTCGCTCACCAGGAACAAGGCGCCCTTGAGCTGTGCGGGAATATCTACGCGCGTGACCGGGATGCCCTTGGTCTGGGCCAGCTGCTCGATGAGCGTCGCCGTGCCGCACAGAAACTCGTCCGCCGGCGCCACAAAGGCAAGCTCGCCATTGTTGACGGCAGCAAGCAGCTCGGGCGCCACGCCGGTTTCGTCGGCCTCGGAGCGGGCCTCGGCGGAGCGGGCGCGCAGCGCCTTGGCCGACGTATCGGCGAGCGGCTCGTACTCCCCCACCGTCATGGCGGCGTTGCCGTTGATGTCGATCACCAGCATGAGTACGCCGTCGTGCGCAGTGTAATCGCCCTCGGCAAGCGACCACTCAACGTGCTGTTTGGCCCAGCTGAGCATGTTATGGGTAAGCGGCTCGCCCTGCACCAGGCGCTCGGACAGCGCGCGAATGTGGCGGTTGAGCATGGGCACCTTTTTGTTGGACATGCGCCAACGGCAGACAAGCGCGGGCTTGTCGAGCGTAAACTTCTCGACCGCCTCCTGATTGGCGCAAAAGTCCTCATACGCACGCTGATCCTCGGCATTGCCAAACAGCTCGGCATCATCCACAACGGCCATATCCAACCTTTCTCAAAAACATACACCGCACCGTTATACCCAAAAAAGCCGCCCACACCAACCGGCACGGACGGCAATAGATAGCTTTAGTTCGGGGCGAGCCAATACCACTGGTGGAGCACAAGCCAGCGAGCCGGCACCAAGTGCCTCAGGTCGCTGCGAAAGAGGAGCGACGCGTACTTCTGTACGCGAGCGACGGTTTGAGCGGCGAGATGAGGTGCTTGGTGCCGGCACAGCGTCGAGCTGTTACGCGGTTTGGTAAAACCGCGTAACGATATTAGTGGCGGAAGTGGCGAGCGCCCGTAAACACCATAGCAATATTGTGCTCATTGCAGGCCTGGATGCTCTCGTCGTCGCGCTTGGAGCCGCCGGGCTGGATGATGCAGGTCACGCCGTGCGCGGCAAGCACGTCGACGTTGTCGCGGAACGGGAAGAACGCATCGCTTGCGCAGGCAAAGCCGCCCTTCTCCACGCCCTCGCGCTCGCAGAAGTCCTCGGCACGCTCGCAGGCAAGCAGTGCGGAGTCAACGCGGTTAGGCTGACCCGGGCCCATGCCAATGCCGGCCTTATCCTTGGAGACCAGGATGGCGTTGGACTTAATGCCCTTGCAGACCTTCCAGGCAAACTCGAGCTCGGCCATCTCGGCGTCGGTGGGCTTGCGGTCGGTAGGGAACGTAAAAGTCGCGGGATCCTCGGTCACATGGTCGACCTCCTGCACCAGCATGCCGCCGTCGACGGAGCGCAGCTCCACCTGGGCGCCATGGTCCACGCCGCCGGTAGCCAGCACGCGCAGGTTGGGGCGCTTAGCCATGCGCTCGAGCGCCTCGGCAGTGTAGCTCGGGGCGATGATAACCTCGACGAATTGCTTGTTCTGATCGGCAAAGTGCTCAACCAGCTCATAGGGAACCTCGCGGTTGCAGGCGATGATGCCACCAAAGGCGCTCTTGGGATCGCAGGCGAAGGCGCGGTCGTAGGCGGCGGTGATGTCCTCGGCAACGGCGGAACCGCAGGGGTTCTGGTGCTTGAGGATCACGCAGGCCGGCTCATCGAACTCGCGGACCAGGTTCCAAGCGGCGTCGGCATCCAGATAGTTATTGTAGCTGAGCGGCTTGCCCTGGATCTGCTCGGAGCCCACAAGCGGGAACTGCGAGCTCGCGGTGTTCTCGCAGCCCTCGGCAAAGCGGTAGACCGTAGCCTTCTGCTGCGGATTCTCGCCATAGCGCAGGTCGTCGACCTTCTCCAGCGAAATCTCGAGCTTGGCAGAAGTGTCCGCCACGTCGCTTGCCTGGGCGGCAAGCCAACGGGAGATGGCCGTGTCGTAGGCGGCGGTGGTCTGGTAGACCTTCACCTGCAGACGACGACGGGTGGAAAGCGTGGTGCAGCCACCGGTCTCGTGCATCTCGGCCAGGACAGCATCATAGTCGGCCGGGTCGGAAATGACGGTAACGCTCGTGGCATTCTTGGCGGCAGAGCGCAGCATGGAGGGACCACCGATGTCGATGTGCTCGATAGCGTCCGCGAAGGTGACCTCGGGGTTGGCAACGGTCTTCTCGAACTCGTACAGGTTGACGACGACCAGGTCGATCAGCTTAATGCCGTGCTGAGCCGCCTCCTGCATGTGCTGCTCGGAATCGCGGCGGGCCAGCAGCGCGCCATGAACCTTGGGGTGCAGGGTCTTAACGCGGCCGTCCATCATCTCGGGATAGCCCGTGAACTCCTCGATGGGGGTTACGGGAATGCCCGCGTCCTCGATGGCACGAGCCGTGCCGCCCGTAGAGATGATCTCGACGCCAAAGTCGTCAACCAGCGTCCGTGCGAAATCGACGACGCCCGTCTTATCGGTAACCGAGATCAACGCGCGTGCGATCTTCACATCAGATCCCATGCAGTCCTCCTGTCTGGTACGCCGCCGTGCTCTGTGAGTCGGTGATACGTCGATCTGCAGCGCTCGCGCAGCGGCATTGAAAATACTGATTTAATGTAGCGCATCGAGCGCATCGATGCACCCCGCAACGGGCGCATGTGCAGAAAAAGTTTGCGAGCGGAGGGGATGGGCATGGCACCGGGCACGGTGAGTTCATGGAACACAGGGGCACCATAATTAGATGCCAATGGCGTGGTAGAACTGTGCTCGATATGCATCCGCAAAAGAAAGAGGCACCATGGTCTCGCGGGTTCTCTACCGACCGTTTGATACCGAAGACTTCGACGCCATCGCGCTGATTCTGCAGCAGCTTTGGCATAACAATTCGGATAACGATGAGTACAACCGCCTTGAGGCCGCGTGCGACCTCGCCTATTGCCTTTCGTCGTCGACGTTTTCACAGGTTGCCGTAATCGACGGTCAGGCGCGTGGCATTTCGCTCGCGCGTGCGGGACAGAGCTCCGGCGCCACTATCAACGAGCATTGGATGGATACCGAACGCGCGCTGCTATCGCAGATGCGTGAGCTAGAGCCCGATGCGTGCGCCGAGTATCTCTCGTTTGTGCGCGCAACCATCCGAACCAACAACCGCCTGCTCGAGAGCAGCCCGTTGCCGCACGACAACGAGGTCACGCTGCTTGCCGTGGATCGCGATGTCCATGGCCTGGGCGTTGGCACGGTTCTGCTCGATGCCGCGGTCTCGCACCTGTCCTCGCTTGGAGCGACGAGGGCGCACCTGTACACCGACTCCAACTGCTCGTGGAAGTTCTACGAGCTGCACGGCTTTAAGCGCACGGCCACGCACCGCGCCAACCGCGAAGAGCGCCGTCACGACATGCCGCGCGAAAGCTTCCTCTACGAACTCGATCTAACAGCCTAAACCCGGCAGCCATACCTAGTCATTTAGGGATGTTCCCAGTGATTAGTCGTTGGGGACAGCCTTCGTAGGTAGCGCATAAAAATGGGATGGATCCGTCGGCAGTCGCCGGAGAAGATCCATCCCAAAAATCAGAGCGCGCTAGAACGTTCCGCCGCCGCCTCCGCCGACGCCGCCACCACCGCCGCCAGAGAAGCCGCCGCCGCTGCCGCCGCTCGAGCTATCGGAGCTCGAAGCCAGCTCGCGGATGGTCTCGTGATACACGTCATCGAACGAATCGAGCGGAGACTCGATACCGTAATGATGGTAGTACCACCAGTAGCAGGGATAATTGTCATAGAAGCCGTCGGCCTCGCGCACCTCGGGCGGCACGGCCTCGGCAAGCTGACGCAGCACTTCCTTGGAAACACCCAGCGCCACGCCCATCACCAGCAGCTTGTTCCACAGCACCAGATCGCCCGGGACGGCTTCCTTTAGGCGTGTGAAATCCTCGAGCCAATGCTTGAGCGCCTTGCAGCGAGCCGCCACCTCGGCGCCCTCCGGCGTAAAGCGGCGGAACGTAAGGCCCACGCCAATACCCACCAGCACAATCGGCACTGAGATAACCGCGGCGATAATGTTCGCCTGTGCGCCGTCGGTAAAGAAGATGGATCCCACGGGAACAAAGGCGATCAGAATACCAAGAACCAGGCAAAACACCGTTGCAACAATGCCGTCCGAGGCAACGTACTCGCTATCGGCCAACTTGCCCTTAACGGTGTTCTGATAGTCCTCGAGCTTGTCGCCCACGGGTGTAGCGTGCTGCTTGACGTAGTGCTGCAGCTCGTCGAACGTGCGCGAGCGATCGCCGTTCTCGTCAGGCTTAGCACCGGCAAAGAAGACCTTGAGCACCATGTGGTCAATGCCCTTGGCCGACTTCCAGCCCGCATCACTCACCGTCACGCGATACGTCTGCTCTTCTTTTTCACGCCCCAACAGACCCTTCTTGGCCTTGGTCACGGTCGCCTGCTCCAGCTTGATCACACGGTCGTCAGTGAGCTTCATGAGCGTGGCGATATATGCCTGATCGGGCACCTCGTTCCAGCTCATGAGGGCCGAAAGCACGGCGGGATGGTCGGCCGAAGGCACATCGCGGAAATATTCGTCCTGGAAAAACGGCTTGGGCCTGCGCTTGCGCAGCTTGAGCATAACGATTGTGCCGGTAAAGGCCACCGCCGCAACAACACTTAGCACGGCAAGTGCATTGGCAATCATGCGAGCGTGAGCGCGGCGGGCGTTAGCTTCGTCGGCCCATTCCTTCTCTTCGCTCAGGATCGTTGACATGCGCTCTTCGCCCGAGGCGGTAAGCTGCGGCACCCAGTCGCTAGGGAAGGCGATGCGTGCCTCGGCGAATTCGCCCTGATGCACACGGGGAATGGTATAGGTGACCATGGGTTCGTCCGCATCGAGCGATACATCGCCCGTCAGCGGGCCGTGGCCCCATGCGCGGAAGTTATCGCCCTTGACGGCCGCCGTCCCGGCAGCGGCATTTGCGAAGCGCACTTCCATCTCGACATCGTCGGAATCCGCAGACCAGCCGTCGCCCACGAACTTCCAGTAGAGCTCGGCGGTATCGGCCCAGTTCATAACCGCACCGGTCATGGTGTAGCTCACGTAATAGATCGCGCTGTCGCCGCTCTCGTGAGGGCTGAACACCTTAATCCTTACGCCGTCACCGGTCTGCTCGACCGTGTAGACGCCAGAATCGCCCTTGTTCGCGCTATCGACTTTGTTAAACGCGGTGTCCTCTTCCTCGACACTCAGCACGTCAACGCCCGCCGTGCCGCCCTGCTGGTTGGTGCCCGCATTGATCTCCCAAAACACGCCGTTGATGTCGTCGTCGAAATCAAACTGGCGTCCCTCGACAACGGTCAGCGATCCATCGGCCTCAACCGTGGCACTGATATAAGTTTGGGTCATGGAATAACCGTCGGCGTGTGCGGCGGCGGGCAGTAGCAGCAATGCAAGCGCGACGAGTGCGCAGACGGAAGCAAATCGCGCAAACGGGCGGCGCTGCCGACAGGTTTTGGCAACGGGGGCGTTCATAGGCACATCCTTTGTCTGTGATACCAGCAACGCCATTGTCCCACGTTTACGGGCGCACATGACGAACATCTAGGCCAGCGGAGTATCAAACGGGACGAAAGTCACGCCCGCGGCCGGCACCTGGGGACGTTCCTTATCTGCCGGCAATCTGGGACACTCCTTGGCATGGCCTGCGCCAGCAATAGATACCACTTCACAGCTCTGTCACAGGTGTAGCGGCTTTGTGTGGGTGCGGCACGCGCTGATTGAGCCGCCAGCCGAGGGGCATAAAGCAGTTGAGCGAAAACGGTTTGCCCCTTTGCCGTTCGCTCGAGGATCATGTCCCCCTTTTCCGCGGAAACCCCGGCAGTTGCGAAGAGCTGCCGGGGTTTCTGTCGTTTGTGAGGCTAAGTCGGTACGCAGCGATCGAGACCTTGAGCCGCAAACCCACCGTGCGCAATGCGCACCGCCGCCAACTTGTGAGCGCGGCAACGCCTTCCCTGCCAAGCCCCGCGCTATACTCGTCCGCATGGATATCAAAACACGCAACATAGCAACGCCCGCCGCGGACGCGCCAGCGACGCCACCCGCCTCCGCCCCCGCGCCCGTCGTGGGCCGTTTCGCCCCGTCGCCCTCGGGCCGCATGCACCTGGGCAACGTGTTCAGCTGCCTGTGCTCGTGGCTTTCGGCCCGCAGCCAGGGCGGCAGCATCGTGCTGCGCATCGAGGACCTGGACGATCGCTGCAAGCGCCCGGAACTTGCCGCTCAACTGATTGACGATCTGACCTGGCTGGGGCTCGAGTGGGACGAAGGCCCCTACTACCAGCACGATCGCCTGGATCTGTACGAGGACGCCCTGCGCCAGCTGCAAGACGCCGGCCTCACCTATCCCTGTTTTTGCACGCGTGCCGAACTCCACGCCGCGAGCGCGCCGCACGCCAGCGACGGCACGCCCATCTACCGCGGCGCCTGCAGAGGTCTTTCTGCTGATGAAATCACCCGCCGCAGTGCCCTGCGTGCTCCGGCCACGCGCCTGCGCGTGCCCACCGTCGACGACCTCGCCAGCGACGTGATCGAATTCGTGGACCGCACGTACGGAGCCCAATGCGAAGCACTCGCCACCGAGTGCGGTGACTTTTTGGTGCGCCGCAGCGACGGCGTGTTTGCCTATCAGCTGGCCGTGGTGGTCGACGACGCTGCCATGGGCGTCACCGAGGTCGTGCGCGGATGCGACCTGCTGGGGTCCACGCCGCGCCAGATCTATCTGCAGCACCTGTTGGGACTGCCCACGCCGCACTACGCGCACATTCCACTGCTCATGTCACCGGACGGCCGCCGCCTTTCCAAGCGCGACCGCGACCTGGACCTGGGCGAGCTCCGCACCCGCTTTGGCGCACCCGAGGCACTGCTGGGCTGGCTCGCCGGGCAAACAGGCATCGCGCCAGACACCACGCCGCGCTCTGCCGAACAGCTGGTCGAGCACTTTAGCTGGGATGTTATCCGCACGCATCGGGAAAACATCACTGTAACGGTCGAGTAGCCAGCCACCCCGCCCCTACGCGACATCCCAGGGCTGGAGTTCGTCGCCCAGGCGGACAATACAGTCGTAGAGCACGGTGTGGCACTCGGCTGGGTTGGCGTCACGATGAAAATGCCCGTAGTACCAGCGCTTGTAGTCCAGGTGGTCCTCCAGCTCGTCGAAAAACGTGGTGAGTCGATCGGCATCGGGATAATTCCAGCCAGGTGCCGGGTAAAGCGTGGGCGAAAGCATGCGCGTGGAGCAGGTATGGGTAATCGCATAGTCGACCTTCCAACCCACGCTGTCGAGCTTTGCCCGCGCCTCCTCAAAGTTGCGCTCGTCCGGCAGCTCCTGCGGCCACCAGCTGGAATACGGAATGCGATATTCCTTGTCCACGCTCGTGGCGCCGCCCATGGTAAAGATCATTGAGTCATCGAGCTCGAAAGTCTCGCCACGCGTCAGGCGCCGTATGGGAGAGGTATCCGACAGGCGCTGCGTCAGCCCGCCGTGCCACAACTCCATGGGGCGCTCCGACCAGTGATCGAAACGCTCGTGGTTGCCGTCGACAAACAGCACGGTATAGGGGCGCGACTCCAGCCAGGCGATGTCGGCACATTCCTCGGCAGAGAAATCCCACGGAAAGCCAAAGTCGCCCGCGATGATGAGATAGTCGTCACTCGTCAGACCATCCCCAAGATCCCAGTCGCGAAGCTTTTGCATGTCGACGCCGCCGTGAATATCGCCCGTCACATAGACCGTCATCGGATCACCACTTCCCTGTAAGTCGCTAGCCCACATTCTGCACGATCACTAAGTCAACCGTTCCAGCCCTTCCATCCTTTGGGACCTACCCCTCGCTCTTCCATCCAAACGGGTCAAACACCCAAAAGATCAGATCGAGCACGCCGCCGGTCATCATGGCGCCGGCAAGAGCCATGCAAACGCGCAGAGAACTGGCACTTCGGAGCACATCAAACGGCCCCAGAACAGCCAGCAGCGCGACCGCTGCGCCGGCAAGGCACAGCGCGAGGCACGGCCCCGCGTCCTTGACGCACTTCTTTGCGAGATGCTTGGTGTTGTCGCTCATTGGTATCGAACTCCTTAGAGGGTCGCCGTTCGGGTATATGCCACCGCGGCAGAGCAGGGCGGCAGGGTAAGTGTCACATGTCGTGCGGACATCAATGGAGAAACCGCCTGCTCGACCAACCTTTGACGCCGTTTTGCACCGGCACCACATCCCCCGTTATCGAGGTCTAATACTTTTCCCACCGCTACCCAAAAACTCATCCAACATTAATCTTGGCTCAAGAGTCGCTTAATCTATAACCTGCACTATAGAGTTCGACCAAGGGCGGGGCGGCGCCACGCAGGCCGCCGAACGCAACGCTCGCGCCCGGGCAGATCGCCCGGCGTCGCGCCCATCGAACGAAAGGACAGGTCATGGACGACCTCGAAAAAGTTGAAACCATCCGCACCAAGTGCAACGTGAGCTACACCGATGCCAAGGCCGTGCTCGACGCTGCCGACGGCAACGTTTTGGATGCCATCATTTGGCTCGAGTCGCAGGGCAAGACGCAGACCACGTCGGCGCATGCCGCCACCGAGTCCGAGCCGGTCGATGAACCCTCGGCCGAGATGGTCGCCGCGCAGGCCGCCTACGAGAAGTCGAGCGAAAAGACCGACTTCTCCAAGAAGATGGACGGCGTGTGGGAGTACCTCAAAAAGCTCTTCCGCCTGAGCCTGGACACCAAGTTTATCGCCACGCGCCGCGACGCGATCATCCTCAACATTCCTATCCTGATTCCCATCGTCGCCCTGTTTGCCTGGGGCGCCACGATTTGGCTGATGCTGCTTGGCCTGTTCTTTGGCATGCGCTACCGCATCGACAGCGACGGCGACGTGCCCGGCAGCATCAACAACCTAATGAATCATGCCGCCGATGCCGCGGATGACATCAAGCAAAATCTCAACGACGACAAGTAATCGCAGACGGGGGCACGCATGACACGGATCCTGATCGTAGAGGACGAGGAGAAAATCGCCCGCTTTGTGACGCTCGAACTGGAGCACGAGGGCTACCAGGTGGAGCACGCCGCCGACGGCCGCACCGCCGTGGACCTGGCGCTGGAGCGCAACTACGATCTGATTCTGCTCGATGTGCTATTGCCGCAGCTCAACGGCATGGAGGTGCTGCGGCGCGTACGTAAGCACAAGGACGTGCCGGTGATCATGGTCACCGCGCGCGATGCCGTGATGGACAAGGTGGCTGGGCTCGACGCCGGCGCCGACGATTACCTGACCAAGCCGTTTGCGATTGAGGAGCCGCCCGCACGGATCCGCGTGGCGTTGAAGCGCGCGGAGGCCGTGCGGGCGGCTTCGGGCGTTGGCGGCGTCGGTGCCGGGGAGAGCGCTACGGGTGCCGCTGCGATACCCCCGACTGGCGACTCGGCCAAGACCTCTGCCGTGCCCTCCCCCGCTGCACTCACCGCGGGCTCGGTCACGCTCGATCCCGACCGCCGCGAAGTCACGGTCGGCGGCTCGCCCATCGTGCTGACTGCCCGCGAGTTCGACGTTCTCGCCCTGCTTATGGCGCATGCCGAAACCGTGCTCACGCGCGAGCGCATCGCGCACGAGGCGCTGGGCTACGAATACGTGGGCGACACCAACAACGTCGACGTACACATCGCGCACTTGCGCGCCAAGATCGAGGACGGCGGCAGTGCCCGCATCATCCAGACCGTGCGCGGGGTGGGCTATGTCTGCCGCGCGTAACGCCGAGACCAAGCGCGTCACATCCATCGCCCGTGCCATCAACTGGAGCTATATGTGGCGCCGCCTGATAAGCTACGTCTGGCTCGATCTGCTGCTGATGGTGATTGCGACGGCGATCCTCGTCTATGGATACAACCAGACGCTGCCCGACGGCGCGTTTACCGCAGGATGGATCCCCAGCGCCACCGTTCACGGCATGTCGCTGACGCCCGCGCGCGGCTGGGACCTGGCAACGCTCACCTATACCGTCGAGCTTGCGCGTACCACCAAGACTTTCCCCCTCGCGCAGGACCTCGTCGCGCTATGGCCTCTCTACCTTGTCGTTGTGGGTTGGCAGGTCATCAGCGTGCTCAACATGCTCGGCGGTGCCCGCCGCGTGCGCCGCACCATGGCGCCGCTCAACGACTTGGCACTGCGCGTGGACGAACTCGGCCGCATGCAGCTCTCCGGCGGCAAGATGGAAACGCTGGAGCAGGCCATCGAGCGCGCAAGCGTCGACTCGCCGAGCGTCACTACCGGCGACGCCGACCTGGCAAGCATCGAGGTCGCACTCAACCGCCTACTGCGTCAGATGCAAGAGGCCAAGCTGCAGCAGATGCGCTTTGTCAACGATGCGAGCCACGAGCTGCGCACGCCCATCGCGGTGATTCAGGGCTACGTAAACATGCTCGACCGCTGGGGCAAAGACGACCCGGACGTGCTGGCGGAGTCTATCGCGTCCCTCAAGGCCGAAAGCGAGCACATGCAAGAGCTCGTAGAACAGCTGCTGTTTTTGGCGCGCGGCGATGCCGGGCGCACGGTCCTGCGGCGCGCGCATACCAACTTGGCTGCACTGGTCAGCGAGGTATGCGAGGAGTCACAGATGATCGATGCCGAGCACACGTATCGGCTGACTTTTGACACCTTGCTTGCCAGCGACCCGCGCTGCGACGCGCCCGTCGACGTGGCGCTCGTGAAGCAGGCTCTGCGCGTGATCGTGCAAAACGCCGCCAAGTACTCGGATGCGGGAACGACTGTCACATTTGGCATAACGCCGGATGCGGGCGCGGACACGATCGACATAAGTGTTGAGGACGAGGGCATCGGCATGAACCAGGAATCCGCAGCTCACGCGTTCGAGCGGTTCTACCGTGCCGACAACGCGCGCGATGCCGGCGCACAGGGTTCGGGTCTGGGGCTTGCGATCGCCAAGTGGATCGTCGACAGCCACGGCGGCGTCATCGGTGTGACCTCGGTCGAAGGGGTCGGCAGCCGCTTTACGATTCGCCTGCCACGATAGGAAGCCCCTCGGCATAAATAAAGGGATAGGGCCACGCGACCCTATCCCTTTTTGCCAGCTATGGCAGCTTGTGCGCTACTCGCGGCACAGGTGCACGGCGAAACCGGCGAACTCGCGCTTAAAGTACACGAGCTTGGTACCACCGTCGGGCAGCAGCGCGCGCGACTCTTCGTTGACCTCGAGCCCGCGCTCGGCAAACCACTTCTCAGCTGCATCGATGTCGTTAACGGCAAAGCCGATGTGGCCCTTGGTGCCACGACCGTTCTGCTTCATGATCTCGACCAGCGAATCGTTGAAGTACGAAACCGGGGTCTCGGTGACGGGCAGGCCCATCATCGTCGAGAACAGCTCCGCGATCTCCAGGGCGTCTGCCGGGTCGGTGGCGTTAATGCCCACATGGGCAACGCGCATACCAAAGAGCTCTACCGGGTTGGCGTTCTGCTCACTCATGCAGTCAGCGCCTACTGAGCCATGACGTCGAGAACGGCCTTCTCGGCAGCGACGCGGTTCATGCCGGTCATGAAGGGCACGCCACTCACGTACGGGCAGGTGAGGCCCTCGGGGGCAACGGTGGTGGCGATCAGCAGGTCAGCGCCCTCGTCGCAGTAATCCTTGGCCTCGGAGATGGCGCACTGCACGATCTCGTACTTGTCGGCATAACCGTTGGCGTCGAGCAGAGTAGCGACCTTCTGGGCAACGAGCGTGGAAGTAGCAGCGCCAGCACCGCAAGCCAAAACGATCTTCTTCATAGGTAATGTCTCCCTTCATGGTTTACTTTAGGTAAGTGTACCGCAGCGAGCGATGGCACTCGGCCTCGATGAGCTTTTATGCCAGTTTGCTTGCGCGCTGCGTATAATACATCTAGTACGTGTTGTCATACCGCTCGCTTTATGAGCGACTAAGGACCCTAATATGCCCGATTCCCGCACCCTCTGGACCGCCGTCGTTATCATCTGCATCGCCGTGTCGGTGTTCTTTAGCGTCAAAAAACGCACCACGTTTAAGCGCCTGCAGCAGCTTATGGCTGCCAAGCAGTGGGACGAGTTCGATCGTTTGCTCGACGGCAAACTCACCAGCATGCTGTACCCGCGCTACAACCGCGACTACCTGCGTCTGAACTCCTATCTGCTGCGCGAGGACCACGAGCGCGCCAGCGAGATGTTCGACCTACTGCTGGGACTCAACCTCCCCAAGATGCAGCGCGTCGACTTGGTGATTAAGGCCTTTAACTACTATGTTGGCCAGGAGGACCGCAAAAAGTCCAAAGAGCTGTTGCACGAGATCAAGGGCTTTGAGGGCGGTCAGGCCGAGGCAGTTGCGCACGAGTGTCAGCTGATGTACGACACGATGATCCTCAAGCGCCACAACGACATTCCCGAGCTGGAGCGCATGCTCGAGGATGTCGGCGACGACCCGGTCAAGCGCTGCCGCTTGGAGTACCTGCTAGCCCTGCAGTACCAGAACAAGGGCGACGAAGCCAAGTTCCAGGAGTTCCTGGAGAAGTCGGGCCAACACTCGATGGCCGTCAACGCGTAACGGACGGCTTGTGCTAGACTTCTAGTCTCACGGGGGCGTGGCGGAATTGGCATACGCAGGAGACTTAAAATCTCTCGCCGCAAGGATTGTGGGTTCGAGTCCCACCGCCCCTACCATATGGAGCTTTCGAGCCCGTGTTCCTCAGGGATGCGGGCTCGCTTCTTTTAGATGCCGGTGGGACTCGAACCCGCGAGGGGGCGAGCGTTAAGCGGACGCGCAGCGTCCGTAGCGAGCCGGCGAGGGCGCCGGCAGGCGTCCGAAGCCGATGCGGATTTGCGCAGCAAATACGCGGACGTCCCACCGCCCCTACCATTTGGCTTTTACGAGCTCGTGTCCCCCGGGGATGCGGGCTCGTTTCTTTTACACGACGGCGGGGCTCTAAGTTGCGGTGGAATAGTTCCTGTTTTGGCAGTTTACCAGCCCATTTAGGAACTATTCCACCGCAACTTAGGTTGGTGTTCCCACATTTTCCGATGGAAAAACGTGGCTGTCTCCCACATTTTCCGATGGAAAAACGTGGCTGTCTCCCACATTTTCCGATGGAAACGCCCAAATGGCCTTATACTAGCCGAGAGGGTTGGGAGGCAATATGCAGCGACAGCTTATGAGTGAACTTATCGCTTGGAAATCAAGGGCGAATCGCAAACCTCTCTTGCTTAAGGGAGCCCGCCAGACAGGAAAGACTTGGCTTCTTAACGAATTCGCAAGCCAGCAGTATCGAAACGTCATTCGTTTTGACTTTATGCTCGAGCCGAGCACACGCTCGCTGTTCGATGGGGACCTCGACCCCAAGCGCATCATCTCCCAGATAGAACTCCTACGTGGCCAAACCGTAACGCCGGCAGACACGCTCATCATCTTCGACGAGATCCAAGAGGCGCTACGCGGGATCACCTCGCTCAAGTACTTCAACGAACTTGCACCCGAATACCACATCGTGGCAGCCGGTTCCTATATGGGCCTCGCGCTCCGACGCGAAAATGAGTCATTTCCCGTCGGTAAAATCGACCAGCTCACCATGCGTCCCATGGGGTTTGCCGAATTCGTTCGTGCCGTCGACGGCAACCCGCTCGCCGACGCCATCCTTGCCGCAGACATGAACCTTCTGGCAAACGTTGCCGAAAAGCTCGAACGCTTGCTCAAGGAATACCTTGTTGTCGGCGGTATGCCCGAAGTTGTCTCCACTTTCGCCGAGACACGCGACTTCATCGAAGCCCGAAGGCTTCAGCAGCAAATCATCGAGGCTTACGAATCCGATTTTGGCAAACATGCACCCGCCCGCATCGTCGAGCGCATGAGGTTGGTTTGGAAATCCCTTCCCGGCCAGCTTGCAAAGGAGAACAAGAAGTTTGTCTATGGCGCCCTTCGCCCCGGAGCGCGCGCACGCGATTTCGAGGAAAGCCTCCAGTGGCTCACGGACTACGGAATCGTTCATAAGGTGCCACGTGTCTCCGCTCTAAAGGCGCCGCTCTCGAGCTATGAAGACCTCTCGGGCTTCAAACTGTTCTGCATCGACACCGGCATCCTCGGAGCGCTCTCCGGTCTCTCTCCGGCCATCGTTCTTAACAGATCCGCTGTTTTTACCGAGTTCAAAGGTTCGCTGACCGAACAATACGTCGCGCAGGAGCTTTTGCTCCAGGACAAAACTCCCGCGTATTGGTCCTCTACCTCTGGCAATGCCGAAACCGACTTTGCCATCGACCATGCGGGAACTGTGCTTCCGCTTGAGGTCAAGGCGGCAGAGAACCTTAAAGCGAAGAGTCTGAAAATAGCCTGCGAAAAATTCAAACTCGAGCGTTGCGTGAGGAGCTCCCTGGCGGCATATAGAGACGAGGGCATGCTCGTCAATATTCCGCTTTGGGAGATTGGGCAAATCGACAAGCTGGCATAGGCGCTGTGGGGACGCCCTGCAAGGACTGTCCCCAGGTGCCGGCAGAGACGATATGAGCAGGACATAAAAACATTGAGAGCCCCTGCTGCATGAAAGACCGCGGATTAGGCCGACAATGGTGAGTGTCTAATCCAACCGTGGCGGCCACGCCGCATTCATGGAAGGGGCTCCC
>NZ_CABWIF010000054.1:0-714 GCF_902501475.1 Collinsella aerofaciens | reverse complement strand
CCCATGAACAGGAACACGGGGACGCCGGGCTCCACGAGCTCGAGGGTGCCGTGGAAGAAGTCGGCCGAGGTGATGTAGCGGGTGCGCTTCCACTGCATCTCCTCGAGGATGCACATCGAGAACAGGATCGTCTCGCCCCACAGGGCGCCGGAGCCGATGAACATGGTGTAGGGGGCCAGGGCGTACTTCTTGGCGAGCTCCTCGGCGCGCGGCTCGAAGCGCTTGCGGATGTCGAGCATGTCCTTCCAGATGTCCTTGGTCTGCTCGATGAACAGGTCGAACTTGGGGAAGCAGCCGCGGCGGTTGAGCAGGCGCAGGCCGAAGCAGTCGGCGAGGTAGTAGCCCTTCTCGCAGCCGCCCGAACCATGGTCAGAGGCCATGGCGACGCAGTTCTCGGCGCCGACGGCCTGGCCGATGGGGCCCTCGGGCTTGGTCATGGCGTAGACGCGCACGCCCATGTCCTTCATCTTCTTGACGGCCTCGAGGACCTCGGGGGTGGTGCCGGACTCGGAGGCGGTGAGCACGACGGACTTCTCGGTCATGCGCTTGTGGCCGGAAACGTTCCACTCGGCGGCGTGGATCAGGTAGACCTCGAGGTCGCGGTCGCCGAACTTGTTCATGAGGTACTCGAGCTGCATGAGCTCGTCCCAGGTGCCGCCGACGCCCATCAGGAACACGGCGTCGTAGCCCTCGTCGGCGACCTTGTCGGCGAGC
>NZ_CABWIF010000053.1:0-742 GCF_902501475.1 Collinsella aerofaciens | reverse complement strand
GGGCACGCCCGGTCCCGTTCCGAACCCGGAAGCTAAGCCCCATCGCGCCGAGAGTACTGCGGGGTCAGCCCGTGGGAGGCCAGGGCGCCGCTGACCGGTGGACGGCACCGAGCCGTACGCTTGAACTGAGAAGGGGGAGGCCTCGCGGCCTCCCCCTTTTTTTGCGTTGTATAAGCTGATATTTGCCCTTTCTGTTTTAGGAGTGCTCGGATTGACTTTAGTCGAGGGCATCGTTGTCGTCCGCGGTGAGGTAGAGCCGATCTTCTTGCTTATGTCGCTTTCTGGTGGCGCTCAGTCGGCTCCAGGGTTCTGTCGCCACGTATATCCGGACGGATCTTTTGCTCCTTATTTCCAGTAAATCAATTAAGGGACGTTGTTTCAATCAAATACACTCCGCCAGCGGGGGCTCTATCTAATTAGTGATAGAACCCCCGCTGGCGTTTTATAGGTTTGTTAACGTTGTCCTTCAATTTATTACGGGCTTACTAGCGGAGGCCGACGAGGGTATAAAGATGCTATGTCTACAGTGGACAGCAAGATTCCCGAGGTCATACGGTCTGTCCAGGGTTTATGACCATATGTGTGACTCTGAGCAACTCGGAGCCCAGTTAATTGATTTGTGAACAAAATATGGAGTGCGCGATTCCCGCCCACGGGGCCCCTCCGGTCTGGCAATATATCTCCTTGCCGCGCGGCCCGGTCGGACCGGATGAGCCGCGGGGCGTGCACCTTGAGAACCGGA
>NZ_CABWIF010000052.1:0-126284 GCF_902501475.1 Collinsella aerofaciens | reverse complement strand
TGGTCGAGAGGCGGGAGGCGCTGCTCGCGCGCGGGGTCCACGGCAACAAGGCGAACGTGGCCACGGCGCGCGAGCTCGCCTGCTGGGTATGGGCGGTCGGCCTCATGGCCGAGGAGGCGTAGGGGGGGGGAGGCGGTCCCCCGCACATAAGCCAGTCACCCCGGAAGCGGTTCGATCCGAAGCCGTTGAGGCGAACCTCAGGTCCCTTTTCTGCGAGCGCCCAGGGCGCCACACGCGTGCACAGACTGTCGGTTCGACGTAGAAGCCTCAGCCGTAGCAACGGATTGCCCAGCGAGAGATCGCCGCGGGCGGATATTAAACTGCAAAGACGAGCGTCGGTAAGACACGCCGAGGTCGCCGCGGACGGGCTGATATAGGGAGAGGGCCTGACCCCATATCGTTGGGGCCAGGCCCGATTTTGCCTCTTGACAATGTCCTGCTCATATTAAAAGGAACGTCCCTAACTGCCGGTTGTGGGACAATACCGAGCGAACGAGATTGGGCGTCTGGGAAAAGGGGTCGCGATGAACAAGTTGAGGACGCTTGCCGATGTGCTGCGACAGGCTGGCTTTGCGCGCATCACGGGCCTGTTTCTAATCTTTTACCTGCTGTGCTCGACTGCCGTCTGGCTGTCCGAACCCACGTCCCTTACGTTTGGCGACGGTCTCTGGTTTAGCTTTGAGACGGTCTCGACCATCGGCTTTGGTGACATTCCTGCCGAGACACCGGTTGCCCGCGCCATTACCGTCATTCTGAGCGTCATCAGCATCTTCTACATCGCCATGCTCACGGGCGTGGCGGTGAACTACTGCAATACGCTTATCAAGCTGCGTCAAAAGGACACCATGGCGCGCTTTATGGATGATCTGGAGCATTTGGAAGAGCTCGATCGCGACGAGCTTGCCGATCTTTCGCGTCGCGTGCGCGAGTATCGTCGACGCCAGCGCTAAGACGAACGTCGTGCGCCACAACAAGGGGGACCAAATATGAATATCACCGTGTATCTGGGTGCCAGTGCCGGCAATGATCCGGCGTTTCTGCCCGCGGTGCAGGAGCTGGGCAACTGGATTGGCGCCAACGGGCACGCGCTGGTATATGGCGGGTCCAAATCGGGGCTGATGGGTGCGCTCGCCGATAGCGTGCTCGAGGCGGGTGGACACGTGACGGGTGTTGAGCCGAGCTTTTTTATCGAGGCCGAGTTTCAACATGACGGTATCAACGACCTTATCGTGACGAGCGATATGGCGGAGCGCAAGGCCAAGATGATTGAGCTCGGCGATGCGTTCATCGCATTTCCGGGCGGTACGGGCACGCTCGAGGAGATTGCCGAGGTCATGTCCGCGGTGTCGTTGGGACACCTGAGTGCTCCGTGCATCCTGTATAACCTGGACGGTTACTACAACGACCTCAAGGCGCTGCTCGGGCACATGATTGATAAAGGGCTTTCGAGCCCGAGGCGCCAGCACGGCATCTACTTTGCCGACGATTTGCGCGAGATTGCCTCGATTATCAACGGATAAGTCTTGAGCCTGCCCCACCATGACTCCCAATGGTGCCGTTTGCGGCGCAGATGGTTGGCTCGTTCGAGCAACGCTCGCTCTACAATAAAACGTATCTATGTCGACTTTAACCGCGGGAGGACCCGATGGATAACCTTGCCAAACCCACAAACCGCGCGCTGTTTTTGGTCAGCGTTGCCGTGACCGGTGCACTCGCAGGTGCTGCGGTCTGGCTGTTCTTTTTTGCGATGGAGCACGGTATCGACTATCTATGGACCGAGATTCCGCACGCGCTGGGCGTCGCTTCGCCCGAGCTTGCCAGCGGCCCGTTTGGCTTTTTGCCGTACCCGTTTTTCGTTTGCCTGTTGGGCGGCTTGGTGATTGGCCTGTACGAAAAGATGACGGGCATCAAGACCGATGACCTCAACCAGGTGATGGCAAAGGTTAAGCAAGACGGGCGCTACCCGTACGACAACCTGGGCAAGCTTTCGCTCGCGGCATTGCTGCCGCTGCTGTTTGGTGGAAGTATTGGACCGGAGGCCGGTCTGACCGGCGTTATCGCAGGTCTGTGCAGCTGGGTCGGCGATCGTATGCGTCGCTTTGGCGCCGAGTTTAGGGAGCTCACGCTGCTGGGCACCCAGGCTGCCCTGACGGCGCTCTTTACCGCGCCCGTGTTTGGCTTTGTGGCGCCGCTTGCCGGAAGTGCTGACGGCCAGGGTGTCGGCGATGGCGAGGATTCCGAATCCGGTGAGATCACCATCAGGCTGCCTAAGGCGCAAAAGACCGTGGTTTACGGCATCGCGATTGCTGGCGGCCTGGGCACCTACCTGCTGCTCGGCCAGCTCATGGGCGGCGGCATGGGTATGCCGAGGTTCGAGGCTGCCGTGGTGGGCAACCTGGAGCTTACCTGGCTCATCCCTCTGTCGCTGATCGGAACAATCTGCGGCTGGCTGTACTTTGTCTCTGAGCACGCGAGCGAAGCGCTTGCTCATGCAATAGGGGCGCGCCCTGTCGTCAAAGCCATGCTGGCCGGTCTGGCGCTCGCCATCTGCGGCACGGTCCTGCCCTACACCATGTTTGCCGGCGAGACGCAGGCCGACGTGCTCATGGAAACCTATCTGACCATTCCCGCCGGCGTGCTTATCGCGACCGGTCTCGTTAAGGCCATGCTGACGCCCGCCCTCATCAACCTTGGTTGGCGCGGCGGCCACTTCTTCCCGGTTATCTTCTCGGGCGTAAGCCTAGGCTATGGCCTTGCTATCCTCACCGGCGCCGATCCGGTCTTTTGCGTTGCCGTCTGCACGGCATCGACGATGGGCGCCGTCATGCGCCAGCCCATCATGGTCGTGGGCCTGCTGCTCATGTGCTTCCCGCTCAAAGGCATCGTCTGTATGATCATCGCCGCCGCCATCGCCGCCGGCATTCCGCTGCCCAAGCCGCTGCGCAAGTAGTACGGTGGCTCACGCTGGGGATATGCCATTTGTCACGGATTTACGGGGAGGGGCGGCGATCGCGTCCTTCGTGGATTGAGACACGCGTGGCTACAGATCGCGTACTCGATAAACCTTGGTGCTGACGGTGCAGCTGATTGCACATAGCGCGAGGGCAAGTACGGCGATGCCTGCACACAGACAGCTAAGAACGGCAGGATCGGGATTCGCCCCGGCAATCGACATGAGCCAGTTGCTGATGGGGTTGGAGGAACTCAGCATTGCCATGGTGCCGCAGCCAAACAGGGCAAACAGGCCAAGGGATAGGCGCAGCGCTTCCATGTGTCCAAATCGGAAGAACAGCGGCTGTGTCAAGAATACCATCATGAGGGAGATGAGCATCGATGCCGCCGAGGCGGTTGCGATTTCAAAGATCGTCTGGCATGTCGAAGGGATGCCCATGGGGTCGAAGAGCGGAAGGGCGAGGATGTTCAGAAGCGTAGCCGCGCATGCCATGACGACCGAGAAGACAACGATGCACAGGTAGCGTGCGCAAATAATGTCTTTGCGCGAGAAGGGCAACGTTGCTCGATAACGTTCCCAGCCGTTTTGGTTATCGTAGCCAGCTAGCGAGTTCATGATTATGATGGGCGACATTGCGCTGACCGCACAGGCGCCGGCGCTCATGCCGGAATCGCCGTCTGTCGCGTTGGCAAGGGTCAATACGACGAATATGAACAGGCCGACGCCCGCGATGCTCGGGGCGAGCGTGCGAACGATGGCGGTCTCGGACATAAAGGCGCGTTTCATTTCGAAGCCCCTTTCAGCGTGAGGCGTAGATAGTCGTCAATGGTTGCCCGATCGCAGGGAATCTCGGGGAAGGCCTCGAGCGTTTCGCGACGGTTGGGCACGAGCACGTCCACGCTATAGGCGTGGTGGGCGGCACGGGCGCCTTCGACGCAAGCCATAAGCTCGGCGGCCTGTGCTTGGGTACAGTGGGCGATGCCGGCGTGGTCGGTAATGTCCTCGCGCGGCAGGTCAAACACAATCGAGCCGTTATCGATGCAGATAACGCGGTCGGCGGTGCGATCGAGGTCGGACGTAATGTGGCTCGAGAGCAGCACGCTGTGCTGGTCGTCGGAAACAAAGGCGAGTAGCTCATCAAGCAGTTCCTCGCGCGCCATGGGATCGAGGCCCGCGGTGGCTTCGTCCAAAACGAGCAGCTTGGCCTTGTGACTGAGTGCGCAGACAAGTTGCAGCTTCATGCCCATACCGCGGGAGAGGTCCTTGACCTTTGCCTTGGGATCGAGGTCAAATCGGTTGATGAGGCTAACGAAGGTGTCGTGGCTCCAGGTGGGGTACGCCGGGCTTACGAGTGCCTCAACTTCGGTCACCTTGAGCGTGGAAGGGAAGGGACACGTGTCCAGCACGAGGCCGACACGAGTGCGCAAGCAGCGCTGCACTTCACCGGGTGCGTCGGCACCGCAGTGCTGCCCAAACAGGTGCACTTCGCCGGCATCGAGCTTTATAAGCCCGAGCGCGGCTCGAATCGTCGTTGTTTTGCCAGCACCGTTGGCACCAACAAAGCCGACGATCTGGCCAGGCTCCACGGCAAGCGTGACGTCGCGCAGCGAAAAGCGGTCGCTTACAGTGCGTGAGATGCCTTTGAGTTCAAGCAAGTTTTGCATGGTATAGCCTTTCTTGCAGATGGCTACTGCATGGTTTCGGGGGCTACCAGGTCGAGCATCTCGTGCAGTTTGTCGCGCGTGACGCCCAAGGCTTCGGCTTGGCTTGCCGCTTTCGCAAGCAGCTCTTCGATATGACAGAGCTGGTTTTCGCGCAAAAGCTCCTGGTTGCCCTCGGCGACAAAACAGCCCTTGCCCTGCACGGTGCAGATAAACCCGAGCTGCTCCAGGTCGGCGTAGGCGCGCTTGGTGGTGATGACGCTCACGCCAAGATCGCTCGCGAGTGCACGGATGCTGGGGAGTTTGGCGCCCGCAGCGAGCGTGCCCGATAAGATCTGAGCTTTGACTTGCGAGGTTATCTGCTCGTAGATGGGCTTGTCGCTCGAATTGGATAGGATGATGTCCACAGCGGCTCCTTAGCTGTTGGGCTACACGTGTATATAACCGGTAAGCACAGTATATATACACTATATACAGTTATGCAAGAGGCAAATACTGATTGGGCCGGCTACCCTGGCTCCAACTGATGAATTTGTCCTGATAGGCGCCCTAGAGCGGGATTTCGCGGCTACAATAGTACGGTTACAACGACGTAATGCACTCAATGCAAGAAAGGATCCGCATGGCAAGCCTGTCGGATGAAATCTCGTCGCGCCGCACATTCGCGATCATCAGCCACCCGGACGCCGGTAAGACCACGCTTACCGAGAAGCTGCTGCTCTATACCGGCAGCATCCAGACTGCCGGCTCGGTCAAGGGCAAGAGCTCGGCCAAGCATGCCGTTTCGGACTGGATGGACATCGAGAAGGAGCGCGGCATTTCCGTTACCTCCTCGGTGCTGCAGTTCACCTACAACGGCGCCTGCGTCAACATCCTCGATACCCCCGGCCACCAGGACTTTTCGGAAGATACCTACCGTACCCTTATGGCCGCCGACGCCGCGGTCATGGTCATCGACGGCGCTAAGGGCGTCGAGGCCCAGACCAAAAAGCTCTTTAAGGTCTGCACGCTACGCCACATTCCCATCTTCACCTTTGTGAACAAGCTCGACCACGAGGCTCGCGATCCGTTTGAGCTCATGGAAGAGATCGAGAACGTCCTGGGTATCAATACGTATCCCATGAACTGGCCGATCGGCAGCGGCCGCAATTTCCGCGGTGTGTTCGATCGTCAGACCCGTCGCGTTATCGCCTTCGAGGGCGACGGTCACGCCAACGCCACCAAGAAGGTCGCCGAGGTCGAGGCCGAGTTGGGCGATCCTTCCATGGATGAGCTTATTGGCGAGGAGAACCATAAGAACCTGATGGACGACATCGAGCTGCTCGATGGCGCCGGCGACGAGCTCGATTTGGATGCCGTGGCCTGCGGCAAGCTGAGCCCGGCGTTCTTTGGCTCGGCGCTCACCAACTTTGGCGTGGAGCCCTTCCTCAAGGAGTTCCTGCGTCTGGCCCCGACGCCGCGTGCCTATACCGATACGCTCACCAGCGAGCCGGTCGATCCCTGCCGTGACGACTTTAGCGGCTTTGTGTTTAAGATCCAGGCCAATATGGACAAGAACCACCGAGACCGCATCGCCTTTGTGCGCATTTGCTCGGGCAAGTTCGAGCGTGGCATGGATGCCTTCCACATGCAGGGCAACCGTAAACTCAAGCTGGCCACGGGCACCTCGATGATGGCCGATGACCGCGCGATTGTTGACGAGGCGTACGCGGGCGATATCGTGGGCCTGTTCGATCCGGGTATCTTTAGCATCGGCGACACCGTGTGCTCTGGCAAGCGCCACGTGCAGTATCCGCAGATCCCGACGTTTGCCCCCGAGATGTTCGCTCGCATTACGCAGGTCGACACGCTCAAGCGCAAGCAGTTCGTCAAGGGCATGGAGGAGCTTGCCCAGGAGGGTGCCATCCAGATCTTCCGCGAGCTGGGTGCCGGCATGGAAAGCGTCATCGTGGGCGTGGTCGGCGTGCTGCAGTTTGAGGTGCTCGAGCGCCGCCTCAAGGCTGAGTACCGTGTTGAGGTTCGTCGCCAGCCGCTGCCCTATACGGACATCCGCTGGATCCAGAACGACCCCGACACTATTGATATCCCGGGCCTTTCGCTCACGCGTGACACGCTGCGCGTCGAGGACATGCGCGGCGGTAAGCTGCTGCTGTTCACGAGCCCGTGGAATGTGGATTGGGCAACCGACCACAACCCCGACCTGATCCTGTCGGAGTTTGGCAACGTAGCCTTTTAACGTATCGGCGCGGTGGCCCTGCGGGGCTGCCGCGCCGTTTGCTTGCCTTATGCCGTGTGAGCGGCTATTATACCCACCGTCGTCTCAAGACCGGGGCGTCCGAGCAGTTCGGGTCCGATATCCTGCTCGTTAAACCTAAAACCAAAGGAGTACATAATGATCAAGAAGGTCATGGAGGACTACAAGGTCCTGTTGCGGAGCATTCCCGCGGCAACGGTTTCGCTGTTTTTCGTGAGCGTCATCATGATGAACCTGCTGGCCAACAAAGAGCTTATCAGCCTGCCGTATCTGGCGCTCGACTGTGGCTTTGTGGTGAGCTGGGTTTCGTTTTTGTGCCAGGACATGATCTGCAAGCGCTTTGGCGCCAAGGCATCCATCAAAATCTCTATCCTCGCGCTGCTGGTTAACCTGGCCGTGAGCCTGTGCTTTTGGGCATGCTCGCTCACGCCCGGTATGTGGGGCGCCTACTACGACACGGGCATGATCGAGGTCAACACTGCCCTTAACGCCACCATCGGCGGCACCTGGTACGTGGTGCTGGGCTCTTCGCTGGCAATGCTCGTTTCTGCCGTGGTCAACTCCACGCTTAACCAGTCACTCGGCCGTATGCTCAAAAAGAATAACTTTGCGAGCTTTGCCTTCCGCTCCTATGTGTCCACGGGCGTTGGCCAGTTTATCGACAACCTGGTCTTTGCCATTGTGGTGAGCCACACGTTCTTTGGTTGGACGTGGGTACAGGTCCTTATGTGCTCGCTGACCGGCGCTGTTGCCGAGCTGCTGTGCGAGGTCTTCCTGAGCCCCGTGGGCTACAAGGTCGTGCGTGGCTGGGAGCGTGAGAATGTGGGCGCCGAGTATCTCGAGCGCCACGCAACCGCCTAAGGAGCAAGTATGCGGGTTTTGATCACGGGCGCTTCGGGCGGTATCGGAGCCGCGTGCGTGCAGCGCTTTTTGGACGAGGGTCACGAGGTCGTGGGCTTTGATCTGCTGCCGGCGGCGATCGAACACGAGCGCTACCGCCATCTGATCGTCGATGTCCGCAAGCCGGACGCGTTTCCGGACGACCTTGAGCCCCAGGTGATCGTGAACGTTGCCGGTACGCAGGATTCGGCCGATGACATCGCCGCCAACCTGTGTGGCACCATCAACGTGACCGAGCGTTACGCCTTTGTGGGGGAGGGACTTGCCGCCAAGCCGGCGCCGGCTATTAAATCCGTGGTCAATGTGGGGTCGGCGAGCGGGCATACGGGATCGGAGTTTCCCGCCTATGCCGCCAGCAAGGGCGGCGTTATCGCCTACACCAAGAACCTTGCAAACCGCCTGGCACCGCAGGCCATCGCCAACAGTGTGGACCCGGGCGGCGTTATCACGCCGCTCAACCGTTGCGTGATGGAAGACGAACAGCTGTGGAACCAGATTATGGAGCTCACGCCGCTTAAGCGCTGGGCCACCGCCCAAGAGATCGCCGAGTGGATCTACTTTGTGGGCGTGACCAACCGGTTTATGACCGGGCAGAGCCTGCTGATCGATGGCGGCGAGGCCGGCCGCACACAATTTATTTGGCCCGAATAGGAAACGCGTCCGATGGAAAGCCGTCGGACGCGTTTTTGATGTATCGATTTTTAGCCGAGGCAAGTCCAATTGACGGGGGTCGAGTCATGCTGCTCGAGTAGCCGATTGGCTGCCGAGAAGGGACGCGATCCCATAAAGGCGGGGAGTTCTGCCGTGGCACGGTTGGCCGAAAGCGGCGAGGGGTGCGTAGAGGCCAGGCAGAACTTGCCGGTTGCCTTGCCCGCACCAGTTGCGACGAGCTTACCTTCGACCATCTGCTGGGCAAAGCGGCCCCATGCCAAAAAGACTACCGGTTGGGGCAGCTGGCAGCAGCGTTCGATAACGTAGTCGGTGAGCGTGCTCCAGCCCAGCTTGGCGTGCGAGTTCGCGGCATGCTCGCGCACAGTGAGCGTGGTGTTGAGGAGCAGGACGCCCTGTTGTGCCCATGGCGTTAGGTCTCCCGTGGCGGGAATGGGGCAACCCAGATCGGCATTGAGTTCCTTGTAAATGTTGCGCAGGCTCGGCGGCAACTTGGTTTGCGTCGTGGGGACCGAGAACGACAGCCCCATGGCCTGGTTGGGTCCGTGATAAGGGTCCTGACCTAAGATGACAACCTTGACCTGGTCGGCCGGCGTGTAGGCGAGGGCATTGAGGATGTCGTCTTGTGCCGGGTAGATAGTCTGCTCGGCACGCAAAAGGGCGATGCGCTCGAGCAGCTGGTTCGTAGTGTCACGTATCAGCTGTGGCGCATCGCCCAACCAAGTTGCTATGTTGCGGTCGCGGGTCGCGGCGTCCATGGGGCTCCTTTACGTCAGATGCTCTGTCGGTATCTATTGTAAAGGCGCACCGGTTGCCTTTACGCCACGGCTGTATGAAGAGTGGGGTCTACGAGACGTGCTCGGGCGCTCCTGCCATGCGAGCTTGTCCATGTGCGCGGAGGCGCGGAAGCTCGACGGTTGCCACCATGACGCCGGTGAGGATGAGAGCGGCACCAAAGAAGGCGATGGGGCTCAGGACCTCGCCGACCAGGAAGAACGAGAAGACGGCGGAGCAGACTGGCTCGAGCGAGAAGGCGAAGCCGGTGGTCTCGGCAGGCACGTGGGGTTGCACGAGCGTCTGGGTGATAAAGCCGTAGGCAGAGCAGATGAGTGCGAGGGCAACGACAACGACAATCTCGCTGGGCGTGCTGGGAAGCGTGAAGCCGCCAAAGACGCATGCGGCAATGCCCGAGAACAGGCCGCCGAAGCCCAGCTGCCAAACGCCCAGAGCCAGCGGGTCGACATCTTCGACAAAGCGCTTTGCCACAATGATATGGCCGGCATAGACAAAAGCGGAGAGCAGCATGATGAGCGCACCCGGGTTCAGGCTAGTAAAGTCGGCGCCCGAGAGCAGCAGCATGCCGCAGGTGACGATGGCGGTGCCGACGAGCACTTTGCGCTCGGGGGCGCGACGCAGCAGGGCGGCGTTGGCAAATGGCACGATCACGACCGTCAGGCTCTGCAAAAAGCCGGCGGTGGAGGCGGAGGTGAGGCTGGAGCCTAAACACATGCAGGTGAGCTCGGTTGCCATGATGGCACCGATAATGGCGGCGCGAACCATAAGGTCGCGATTGATGCGGAAAGTGCGTTTGTGAAAGAGCAGCAGGCAGGCCGCAAAGGCGATGATGCAGCGCAGCGCAACGATGCTCGTGGCGTTCATGCTGTCCATGCCGATCTTCATGAGGGGATACGAAAAGCCCCATGCGACGGGAACGGAAAATGAGAGCGCGATTGCTTTTTTGCGATCCATGGGACTCCTTTTGTTACAGAACGGTTTCGCAAAAAGGATTCTGCTCCCAGATGTGGATGTAGTAAAGCGAATGTATCTTCAGTATGATTAAGAAATACTAATGTAGGCAGAAAAAGCCCCGGCAAAACGTTTTACGGCTGCATTGATGTGGAGGCACGATGGCATCGCGGTATCAGATTGTTTGTATGGTGGTCGATTGCGGCAGCCTGAAACGTGCGGCCGACGAGCTGGGCTATACGCAAAGCGCGGTGAGCCAGGCCGTCAAGGCGCTCGAGCGCGAGCTGGGCACCACGCTTATCGAGCGCGGAAAGCAGGGTGTGTCGCTTACGCGCGACGGCAAGCAGTATCTGCCGTACCTGCGCCAGATCGTGACCGCCGAGGCCGAGCTCGAGGGCAAGCGCCAGGAGCTGCTGGGGCTTTCGTCGACCGATATTCGCATCGCGACGTTTACCAACGTGAGTCGTACCGTGCTGCCGCGTGTGATCCGCGACTTTGGTGCGCTGCACCCGGGCGTGCACTTTACCCTCAAGCAGGGCGATTACACGCGCAACGCCCAGTGGGTGCACGATGGCGTGGTTGATTTTTGCTTTACGGCACGTGGATTTACCGCTGGGCTCGAGAAGCGCGTGGTCTATCACGACGAGTTGGTGGCATTGTTGCCGGCCGCGCATCCGCTGACGGCAAAGGAAAAGGTGACACTCGCCGACCTGGCGTCCGAGCCGTTTGTGCTGTTGGATGAGGGCGAACAGAGCCTGGTGCTCGATGCATTCGCGGCGCATGGCCTGTCGCCGCACGTGACGAGCGAGGTCACCGACGACTACACCATCATGGCGATGGTGGAGGAGGGCCTAGGCGTGAGTATGCTCTACCGTCGTACTGTGGAGGGCATGCGTGCCGATATTCGCGTACGTCCCATCGTGCACGCCCCCTCGCGCGACGTAGTGGCGGCCTGGCGCAGCTGGGACACCATGCCTATCGCCACGAGGCGCTTTATCGACTATATGAGCTCGCATATTGTCAATTAATGACTGGCGTGGCGTTGGGTGCGGTGTTTAGCGGGCTGTCGCTTTGGCTTGGGTGGCGCGATAGGTGCGTGCCGGGTGGCAAAGTAGTACCGCTACGACCATAAAGAACGCCGTGGTGCCCAGGCTGATGGGGTAGACCATCATGATGTTCGCAAAGGTGCGGAAGTGCGGGAACACGCAGAACACCCAATAGAAGCGGATGCCGCAGACGCAGATCATGGTGATGAGGGCGGGTGTGAGCGAGATACCAAAGCCGCGCAGGTAGCCGGACATGTTTTCGTAGAACATGCTAAAGGCGTACGCCGGGAAGATCGAGCACACGCGGATATATCCGATCGAGACGATGTTGGGATCGCTGTTAAAGAGCGACAAGATCTCGCGCCCCAGGCCGACAATAACGATAATTGTGGTGAGCGCGACGATACCGCCTTCGACCAGGCAGACCTTGAGCGTTTTGGTGCAGCGGTCGATCTGGCGGGCACCGTGGTTTTGTCCCACAAAGGTGGTGCAAGCCTGGCTAAAGCTGTTGAGTAGGTTGTAGCACACGTACTCCAGGCTCATGGCGGCGCTCGAGGCTGCCATGACCTCGGTGCCCAGGCTGTTGATGGCAGACTGAATGATGATGTTGGCGACGGCAAAGACGGCGCTTTGGATGCCGGCGGGCAGGCCGATCTTGACGATGCGCTTGAGGGCGACGGGGTCGATAGCCAGGTCGCGTGGGGTGACGCGGACGACGGAGTCGGTCTTGAGCAGGCGGATAAAAAGCGTGGCGGCGCTGACGGTGTAGGCGATGGCGGTGGCGATAGCGACGCCCGCGACGCCCCAGTGGAGTACGGGGACAAAGATGAGGTCCAGGCCAATGTTGAGGACGGTGGACACGGCAAGCGCCTGTAGCGGCATGCGGGTGATGCCGACGGAGCGGAAGATCGCGGCCTCAAAGTTGTAAAGCAAGATCGAGGGCAGGCTGAGCAAAAAGACGCGTAGGTAGAGCGAAGCGAGCGGCATGGTTTCGGCGGGAACGTTGAGCGCGGCGAGCATGGGCTCGGCAAAGATCTCACCCAGCGCGATGACGACAAAGCCCACGAGCGCCATTAAAATCGAGGTATGGACGGCGCGTTTGACCATGTTCTGATCGTTGCGGCCGATAGCGTTGGCGATGACCACGTTGGAGCCAAGCGACATGCCAATAAACAGGTTGAGCATAAGACTGGTAAGCGGAACATTGGAGCCGACCGCCGCCATGGCGAGGGTTCCCTGGTCGCCCGAGAAGTTACCGATAATGACCGTGGCGATGAGGTTCGACAGCTGCTCCAAGATGCTCGTGGCGGCCACGGGGAAGGCGAACAGGGGAATATTGCGCCACAGCGAGCCGGTGGTCATGTCAATGTGCTTAGATGCGGTATCAGCCATACGCTCTCAATCTCTAATATGCTCCTTCGTGCTCATTTGCGCAGACGATGATACTCCTAATGCAACCAGTCGGCACTTAGGGACGTTCCTTTTCTGTCGGCAGCTGGGGACACTCCTTATCTCTTCTAACTAGTCATTCAAGAACGTCCCCAATGACTAGGTGGGGAAGGCGTGCGACAATGGTGGGCGTTGTGTAGTCCGCGCTAAGGAGTTGCCATGTTGTTGTGTCCCGTTTGCCATGAACCGTTGGTGGACGATGAGCGCGGTGCTGCATGCGCGGGCGGACACCGGTTTGACCGTGCGCGCGAGGGCTATCTATATCTGCTGCGCTCATCCAAGAGCGGCGACTCCATGGGCGATCCCAAGTCGCAGGCGCGTAGCCGTCGTGACTTTCTGAACCGCGGATACTACGCGCCGTTGCGCGATGCAATGGTCGAGCTGGTGCGCGAGCGGGTGTCTGGGCACGCCGCGTCTACGAAAGACCCCATGACGCTGCTCGATATTTGCTGCGGTGAGGGCTATTACACGAGTGCCCTGGGCGCGGTGCCGGGCGTGGACGCTTACGGGTTCGACTTGGGCAAAGAGATGGTGCGCCTGGCCGCCAAGCGCGGCGATGCGACCTATTTTGTGGCCAACATGAAGGATATCCCCGTGGCCGATGGCGCCTTCGATATGGTGACCGAGCTCTTTGCCCCCTTTAACGAGCGCGAGTTTGCTCGCGTGCTGGCGCCCGAGGGCTCGCTCTACACCGTGGTGCCGGGCGCCCGTCATCTGTTTGGGCTCAAAGAGGTGCTCTACGACACGCCGTACCTTAACGATGAGAAGCTGCCGAAGACCACCGAGCTCGAGTTGGTCGGAACGCAGCGGGTGTCTGCGAACATTACGCTCCAGACCCAGGCCGACATCGAGGCGGTTTTCCAGATGACGCCGTACTACTACCGCACGCGCCCTGCCGACAAAGAGCGCCTGGCAAACTTGGACACCCTTCAAACCGACATCGACTTCATCATCGCTGAGTACCGCCACTAACCTACCAAAAAGGGACAGGTTTATTTTGGTAGGTTTTATCTAGGCAAACGTAAAGGGCCGACCGCGGAGATGCGCGATCGGCCCTTTTTAGCTGCTTGATAGCAGGGGCTATGGGAGACAGGTGCCTACAGGCGGTCCTTGTTTTCGGCCTTAATGGCGTGTGCCTGCTGAACAAAGAACAGGTCGTACACCACGATGACAAAGGCGCCATAGTTGATGGCGTCGCCGCCAAACGCGGGAAGCGTGAGCACGGCCTGCGCAATCGTGGCGATTGCAGCGACGATGCCGAGCTTAAACGCGCCATCCACCTGCGAAGGCTTGTTGGCGCCCTTGATGCCCGCAACGCCCGCGGCGAGATCGATGAGGCCCTTGGCGATAACCACGGCCGCGGCGAGCATGGCGTTCGATCCGTAGGTGGACTCGAGCTTGCCGGTCGCGATGCCGGCGATTCCAATGACGAGACTGGCGATGCCCAGAACAAAATAGATGAGGGCAAGGATTTTGAGAGTCTTGCGAGTGAAGCTCATGGCTGGTCCTTTCGATACGAGTACGCCAACCTGGCGCACCTCATGTGCTGCACATATGGTGAAGCACATTGTAGTTCAACGGGGCGATGCATGCGTTTGAAAGCGTCTCTTGCCCGCACGGTCCAACCTTTCAAAAAGGAAAGCTGGACGTAAGCCAAATCGATGGCAGCTCATGTGCGGCGCTGAGATGATGAGGCCGTAACAAGGAGTTGGTCTCAAGGAGGAGCCATGATGTACGGAGCAGGGCAAGTGCGTGAGCCGCGGTCGTTGGGAAGGCGCATGAGTGATTCCGTGATCGCTGCCGTGTGCACGGGATTGATGGCGGTGCTTTGCATTGGGATGCTGTGGGCCATGTCGCATGTGGGACAATAACGGACGGTTGGGTGTCGTCATGAACGGCGCTCGCGTATTCGTTTTGCTTGCTAAGGAGTACCCATGGGCGTCGTCGATCCCTTTTCTGTTGCTCGGGCCGCGGGGCTTGAGCTGACCGGGAAGTCCGAGGGCCTCACACTCACCGACAGTACGATGGAGCTGCGTGCCGATTTTGGCCGCATGCTGCCACGACTCAAGCAAGGCCGTCTGCAGCAAGAGCTGCTGGTAAAGGCCGCGCGCGTAAAAGGCATCGAGCGCCCATGGGCGATTGATGCCACGGCAGGCTTTGGCGAGGATTCGCTGCTGTTGGCGGCCGCGGGCTTTACCGTCGATCTGTATGAACAGGATTGCGTGATCGCGGCGCTCCTCAAGGATGCCTTGGATCGCGCGGCAGATGATCCGGCGCTTGCGACAGCCGTGGCGCGCATGCGCTTACATGCGGGCGAGGACAGCATTGCCGGCCTTCGCCATACAGCTGAGCTGATCGGGCAGAGCGAGCTCACCGCTCCCGACGTGGTGTATCTGGACCCCATGTTTCCCGGGCGCACCAAGAGCGCGGCGGTTAAAAAGAAGTTCCAACTCTTGCATCATCTGGAACGGCCGTGCGCCGATGAGGAGACGCTGGTCGAAGCTGCGCTTGCGGTGCATCCGCGCAAGGTGGTTATCAAGCGACCGGTGAAGGGGCCACTGCTTGCCGGCGTTAAGCCGAGCTATCAACTTGCGGGCAAGGCCGTTCGCTACGATGTTTTGGTGCCGCCGCGCCCGTAGCTTGCGTGCGATGGTTGGCGCTCCGTCAGTGCCGTGCCGATGCGGGGTCTATTTCCAAGGGTGCGACGTCAGGTGCCAGCCGCCGCAGTATTCGCATTTGTAGCAGGCTAAGCCGCGCCGCCCGCGGTTTTCGCAGTCGGCCATAACTGCTTCGGCCTCGGCGCGCGTGTCGTAACGGTTTTTGCGTTCGCACGACTTGTAGCGCCAGGCCTCATCGCGCTCGGCGTTCAGGGCGTCGCGGCGCTCGTCTTCGCGCGCAAACAGGTCGCTCATATCGCCGCCCGTGGCAGCGCCCAAAAACTCGCTTTTGGCTTTTGACCAAGCGGCTCGCTTTTTGCTCCCCATCTGCTTCGTGCCCCTCTCCAAACGCTGGTATCATTGCCCAATCAAAGTGATACCAATAAACGTGAGGTCGCCGCGTGATGATCAGAAAAACCCTCGATACCGACATTCCCGCCGTCATGGCTATCTATGACGCGGCCCGCGCCTTTATGCGCGCGCATGGCAACGCCACGCAGTGGCCCGAGGGCACGCCTTCTGCCGAGCAGCTGGCTGCCGATATCGCTGCCGGTGGCAGCTATGTGTGCGAAGTCGACGGTCGCGTGGTGGCGACGTTTGCCTTTTTACCGGGCCCGGACGAGTGCTATGACGTAATTGAGGACGGTCAATGGCGCAGCGACACTCCATACGCCGTGCTGCACCGCGTGGCATCCGACGGCACCGTGCACGGTATCACGGCTGCGATGTTTGCCTTTGCCAAAGAGCGTGCCGATCACCTGCGTATCGACACGCATCAGGACAACCTGCCCATGCAGGGTGCCATCATAAAGGCCGGCTTTGAGCGCACTGGTATCGTCTATGTGTCCGACGGCACGGCGCGTGTCGCGTTCGATTGGCTGCGCGAGGCGTAAGAGCGACGCCTCATATCAATAATTCATGCGAACGAAACTGGCCCGGGTGGGGCCATTTTCGTTCGCTGCGCTGTTTTGCAAGCCGGCTTTCGCAAGGCGCGAACCTACGAAAATCGCCGCGCGGCAACGCGGGGCGATGAGCTCGGTCGGGGGATAGGGCCCGCTTCGCCCGCCGGCTCGTAAATTGTATCATCCAGTGTGGAGCGTGAACGCCCGTTGCCGCGTGCGATGGGCTTGTAATAAGAGGAGAGCCATGTCGAAGCAAGCGGTCGTTGGAATCTTGGCGCATGTCGATGCCGGCAAGACCACGTTGGCCGAGGCCATGCTGTTCAACGCGGGTCGTATTCGCAAGCGCGGCCGCGTGGACGATGGCGATTCGCATCTGGACACTAACGCGATCGAGCGCGAGCGCGGCATTACGATTTTCTCGTCGCAGGCTGTGCTCGACCATGGTGATACCCATGTCATGCTCGTGGATGCGCCGGGGCATGTCGATTTTTCTGCCGAGGCGGAGCGCACATTGCGCGCGCTGGACTACGCGATTTTAGTCGTGGGTGCCAACGATGGCGTGCAGGGGCATACCGAAACTCTGTGGCGCCTGCTTGCACGCTATGACATCCCGACGTTCATCTTCATCAACAAGATCGATTTGGAGAATCCCGGCCGCGATGTTTTGCTGGCACAACTTGGGCAACGTCTTTCCGAGGGCTGCCTGGATGCCAACGAACTGCTGGCGGGCGGCGCCGTTCAGGAGGACGCTGCTGCGTTAGACGAGGAAGCGCTCGAGGAGTTTCTTGAGGCGGGTGAGCTTTCTGTCGCAACCCTGTCGCGCATGGTTGCTGAGCGCAAGCTCTTTCCCTGCTTTGCCGGCTCGGCGCTCAAGGACCAGGGTGTGGACGAGCTGCTAGATGGCATATGCGTGCTGATGCGCGAACAGGCATGGCGCCCGGAGTTTGCCGCGCGCGTCTATCGTGTCAGCCGCGGAGATCGCGGCGAGCGCTTGGCTTGGGTTAAAGTGACCGGCGGTGTACTGCGTGCAAAGCAAGTTGTCGAGGGATGCTCTAGCGCCTCCACTTGGGAGCAAAAGATCGACCAGGTGCGCATCTATAACGGCGAGAAGTATGAGCTTGCCCAAGAAGTTGCTGCTGGCGGTATTTGTGCCGTGACGGGTCTTGCGCACGTTCGCCCGGGGGACGCCCTGGGCGCGGAGCCCGCGGGCGATGCGCCCGTCATTGCGCCGGTCCTCACCTATACGGTGCTGCCGGGCGAATACGACGTCCATGCGGTGTTCAAAGCGTTGACTGAGCTGGCGGACGAAGATCCCATGCTCGGCGTAAGCTGGAATACGCATCTTGAGCAGATTCACTTGCAGTTGATGGGCGCCGTGCAGCTCGAGGTCGTGCAGCGGGTGCTGGCCGATCGCTTCGGTCTTTCGATTGCGTTTGAGCCCGGCGGCATTCTCTATAAGGAGACCATTTCGCAGCCGGTCGAGGGCGTGGGCCACTTTGAGCCACTGCGCCACTATGCCGAGGTGCATCTGCGTCTGGAGCCGTTGCCGGCGGGTTCGGGCGTGCAGTTTGGCACCGTGACCTCGACCGACGAGCTCGATCTTAACTGGCAGCGTCTGGCACTCACCAACGCCATGGAGCGCGATCACCTGGGCGTGCTGACCGGCTCGCCCATCACCGATGTGCGCATTACGCTCACGGGCGGCCGTGCGCATGCCAAACATACCGAGGGCGGCGATTTTCGCCAGGCCACGTACCGCGCGATTCGTCAGGGGCTCATGCAGGCGCGTGAGGCTGGCGCGGCGGTGCTGTTGGAGCCGTGGTACCACTTTGAGCTCGAGGTGCCGGGGGAGTGCGTGGGCCGGGCGCTCTCGGATGCCACGCGCATGGGCGCTGAGTACGAGCCGCCGGCGATGGCGGGAGACCGGGCGAAGCTTGTGGGTCGCGTGCCGGCATCCGAGGTGCAGGATTACGCGCTGGAGGTGGCCGCCTACACGAGCGGTCGCGGGCATCTGTACCTAGAGTTCGCCGGCTATGCGGCTTGCCATGATGCCGAGCGTGTAATCGAGACGGCCGCCTATGAGCCCGAGGCCGATCTGCCCAACACGCCCGATTCGGTCTTTTGCTCTCACGGCGCCGGTTACACGCTCAAATGGTACGACGTACCCGCCGCGGCGCACGTAAAGATCGATCCCGCCACCTTCCGCCCCTGGCGAGCAGCAGACGCCGAGTTTTTCGACCACATGTGACAAAGGGACAGCTCCTTTGTCATATGCTATTGGTATAACTCGGTATAAGTTGGTATAACTATTGCCAGGGTTTGCCAATCCGAGGAGGCCGACATGAATCCAAATCCCTTTAGGCCCACGGCTGGCAAGCGGCCTCCGATACTCATCGGCCGCGAGTCGGTCATCGAAGATTTCGAGGAAGGGCTCGATAACGGCGCCGGAGCGCCGGGTAGGCTCATGCTCATTACGGGAAACCGCGGCTGTGGCAAGACGGTTCTCCTACGGGAGCTGCAACGTCTAGCCAATGAGCGCGGATGGGCGGTTGTCTCCGATTCCGCTTCGCTTGGCTTGTGCGACCGCTTGGCCGACGCGCTTCGCTCGAATAAACCCGTTGTGACGTCAATGGAGTTCTGTCCGTCGTTTGGCCGGATGTCGGTCGAGGCGGCGCGGGCAAAGGGCGAGACGTTGCGAGGGCTGGTCAACGAGCGCCTCAAGAGGCTCGGTCCAGGCAAGGGCATACTGTTTGCGATTGATGAGGCGCAATCGGCGTCTATCGAGGAACTGGCGGCTCTTGCCGTTCTCTATCAGCAGGTGCTCGGAGACCAGGATGCCACGGGCTTGCCCGATAGCGACCAGCGCGGTCTTGCGCTGGCGTTCGCCGGCTTGCCCAGTATGGTTGACGATCTGCTCGAAGAGCCGAGCGTGACGTTTTTGCGGCGTGCCCAGCAGCGTACGTTGGGGGCGATATCTTTGCCCAAGGTGCGCGATTCGTATATCCAGACGGTCAAAGACGCTGGTCTTTACGTTGACGCGGAGACGGCGGACCTTGCGGCGCGCAAGAGCATGGGGCATCCCTACATGGTTCAGCTGGTGGGATATTACATGTGGCGGTCTGCTGTCCGGCGTGGCTCGCAGGTCATCGAAAGGCGCGATGTCGAGGATGGCCATGCGGATGCCGTCTCCGAGTTCTACGAAGCGGTTGACGCGCCTCTGTATTACGGGCTGCGCAGTCCACAGCGCCTCTTTATCGAGGCCATGGCTGCTGACGAGGGTGAGCCGACGCGCATGGCGGATATCATTGAGCGCTGCGACCGTACTCAGAGTTGGGCGAGTAAATATCGCGCAAGTCTGATTCGCGAGCGCGTCATCGAGGCTGCCGGATACGGCCTCGTCCGGTTTACCGTGCCCATGCTGGGCGAGTATATCCGCGACCGCATTTTATGGCATGAGTAGGGTGATAAAGGTGACGGAACAAAAGATGAGCCCGCAGGCTATCGAGGTGCGTGGCGCGCGCGTCCATAACCTCAAGGACATCGATATCGACATTCCGCTGGGAAAGCTCGTGGGTATTGCCGGCGTGTCGGGTTCGGGCAAGAGCTCGCTGGCGCTGGGGGTTCTTTATGCCGAGGGCTCGCGTCGCTACTTGGAGGCGCTCAGCACCTATACTCGACGTCGCCTGACGCAGGCCGAGCACGCTCAGGTGGATGAGGTATTGCACGTACCGGCGGCGCTCGCGCTACACCAGCGTCCGAGCGTGCCGGGTGTGCGTTCCACATTTGGCACCATGACCGAGCTCAACAATAGCCTGCGTCTACTCTTTAGCCGCTGCGCCCATCACGTGTGCCCGCATTGCGGGGCGCGTGTGGAGCCGAGCCTTAACGTGGCTGCGGGCCTGTCGCTCACGTGCCCCGCATGCGGCCGCGAGTTCTACGCGCCGAGTGCCGAGGATTTGGCTTTCAATAGCGGCGGCGCATGCCCCACCTGTGGCGGCACCGGTGTCATGCGCGAGGTGGACGAGGCGAGCCTGGTGCCAGATGAGTCAAAGACCATCAACGAGGGCGCAGTCCTTCCCTGGGGCACGCTCATGTGGGATCTGATGAAGCAGGTGGCAGGCGAGATGGGCGTACGCACCGACGTGCCGTTTAGCCAACTCACACCTCAAGAGCGCGATATCGTGTTCCACGGCCCGGCGGTTAAGAAGCACATTCTCTACGTTCCCAAAAACGGCGAGGGCGCCACGCCGCTCGACTTTACCTATTACAACGCCGTATATACCGTTGAGAATGCGCTCGCCAAGGTTAAGGACGACAAGGGCCTCAAACGCGTTGCGCGCTTTTTGCGCGAGGGTCCATGCCGTGACTGTGGTGGCACGCGTCTCTCCGAGGCTGCGCGCCAGCCCCAGGTGTGCGGTATCAATCTGGCGCAGGCCGCAGCCATGACGCTGGGCGAGGCGATTGAGTGGGTGCGCGGAGTGCCCGCATCCTTGCCGCCCGAGATGCGGCCCATGGCGACGGATATCTGCGATTCGTTTTTGAGCGCGGCCCGTCGTCTGGTCGACCTGGGTCTCGATTACCTTTCACTCGATCGCGCCGGTGCCACGCTCTCCACGGGTGAGCGCCAGCGTGTGCAGCTCGCCCGCGTGGTGCGCAACCGGTCGACGGGTGTGCTTTATGTGCTGGACGAGCCCTCGATTGGCTTGCATCCTGCCAATGTCGACGGCTTGGTGGGCGTGATGCGCGATCTGGTGGATGACGGCAACACCGTGGTTGTTGTCGACCACGATACGCGCGTACTGGCGGAAGCCGACTATCTGGTCGAGATGGGCCCTGTTGCCGGAGCAGGCGGCGGCAGTGTAATCGCTGCTGGTACGGTAGACGAGGTCGAGCAATCGCGGGACAGCCGCATCGCTCCGTTTTTGCGCGCCGAGCCCAAGCGCTTGCGCCCACAGGTGACTGACGACGAAATGTTCGACCAGGGCCATATCCGCATGGCGACCGATACCATCCATACCGTCAAGCCGCTCGAAGTCGATATCCCGCGCGGTCGTCTCGTCGCGGTGACGGGTGTTTCGGGTTCGGGCAAGACGACGTTGGTGCTCGAGACGCTCATCCCGGCGCTCAAGGCTCGGGCAGCTGGCGAGCGCCTGCCGGGACACGTGCGTTGGGTCGATGCCGAAGGTATTGCCCGCGCAAACCTGATTGACGCTACGCCCATCGGCGCCAACGTGCGCTCGACGGTGGCGACCTATGCCGACATCCATGATGAGCTGCGCCGCGCCTTCGCCCGTACGCCCGAAGCCAAGGCAGCCGGCTACAAAGCGGGCGCCTTCAGCTACAACACCGGCGCCTTGCGTTGCCCTACGTGCGATGGCACGGGCTCGATATCGCTCGACGTGCAGTTTTTGCCCGATGTCGAGATCGTCTGCCCGGCATGTCGCGGCTCACGTTATGCAGACGCGGCTTCGCATATCCATCGCGAGGGTAGGGACGGGAGCTTGCTGACGTTGCCGCAGCTCATGGACATGAGCGTGGACGAGGCCATCGACGCCACACTGGGGCTCAAGAAAGTTCAGACGCGTTTGCAGACCTTGCACGACCTGGGCTTGGGCTATCTCACGCTTGGTGAGCCCACGCCGGCGCTCTCGGGCGGCGAGGCGCAGCGTCTTAAGCTTGCGAGCGAGATGGGCCGCGTGCAGGACGATGCCGTATTCGTATTCGACGAGCCTACGATTGGCCTGCATCCGCTCGATGTTCAGGTGCTGTTGAACGTGTTTGACGGCCTCGTTGCCAAGGGCGCCACAGTTATCGTGATCGAACACGATCTCGACCTTATCCGTAACGCTGATTACGTGATCGACATGGGCCCGGGCGGTGGCGATGCGGGCGGGCAAATCGTCTGCGCCGGCACGCCGAGCGACATCGCGGCTTGCTCCAAGAGCATTACCGGTCGCTACCTATAGGCAATGTGACAAAGGGACTGCCTCTTTGTCACATTGATTTCTATTTCACGCATTGAGCTGCGAGATAGTCGCGGAAGAATGGCAATTCAAATGCGACGAGCCCTCGTCCTCGTTCCCCGATGATGCCGGCATCTATCATGCGGCGTCGGTAGCGGGAGACCTGCTGCGGCGAACGCTTAAGGCGCTCGACAAGGTCGGCGGTGGTGGACTCTTCCTCGTCATCGAGCATGGCGATGAGGAATCGCTTGTCCTCTGCAGTGAGTTCCCGATAGGTTGCCGCGAGGATTCGGTCGTCCATCTCGTCGCGCGCGATTTTGATTCCCAGGTCAAAGTCGCGTGACGAGATTTCCTTCGAATCGCTTGTGAGATCCCAGGCATGGTAGCCTACGAGTTGCAATAGGAAGGGAAAACCAGAGATCGAGCGAACGGCTCTATCGATTCCCTCAGCATCTGCCAGGCGATCGTTTTCCTGGATTGTGCGAATCAAGGCCTCGCGCACGTCATAGTCGGCAATGCGACCCAGATGATATTGTTGGGCGCGGCGAAGGAACGAGACCGTCTTGTGGTTCAGCAACGTCGAGACGTTGTTGGGAAGTCCCGCCATGAGCAGGGCGACGCGTTTCCCATCGGTCACAAAGTGCTGATACGTTGCTGCGAGCTGAATCATCTCGTCGAGTGTCGGGTCCACCTCGTCAACCGTGACGAGCAGACCGGTGCCCGCCTCGTTGAGCTGGTCGATGATGTCGCTCATGCGATAACGCCAGGTTGAGGCATCGTGAACGCGATTGACCTCGATGCTGCCGAGCGGTGCAATTCCGAGACCGGTGACTTCGAAGTGGTTGGACGAGTCGATGAGATGGGCTGCGGCGCGTTTCGTCCCGAACTCGATTTCCTCAAGCATTCCCGGGAGCGCGGTCGTCTTTACGGCTATCCAGCCGTGGGATTCCGCCCTTGTCGCGAGCGACGACATGAGAGCGGTTTTACCGGTTCCACGCGCGCCTGAGAAGATCGAGGTCAATTCTGGGCGCCTGCGCTGGCTCAAGAAGGCACGGTCCAAATCCCGAATAATCTGTTGTCTGCCAGCGAGATGGGCAGGAACCTCACCAAAACTGGGGGTAAACGGGTTCTCGAGATATTTCACAAGGCTCTCCTTTCACACCGCCGTTTAACTTCATTTTACTTTAGTTAATTCTGATTAAAAGTGAGGGCTCTTTATCTAGAGCATCAATTAGGCGTGTGTGCCATCGACGTGGCGCTCGAATGTGACAAAAGGATAGTCCCTTTGTCACATTCCCGGAAAGCCTGTTTGGCGCAGGGCTTCGTAGAGGACGATGGCGGCACTGTTGGAGAGGTTGAGTGCGCTGATGCGGTAGTCGTCCGGGTCGACGAAGTTGCCGCAGATGTCCTGTTGAAGGATGACCTCGTGGCTGTCCTCGGTATGCCCGAGCGATTCCTCGTGAGCTTCCCATGCCTCGGCGTTGTCAAGCGAATCGCAATCGCGCAGCATCGGGATGCGCTCGCAGCGCTCGGGCGCCGTGGCAAGCAGTGGCTCGGGAATACCCGAGCTCTCGCTGCCAAAGACCAAATAGTCACCGTCGCGGTAGGTGCTATGCGCATAGGTCCTGCGCGCCTTTTTGGTCAGCAGATGCAGACGCTCGTCGGTAGGGGAGAGGCCGTTACGCGCAAGGAAATCCTCCCAGCTGGCATAGGTCGTCACGTCCAAGTTTTGCCAGTAGCCCAGTCCGGCGCGACGCACCGTCTTGTCGTCGAGCGAAAACCCCAGCGGCTCCACCAGATGCAGGCGGGCGCCGGCAACCACGCAGGTGCGGCCGATATTGCCCGTATTGGCCGGAATCTCGGGCGCATACAGCACAATGTTGAACATGAATCTCCTTGGCTCAGAACGAAAAACCACCACGAAGGGCACCTTCGTGGTGGTTTGGCGGTTACGTAGGCGGACAAATGCCCGCTTGGATAAACCTAGGCGCGGTGCCAGTCGGTCAGGCAGGCATCGAGGGAGGCGATGAGCGCATCCTTGTCCATGTGACGGCCGATGATGCACAGGCTCGTCATACGGTCGCCCGTCTCGTCGTCCCAAATCTGCATGATCTCGGGGTTCTCGTCGATGATCTTCTGCTTCTCGCCCTCGGGCGCCGAGTCGACAAACAGGCCGTTCTCCATCAGGCGCATCTGGTGGCCGGCCTGCTCAAACATGTAGCACATGTCCGGATCGCCGGTCTGCCACAGCGGGCCCTTGACGCGAATGACCTCGTCGGGCCACTCCTGCTCAACAAAATTGGTGAACTTCTGCAGATCAAACGGCTTGCGGCGCGAGTACACAAAGGTCTCGATGTCGTACTCGAGCACCTCGGGGTCGTCGTGCTCCTCGGGATGCTCCATGGCCTCGATCCAGGCGGCGGAGTTGTAGGCGCGCATAAAGTCGAAGCGGTCGGTGTCGAGCAGCTCATCCATGGGGACCTCGCCGTTTTGGGCCTCGACGATCACGGCGTCTTTCTGCAGGCTGCGCACGATGGCCTTAAGCTCGGCGATCTGCTCAGGGCTCACGGTATCGGTCTTGTTGAGGATCAGCGTGGAACAGAACTCGATCTGCTGGATGAGCAGGCTCTCGATGTCGTCCTCGTCGATATCCTCGGCCAGCAGGTCGCGACCGCCGTTGAACTCGTCGTACATGCGGGCGCAGTCGACCACGGCCACGATGTTGTCGAGCGCGAGTTTGGGCTCGCCGCCCACCTTGGCCTCGTCGCAGAAGCTTGAGATGGTGTAGGCGATGGGGATAGGTTCGCAGATACCCGATGCCTCGATGATGATGTAATCGAAGTTGCCCGAATCGGCGATGCCCTGCAGCTGGTTGGCCAGGTCATCCGAAAGCGTGCAGCAGATGCAGCCGTTGGTGAGCGGGATGAGGTCGTCGGTCTCGGAAAGGCCGCCGTCGGCGATGAGGCTGGCGTCCACATTGATCTCGCCGATATCGTTGACGATTACGGCGGCGCGGATACCGCCATCGTTAGCGAGGATGTGGTTGAGCAGCGTGGTCTTGCCGGCACCGAGGTATCCGGTAAGCATGATGATTTTCACGGGTTTGTTGGGCATGTGCCCTCCTTTGTTAGACATGGCTTACAGTTGAATCATATGCCAAACGCCTGCTCTTATACCCACGCGCTGGCAAATAACACAGGCTACTCCCAGGCTCCCCATACATCGGGGCAATAACCGACGGTGGCCTTTTTGCCGTTACGCACGATGGGCTCGGCTAGAACCTGCTGGTTCTCGAGCAACTTGTCGAAGCGCTGGCTGGGGGTGAGGTGCTGGATGAGCGCGAGCGTCTCCTCGTCCTTGGCCTTGGGGTTGAGCAGCTTGTCGATACCGCCGACCGCCTGCATCACGCTCGTGAGCTCGCCCTTGCTCATCTCCTTTTCCTTAAGGTCAATAAACTGCACCTTAATGCGGCGCTCTTTGAAGAAGCGCTGTGCTTTCTTGGTATCGAAAGACTTTTTGGTGCCAAAAATCTGGATATTCATGTTCCGCCGTTCTACCTGATGAAGTTGGTGCGCTCGCGATTGGCTTCGGGCGCGTTGATGCCGGCGGCCTGTCCTGCCTCGATGCAACGAAGGAGCCAGGCCATGTTCTTGCCGATGTTGCGCATGGTGGCTAGGCCCTCAGCGTCCTGGGCGGCCTCGCCCGGCATGGCGCCAAACACGTTGTTCCAGTACGTTGAGGCAACCACGGGCATCTGGTTGATGGTGAAGTATTTGTTGAGCACGTCGAAGGTCGTCGACGTACCGCCGCGACGGGCGACGGCGACGGCAGCGCCCGGCTTGTGCGCAAAGGCCTTGCTGCCGGCATAGAAGGCGCGATCGAGGGCCGAAAGGATGCGGCCGCTGGGGTGCGCATAGTAGACGGGCGAGCCAAAGACAAAGCCGTCTGCCTGCTCGGCGGCAGCGATGAGCTCGTTCACCACGTCGTCGTCAAAGGTGCAGCGACCGCCAAGCTTGCCGCACTGGCCGCAACCGATGCAATCGCGAATGGGCTTGGCGCCCAGCTGAAACACCTCGGTATCAATGCCTTCGGTATTGAGCTGCTCGGCGACCTCGGCGAGTGCGCGGGCGGTGTTGCCGTTTGCCTTGGGGCTGCCATTGACCAAAAGAACCTTCATCACAAACTCCCTCTGCTTTTGGTGACTTCTGCAGAGGATTATCGCACGATGGGGGAGGCGGCGCGGGCGCGGCGCTAATCCAGTTTGGTGCCTGGCACCTGCACGGCTTTCCCGAGCAACGCTTTGAGCTCGTTCAAAATGGAAACGGGCTGACGGTCGACGCCGTCCAGATGGAGCGTGGCCACGCGAATGGGTGGCTGATATTCAAATGGGCCAAAGAGCACGGGCGAACCCAGGAACCGCTCGATTTCCTCTGCAATCGCATCGGTTTCTTCGGGATCAAAGTCGTCGAAAAGAGCCACGAACATCGGCCCCGTCGAGCGGAACATACGACCCTTACCGCGCGAGCATTCCACCAGACAGGCGGCACATTCTGCCAAAACGCGGTCGCCCGCATCAAAGCCAAAGCGGGCATTGACCTGAGCGATATCGTCGATTTTGATGGCGATCAAACCAGCCTTGCGCGCCACGCGACGCATTTCGCCAATGGCGTTGACCAGGGCGTGAATATCGCCCAAGCCGGTCACGGAATCGGTCGTATCTGCCAAGCTTCGGTTGATGATAATGCCCACATACATGCCGGGCTCGGTATCGGTGCCGTCCAAGCGGTAGCCCGTGCAGTCGCAAAGCACGTATTTTCCGGTGGCATCCATTACGCGATACTGCATGTAGTGGAAGTGCCACGTGCCGTTTATCACCATGTCGAGCTCGACACGTACGTTGTCGCGGTCCTCGGGATGAACGCGGGCGAGCCACATGTCGAGTGAGTTAAAAGGGTGCTGGGAGGGCAGGTCAAAATCGCGCACGGCGTTAACCGACCATTGCGATTCTCCCGTATCGAGATTGAGGATAAACGGATAGCGCGTCTCGGAGCTCATGGAGATCGCTTGGAACACCCGGTCGTTGCAGGGAAGCTGATCGACGATTGGGCGTTGCGGCGCGTCATCGTCTTTCGGTTGCTGCACACGATGCATAAGCTTATAGCGATACATCTTGCGATCGGCATCCATTGTCATCTGGCGACGCGTGTCGCCAGCAAGTGGATCGACGCGCGAGCAGCCAAAGCTAAAGCTGCCGATCATGGGCGCCTTGCCACCTGAGCTCGCCTCGATCAGCCTGGTACGTACCTGCTCCAAGCGCTGCTCGAGTTCAATCTCGTTTGCGGAGAGCGAGATGAGCACAAACTCGTCTCCACCGATACGGAACAGCATCTCATCGTGCTCCATGGTTTCGGAGAGCGTGCGGCAGATGCTCAGAATATAGCGATTGCCTTCGGCGTGGCCAAACCTATCATTGCAATGCTTGAGATGGTCGATGTCAATATAGGCGCAGGTGAAGGGGTCGCCTTTGCGCCAGAGTTGCTCGACGTGACGGTCGAATCCGTTGCGGTTGCCCAAGTTGGTGAGCGGATCGATATAGGCGTTGCGCTCAAGCAGCTGGCGCTCTTGTTGCAGGATGGCATGCGTCTTTTGCAGTTGCTCGCCAACGGCGCGTAGCCCAGCAGGCAGCGCGGCAACATCGAGTTCGGCGGTCGAGACGCCGTTCGCAAGTCGCTGAAGATAGGCAATAATCGATTGCTCGCCCAGGCGATACGACTCGTTCATGATGGATAACCTCCTTGGGCGGAACAACGGTTTGTATCATATCCCCAATTCGGTTTGAATTGGGGATATAAGTTAGCTAATGGAGACAAATATCCCCTTCGACGGTGGCGTTTTGCGCGCGAGCGTATCAGTTGTTATTGCCGCCATCGAGCAATGCCTCAAAATCCTTCGCCTGCATGGGGCGGTAGTAGAGGAAGCCCTGAGCGTAGCGGGCGCCCATTTGTCGTAGCATGTTCGCCTGCTCATTTGTCTCGACGCCTTCGACCACGACGGGCAGATGGAGCGACTGCGCCATTTCGAGCATCGATGAAATGATTTGCGTGCTGCGGCCTTGATCGCGGTCGGTGGGCACAAAGGTGCGGTCGAGCTTGATGACGTCGACGTTGACGTTCTTGAGCATCGCGAGCGTGGACTGGCCGGTGCCAAAATCGTCCATATAGGTCGAGAAGCCGCGGGTGTGCAGATCTGCGGTCAGCTTATCCACGGCTTCGGATTCTCCCGTATAAGCCGTCTCGGTGATCTCGATACGCATGAGCTCGGGCGGTAGGTTGTATTGGGCGGCGAGCGCCCCCATATGTTCGGCAACGTCGCAGGCAAGGATATCCACGCGCGACACATTAAGCGAGACCGGAACCACGCGAAGACGGCGATCGAGACGCTCGCGAAGCCATATGGCGACACCCTGCCAAATGTACTTGTCGAGCGTCACTACAAAGCCGCTTTCCTCGAGTGTGGGGATAAACGTTGCGGGCGAAATGAGAGAGCCGTCCTTGTCAATCCAGCGGGTGAGTGCTTCGGCGCCAATAATCTCGCCGGTTTCCATATCGACCTGGGGCTGAAGATAGTACGTGATTCGACCATTTGACAGCGCGTACTGGAATTCGGTCAGCGTGCGGTGGAACGCGACTTCGCGCTCGTACTCCGCGGGGCGGAAAATGGCAATGCGCTCCTTAAAGTCGTTTTTGGCGCGTCGATTGGTAAACATGGCCTTTGCCTGCGCATCGATGGCGATCTCCTCATTGGAGTCGATGGGGTAAACGCCCATGGACGGCCAAAAACCTACGCCGTCATCATGTCTGGCTACGGCCTCGCGAACGCGGTTGTAGATTTGATGGACGGTGATGTGCTTAAAGGGGATGAGTACACAAAAGTCATCTTGGCCCCAGTACCCTGCGACGCCCATATCGGCATTCTCGATGTCCTTGAGGACCGTGCCCACATCGGCGAGTACGCGGTCGCCCTCGGCCTGGCCGTGCCATTCATTAAACAGGCGCATGTGGCCCATGTCGACCGTGGCGATGCACCAGGTGCCGTTGCGCCTTGCCTCGAGAAATGCGTTGGCGCGCCGCATAAACTCGCTGGGTCGATAGAGACCCGTGAGCGAGTCGATACGTTCGGCTATGGCGCTTTTGCGCTCCGCCTCGGGTATGGGGAGGCTGTCGTTGGGAACAAGCCCGCCGGCCGTGCGAAGGCGACGGTCGAGTTCGCCTAAAACGGCGGTCGCTTGATGGGTTAAGTGCTCGTAAAAGGCCGGGACGACAAGGCAGACGGGAGTAATGGTGTCGCCTGCGATTCGAACAGGAGCGAAAACGGCCTCTTTAAGGTGGCGGGTCAGTTGCTCGAATGCCTCGTGGTCTAGGTCGTTGCTGAGCACGACAAACTGGACGCTTCGTGAACGGTAGACCCGGCTCCTGCCGCGAGTGATCGACAGCATGCGGCCTGCGTATTCGGCAAGCATGTTGTCGACAGCCTCGGCCCCGTAGAGCTCGTTGAGCTTTGTCGTGCCACGAACGCGCACCGCTATAAGCCCTGTCTCGCAACGATCGCGGCGGCAGACGTCGATGGCGTTGGCCAGCATGCGCTGCGTTCCGAGGCCTGTGGCAGCGTCGACGGTTTCGGCAAGTGAGTGGTTGACGAGCTCGCCGACATAGAGCGAGGGGACATTTCCGTCGCCGTCGATACGAAACCCGCGAGCACGGCAAAGGACGTAGTCGCCGACGGCGTTGCGCACACGATACTGCATGACGCGACGGTGCTTGGTGCCGTTGTAGACTTGGTCGATGTCGTTGATGCAGGCCTCAAGGTCGTCGGGATGGACACGCGTTTTCCAGTAATCGCGACAGTTGTCTATGTGCTCCGAGGGAAGGCCAAGATCGCGCAAGGCACCTTGTGACCAAAGGGTGCGATGTTTGTCCAAGTTCTCGATAAAGAAATAACGGCCCTCGTTGAGCATCGAAAAGGCGTCAAAAATTCGATCGCTTATTTCGAAGTCGTCGGCGTGAACTTGCGTGATATTGCGTCGATCGAGGTGCATGGCATGACGTAGCTTGTAGTCGTACATGCGATGGTCGGCATCGAGCGTCATGCGATTGGAAGCTTCGCCCAGGGCGGGGTCGGCATGTGACACTCCGTAGCTAAACGAGTGGGGCATCTCGGAATCGTTGTTTTTGAGCAGAACCGTTCGGCAGTGTTTCAGACGTTCGGCGAGGTCGTCCTCGGTTGCAATCGTAGATAGGATGGCAAACTCGTCGCCGCCTATGCGAAACGCCGCTTCGCCCACCTTCATATACAGCTTAAGATAGAGACTTACCTGCAAGATATAGCGGTTGCCCTCGTCATGTCCAAAGACGTCGTTGCAGTGCTTGAGATTGTCGATATCGATGAACGCCATGGTAACGGGGGCGTCCTGCTCCCAGAGCTCCTCGAGGGAACGGGCAAAGCCGCCACGGTTGCCAAGCCCGGTAAGCTGGTCGGTAAAGGCGGTCCTGATCAGATCCTCCTGCCGCTCGAGAAGGTCGCGGACGGTCTTTTCGAGCGTTTCGGTGTAATTGCTGACAGTTTCCATGTTCTAAGTGGCTTTCTGAGGTCGGGGCGGATTGCGTCGGGCGAGCTCGTTGTGTACACGCGTCGTTGCTCAGCGCTTTGCATGTATCCAGGCCCCCGCCTTGCCGCGTTGTTGAGTTAATTTGCCGGCTAATGTTCGCTGTTGATAACAGCTGAGTAGTGTAAACAATAGTGCACAATTATATATGGGTGCACATGCTGTGGGCGGCTATTGTTCGACAAGCGGTAGCGCGACGATGCGATGTTCGATAAAAATGCGACTGGGACGATATATGTTGACGGGTATACTTGTCCCGTTTGAATTTGTGGGGACGGAGATGGTCGCATGGTACAGTCAAATACGACGCGCACGGTGGGGCTGGCACTCGAGGGAGGCGGCTACCGCGGTATGTATACGGCGGGCGTGCTCGACGTTTGGATGGAGCACGGCTTAACTTGCGACCATATGGTGGGTGTCTCGGCGGGCGCGGCGTTTGGCTACAACTTTAAATCGCGCCAGATCGGCCGCGCCATTCGCTATAACAAGGCCTATTGTGCCGATAAGCGCTATGCGGGTGTAGCAAGCTGGCTGCGGACCGGCGATATGTTCAATGCCGATTTTGCCTATCACGAGGTGCCCATCGAGCGCGATCCCATCGATTTGGAGACATATCGCGCCTGCCCCATGCGGTTTACGTGCGTGTGTACCGATATCGAGACGGGCAAGGCCGTCTACCACGACCTGCCCTATGGCGATGAGCACGATATCGAGTGGATCCGGGCGTCGTCTGCTATTCCTGTGGCGACGCGTCCCGTTGCTATTGACGGGCATAAGTATCTGGATGGTGGCGTTGCTGATTCTATTCCCAGTTCATGGCTGTTTGCGCAGGGGTATGACCGCAATATCGTGGTGCTCACGCAGCCGGCGGGCTTTGTGAAGCAGCCCAACAGCGTGATGCCCATGCTGCGTCGCGTGTTCCATCACTATCCGGAGTTTGTCGCAGCGCTCGAGCATCGGCATGAGGTCTACAATGCCACGCTCGATGATTTGGCGCGTCGTGAGGCCGCCGGCGATATCTTTGTGGTGCGTCCGAGCGAATCGGTGAAGGTGCCGTCGCTGTGTCGTGAGCCCGATGAACTTGAGCGCATCTACCAGATTGGTCGCCGCGATGCGGAGGCGACTTTGCCGGCGTTGGAAGCGTATCTGGCGGGGTAAGGGTCGCATGTGGAAAGCGCATCCCGGAATGGAGGTCCAAACTGGGATGCGCTTTCCATTGCTGAAGATATGAGGCTGCGGATCAGCTGCTCGGCCTGAGCCTATGCCTGCTGCCAGGTATCGACGAGCTCCTTGGCCGCGGCGTAGGGGTCGTCGGCACTGCAGACGGCGCTCACCACAAAGAAGCCGTCGACGCCGGTAGCCTTGAGCTGCGGAAGGTCGGCCGTCTTGACGCCGCCGCCCACCACGATGGGCACGGGGCTTGCCGCATGGAGCGCGGCCAGGTCCTCAAAGCTCTTGGTGATGATAGAGCCGTCGGCCGCGCGTCCGCAGTCGCGCTTGGTCTCGGTCTCGTGGAGTGGGCCGATGCCAAGGTAGTCGACCAAACTCATATCGGCGGTCTTGACGTACTCGAGCATCTCCTCGCAACGGGCCGAAAGGCCCACGATGGCGTCGGGGCCCAGCAACTTGCGACAGACCTCGACGGGAATATCGCTTTGGCCCACGTGCACACCGTCGACAGCAATACCCTGCTCGCGTGCGGCAAGCACACAGTCCAGACGGTCGTCGATCAGCAAGGCGACCTGACCGGTCTTGCCGGCCTGAGCGATTGCCTGCGCGGCGTCGCCGGTCAGCGCAATGATCTCGCGGGCGCTTGCCACCTTGGAGCGCACCTGGATGCAGGTAAAGCCGGCGTCGAGCGCCTGGGCCACCACATCGCCCACGGGGCGCCCGAGCGTGTTTTCGGGGCCGAGTACCAGATAGGCCGAGATATCAAGGTTGTCGCGGATGCTCATCGTGCTTCCTCCTGCTTTTTGATCTGTGCTTCCATGCGCTCGAGTTTGCCGGTCATGGTGTCGGTAAATCCGGGTCGAATATCGGCTTTGAGCACGACTTCGGTGCGGATGCCCTTGCTCGCCAACACAAAGGTTGCGTCGCGCACGACCTGCATGACCTCGTCCCAGTCGCCCTCGATCTCGGTGAACATGGAGGTGGTGCGGTTGGGCAGGCCGCTCTCGCGAATGACACGCACGACCTCGGCGACCTCGGCGGATAGCTCATCGCCGGTGCCGCACGGGGCGATGGCCACGGCGACGAGCGTGTTCATGCCGGCATTGGTTGCGGGCTCGGACATGGCCTATGCCTCCTCGAGCTCGAGTCGGTTATCGGCGATGTCTTGGGCGGTCGCGCGGTAGAGCTCGTCGATAAAGGCGACCTTAAAGCTTGCCGGGGCGTCGGCGACAGCGGCGGCACGCGTGCCGGCCACGTTGTAGACGGCGGTGCCGCAGACGGCTGCCGTAAACGGGTCGGCGGCGCAGGCGTACACGGCCAGCACGCCGCCCTGCGAGCAGCCGCAGCCGGTGATCTTGGACATGAGCGGGCTGCCACCGTGGGACTTGGCCACCGTCGTGCCGTCGGTGATCAGGTCGACTTCGCCCGAGACCACAACGGCGCCACCGGTGTGGCGAGCGAGCGCCACGGCGGCATCGCGGGCGGCGTCGACCGTGTCGGTGGTATCGACACCACGCACGCGGCTCAGATCAGCCGCCTCGCCCTCAAGACCCCACAGGCCGGCGAGTGCGATAATCTCGGAGGCGTTGCCGCGCACGATGGCGGGCTTGTACTGCTTGAGCTCGTTTACCAGCTGGGTGCGCAGGCTGCCGATACCCAGGCCCACCGGATCGAGCACCCAGGGCTTGCCGGCGTCGTGTGCCGCCTTCGCCGCGCGGGGAATCGTCTGCTCGTAGATAGGGAAGAGCGTGCCCATGTTGAGATAGATGGCGCCGCCGCCGGCAACGAGCGCTTCGCCCTCGTCGGGCAGATAGACCATGGCGGCCGATCCGCCCACGGCGAGCTGTGCGTTGGCGACAAAGTCGATCGTCACCGTGTTGGTGATGGAGCCGGCCATCGGATTGGTGGCGCGAATTTCCTCTACGGCCTTGACCATATGTTGCTTAAGCTGTTCCGAATCAATCACTGCACATGCCTCCTTGGCATAGAAAAGGGGCGCTGTGCATAGACAGCGCCCCTGTAAAGGCGGCATGCTCCCTACGCCAGCATTAACTGACAGGTTCAAAGGATTGGGCCCCATGCCCTCTCAGCCTTGTGGTTTGCACCGCCGGCACTCCCGCATCGAATCTGTTGTTCCCTATACTAGCGCACCGTTACAATGGTTGCGGTGAAAATGACTGGGGGACTCTATGATCAAACTTGTGCTGACCGATATGGACGATACGCTGATTCCAGCCGGGCATGACGGCGCCAGCGACTACGCCATTGAGGGTATTCATGCCATGCAGGCGGCGGGTCTGCACTTTGGGCCGGTTTCGGGTCGTCAGCCGTCCGCGATGGGCTGGATGTTCAAAAACCGTTCCGAGTGTTTTTCGACCGGTGCGTTCTGTAACGGCCAGGTGATGTTTGTCGACGGCGAAGTAGTCGCTTCGCGCGCAATCGACAACGATGCTCTGATACGTTTGGCTGACTATCTGGAGCAAGAAACCGACGATACATTTCTAAAAGTCTACAGCCTGGGCGATGACTTTTGGGGTAACGATGCCTATTGCGTGACGAGCAATCCCGAGCGTGTACGTCGCGCTATGGAGTCGGGCGGCAATGCGTGGCTCAAAGGCGAAGAGGCCCCGTGCCGTCCCGTCGTCGATGACGCGCCGGTGTTTAAGGCGAATATCTGGAGTGCCCGTTCGCGTGAGGAGCTCGCGGAGCTACGCGAGCGCGTTGCCGTTGAGATGCCGGAACTCTCGCTTGTGTTTCCCAACAACCGAGTGCGCCTGTTCGACATCCTTCCGGATGGTTGGGACAAGGGCTGCGCTGCGCTGGAGCTGGCGCGCGCCTTGGGCCTGACGCCCGACGAGGTGGCCGTATTTGGCGATTCCGATAACGATCTGCCCATGATCGATGCCGTTCCCAACTCCGTTGCAGTCGCCAATGCCAACGAGGCCGTCACGGCTGCCGCGCGCTGGCATATCGGCGCCGCGGCAGATGATGCGGTCGCCGGGGCTCTGCATCAGATTGCCGCCTGCGCCGCGACGGGGGAGATGCCGCCGTTTATGCGTCAGGAGGGTGCAGCCGACGCGAATCTCGCGAACAGCTAAGGAGACAGCCATGAAGCTCCAGCAGCTCAGATATGTCGTCAAAGTTGCCGAATGCGGCAGCATTACCGAGGCCTCGCGCCGTCTCTTTGTGTCGCAGCCTTCGATTACCGCATCGATTCGCGATCTCGAAAACGAGATGGGTGTGCACATCTTTGAGCGCACCAACAAGGGCGTCATTGTGTCCGAGGAAGGCGAGACCTTCTTGGGCTACGCGCGACAGGTGCTCGACCAGGCCGATCTGCTCGAAGGCAAGTACAAGGGCGCGTCCGAGCAGGTGCCGCACTTTAGTGTGAGCTGCCAGCATTATTCCTTTGCCGTTAACGCGTTTGTCGATGTGATCCGTGAGTTCGATGCCGCGCGCTACGACTTTACCCTGCGCGAGGAACAGACTCACGAGATTATCGAGGATGTCGCGCATATGAAAAGCGAACTGGGCATCCTGTACTTATCCGAGCATAACCGCGAGGTCATCGAGCGCATGCTGGTGGCCAACGAGCTCGTGTTCGAAGGACTCTTCTGCGCCACGCCGCATGTCTTCGTCTGCGCCGACCATCCGCTGGCGGACCGCTCCAGCGTGACGCTCGAGGATCTGGAAGACTACCCGTTCCTGTCCTACGAGCAGGGCAGCTACAACTCGTTTTACTATTCCGAGGAGCTGACCTCGACGTTCGAGCGTCGCAAAAATATCCGCGTGCGCGACCGTGCGACGTTGTTCAATTTGGCCATGGGCCTCAACGGCTACACGGTATGCTCGGGCGTGATCAGCCACGAGCTCAACGGCCCCGGCATTATCTCGATTCCGCTCGACGTGGACGAGTACATGGAGATTGGCATCATCACGCGCAAGAACACGACGCTTACGCGCTACGGTCGGGCCTATATCGACGCGATTCGTCAGCATATCTAGACTGCTGTGCTCCGCACGGTTCAAGTCTCTTTATGACAGTCCAGACTGATATAGGAAACATCTATATCAAACTGTTATAAACGTATATCTTACGATGGTCATATGAGCGCTCATACTCTGTCCCAGCAAAGCAACCAATGCAAAGGGAGATATCTATGAGCACTTCGATTCAACCGAACGCGCCGTTTCGCGCCGATATCGTCGGCAGCTTTCTTCGTCCGCAGGCCGTGAAGGACGCCCGTGCCGCCTATGCTGCGGGTACACTCGACGCCGCCGGCCTTAAGGCCGTCGAGGATGAGGCCATTCGCGACCTGGTGGACAAGCAAAAGTCCGCTGGCCTGCAGGTGATTACCGATGGCGAGTTTCGCCGCAGTTACTGGCACCTCGACTTTATGTGGGGGCTCAACGGCATTGAACGCCGTACCTCGCGTACGGGCTATATGTTCCACGACGAGGAGACCACAGCCGACACCGCCGTGGTAACCGGCCCCATTAGCGGCGAGAACCATCCGTTCGTCGAGCACTTTAAATTTGTCAAGGCGCTCGAGGGGGAGGGCCAGGTCGCGCGGCAAACCATTCCGGCGCCGATCCAGACGTTCTCCGAAGTCACGCTCGACCGCTGCGACGGCCAGCAGGAGAGCCTGCGCGCTGTCTATAAGACCGATGAGGAACTTGCCGACGCCATTGCAGCCGCTTATCGCACGGTGATCGCCGACCTGTACGCAGCAGGCTGCCGCAACATCCAGTTTGATGACTGCACCTGGGGCATCTACTGCGACACCGATTTTGTCGCCAAAACCGGCATGAGCCCGGTTGACCTGCAAAAGGTAAGCGAGCTGGGCGTGGCGCTCAACAACGCCGCCATCGAGGGCAAGCCCGACGATCTGGTTATCAACACGCACGTGTGCCGCGGCAACTACCACTCCACCTACGCTTTTGAAGGCGGCTACGATCCCATCGCACCGTACCTGTTCGCACATGAGAATGTCGATGCGTTCTATCTGGAGTTCGACACGCCGCGCGCCGGCGGCTTTGAGCCGCTCAAGTACGTCGCTCCCGGCAAGAAGGTCGTGCTGGGCTTGGTAACCACCAAGGCGGCAGAGCTCGAGAACGAGGATGTTATCGTCGAGCGCATCCGCGAAGCCGCAAAGTACGTGCCGCTCGAGAATCTGTACCTGTCGCCCCAGTGCGGCTTTGCCAGCTGCGAGATTGGCAACAAGCTGACCGAGGACGAGCAGTGGGCAAAGATCGCGCTGGTCAAGCGCATTGCCGAGCGCGTTTGGAAGTAACGCTACCGTTTGCAGGTGGCGGCGCGTGCGAGGCATTGCGTATCGCGTACAATGGTTCGGATCGTATCGTTCGGGCAGGTTATCCGATATGCCTGATCGCCCTTCCATCATGAAAGGACATCCATGCCCCAGTTCTCGACGCCCACCGTATCTGAACTCGAGGAGACTGTCGCATAGTAGCTGCGTTCAGCCAAATTAAAAATGGCGTCCATGCGTGTGTACGCGTGGACGCCATTTTTAATGCGTCAGTATCCAGTGGATGCCGCGCGCCATGCGCAGGTCAGTTTGGGCAAAATGATTGCCGGGGTTGAGCTCCAGCGTTGTTGGGATGTCGCGCTCGATAAACAGCTTTTCCATCGCGCGCGTATCGTCGAGTACGTGCCGCATCATGCGGTTGGGCGTCTTGGTTTCCTTTTTACCGAGCGACAGATAGGCGGCGTCGGGCGTAGCCGTCATCGTGCGCTCGCGCGCGTAGTCGATAAAGCCGGGGAACCACAGCGACCCCGATGCACTCGCCACGCGCTCAAAGACATCTGTTTGCCAAAGTGCCCACAGTGCAAAAAGACCCGCCAACGAGTAGCCGGCAACGCTGCGCCAGGCGGGCGGTTGCGGGAGCGATGATTCGGCCTGGGGGATTATCTGCTTCAACAACTCGTCAAGAAAACCAGCAGCCTGTCCGCCAAAGGGCTCGGCATCTCGTATAGTTCCGTCGCATTCCCAGGGGCTCAGCTCGCGATTCCAATCGAGCCCTCCAATGGCGACAAGGGTGAACGGCGGGCAGTCGAGCTCTCGGCAGCGCTCGTAGACTTCACTACCGTTGCCCATAACCACGGGGAGATAGATGACGGGCGCGCCTTCCGCACACTCTGAATAAACGGTTATCTGCTTATGATGCGCTTCCAAGGCAGGCTTCTCTCAGTGTTGTGATATTGACAGCCTCAATTGTCGCACGCTGACACGGGGGCAGACGCTAAAAGAAAGGCGCGGAGCCGCTCGATGCGATTCCGCGCCTTGTTGTTTTGCTTTAGCAGACTATGCCGTTACGCCACGAAGAAGTAGACGAGGAAGGCGAGGGCTGCGATCCACATGAGCGGCTTGATCTTGGAGGCCTCGCCCTTAAAGAGCGCGACGACCACGTAGGCGATAAAGCCCAGGCCAATGCCGGCAGAGATGGAGTAGGTGAAGGGCACGCCGGCGACAATCATGAACGCCGGGAAACCCTGCGACACGTCGGACCAGTCGATCTCGGAGGCCTCGCTCATCATGAGGTAGCCGACGTAGACCAGGGCACCGCAGGTGGCGGCGCTGGAAACGATGGTGACGATGGGGGAGAAGAACGCGGCGAGAATGAACAGCACGCCGGTGGTGACGGAGGTGAGACCCGTGCGGCCACCGTCGGCAGCGCCGGAAGTGGACTCGACGAAAGTGGTGATGGAGGAGACACCCATGAAACCGCCCACAGCGGCGGCGGCGGAGTCGACGATCAGGATCTCCTTGATATTCTCGACGTTGCCGTCGTCGGTGAGGAACTCACCCTGCTTGGCTACGGCCATCGCGGTGCCCATGGTGTCGAAGAAGTCACTCATGAGCAGCGAGAACGAGATGACGAGGAGCGTGGGGTCGGTAAGGACCTTGACGATGGCGGGCACGCCGCCGGCGTCGGCGATGGGGCCACCGATGCTCGAGAAGTCGAGCGGGGCGATGATGCCGGTCGGAGCCTGGGTCACACCTAGGGGGATACCGGCGATGACGGCGACGACGATGCCGATGAGCAGCGAGCCGGGGACGTTGCGGCAGGCGAGGGCGACCGTCACCAGGATGGAGATGATGCCGACGATGAAGGTGGGGGAGGTGATGTCGCCCAGACCGACGAGTGTACCGGCGCCAGCGGTGATAATGCCGGCATCGCACAGGCCAATCATGGCGATGAACAGGCCCAGACCCACCGAGATGGCGTGACGCAGGACAACCGGGATGGCGTCCATGATGGCCTCGCGCAGGCCACAAAGCACGAGCAGCAAGATGACGACGCCCTCAAGGAAGATGACGCTCATGGCCACGTGCCAGTCACCGCCGCAGACGGTGGTGGCGATTCCGGCGATCATCGCGTTGACGCCTAAGCCCGACGCGCAGGCGAGCGGACGGTTGGCGAAGATGCCCATGCAGATGGTCATGATGCCGGCGCCCAGGCAGGTGGCGCAGGCGAGCGCTCCCGCATCGATGCCAGCGCCCGAGAGCACCGCGGGGTTGACGGCGATGATGTAGGCCATCGCCAGGAATGTTGTCAGTCCAGCGCGGAGTTCGGTCCCGATTGTGGACTTGCGCTCGCTGACGTGAAAAAGTTCGTCCATGCATACCCTTTCCTTGTTCGGCCCCGAGTTTAGGCCGATTGACACGAACTCACCCACTATAGCCCCTTTACGACGCTGTTGTTCCTCGCATGTTGATGTTCGGCGCTTTGTAGCAGACGGACGGTATTTTTCGCATGAAAATGTGTGGGTACCGTATACTTAAGCGGTTACAACGACCCCTATGGAGGAACGTATGATTAAAGAGCTTTGCCACGACGAGGCTATCCTGTCCCAGCGTTGCGAGGTTGCGACCGTCGAGGACGAGTCGGTCGCACAGGACCTGATCGATACCATCAAGTCGCTCGATGATGCCGGCTGCCTTGCCGCTAACCAGATTGGCGTTACCAAGAAGGTTTGCGTCTACCTGGACGATGCCGGCGAGCCCCACGTGCTCTACAACCCCCGTCTGGTGTTTGGCCTGGGCGCCAGCAAGATGGAGGAGAGCTGCCTGACGCACGAGGAGGTCACCAAGTCCACGCGCTATATCAAGTGCAAGGTTGCCTTTGACCAGATTGTCGACGGCAAGATGAAGGAGTGCCGCCGCGACTACGCGGGCTTTGAGGCACAGATGATCCAGCATATGATCGATCACTGTCTAGGAAAGTTGGTCTAAGGGGACCAAAGCACCGCACCTTGCCGCTCAATCGTCGCTCGCGTACCTTAAGTACGCTTCGCTCCTCTTTCTTGGCAATCTGCGGCACTTTGACCCCTTAGACGACCTGCGGGGTTAACTTGGTTGAGTTTATCCTGCTTGAATAGTCCGGGCGTGACATTGTTGTCATGTCCGGGCTTTTGTGTTTAGCGCCTTTTTGTTTGGAGACAATGAAATTAGCAAGAACGTAAAGCTAGGAGGCGCTATGTGTACGAGTATTCGATTTACCGATAATTCTGGCCACATGTATCTGGGCCGCAATCTCGACTGGAGCTTTGACTACGGCCAACAGGTTCGCGTGATGCCGCGCGGGTTTCACATTCCGTATTCGTTTATCGACGACGCGACGGCGGCGCACGCGGTAATCGGCATGTGCATCGATTACAGGAACTACCCTATGTTCTTCGATTGCGGCAACGATGCGGGCCTCGCCGTGGCGGGTCTCAATTTCCCGGGTTATGCCGAGTATGCCGAGGACCCTGTCGACGGCAAGACCAATATCGCGGCCTATGAGTTCCCCCTGTGGGTGGCAGCGACGTTCTCGACGGTCGATGAGGTCGAGGCCGCGCTGCGCGACACGGTGATTGTCGCCAAATCTGCCGGAGAGGGGCTGGGCGTGTCGCTGCTCCATTGGATTATCGGCGACAGCCAGCGCAGCATCGTGGTCGAGATGATGGCTGACGGCCTGCATGTATACGACGATCCGGTCGACACCCTTGCCAACCAGCCGACCTTTCCGTGGCACATGGAAAACCTGCGCACCTATATCACCGCCACAAGCGATTTTCCGCAGACGGCGACATGGCGTGGCGCCGAGCTCAAGCCCTATGGAGCCGGTGCCGGCATGCGCGGCATTCCGGGCGATTGCTATTCGCCGAGCCGTTTTGTAAAGGCGGCGTACCTCAATGCCAATTACCCGCAAAAGGAGAGCGAGACCGAAAACGTCGTTCGCATGTTCCGCTCGCTCGAGGGCGTGGTGATGATCGAGGGAGCGTCCAGGATGGGCGATGGCAAGTTCGAGAAGACTATCTACACCGGATGCTTTAGCGCGCGCACGGGCAATTATTACTACGCGATGTATGGGGATCCGTCGATTCGCTACGTGAGCCTGATGGATGCCGAGGGCGCGAGCCCCGATAGGCTCGTGGTTCCCGAGCCGCGCCGTTCGTAGCCGATAGCTTTACCGCAATGCAAAACGGCCCTGCATCTCCCGTGAGGTGCAGGGCCGCTTTCGTTGATTTGTGACGTCGCTAGAATTTGGCGTCGTTGAGTTGTTCACTTTCGAGGCCGTCGAGCTGTTGCTGTTCGGGCGTATCGGCGACGCTCTCGAGCAGCTCGGTGGGATCGACGTTCATGTCCCTACCGGCCTCGTTGCCGTTGACCAAGTCGTCCGAGAAGATGTCGACTTCCATTTCCTCGGCCTCTTCAATCTGAACCTCGAGCGGCACCTGGGTGCGCACGAGCTTAACGGCCGGGCGCATGCGGGCAAACAGCGGCACGTACTCGATGATGATGGCAGAGTTCTCGAGACCGTACCAGCGCGCCGGGCTTCCGCAAGCGCGGCGGACGGCGTACTTGATGGCCATCACGCGGTGGTCATTGCGGTTGATGTCCGTTTCGGGGGCAAGCATCTTGCGCAGCATGCAAAAACGGAAGTCGCCCACGTTGCCGCGCGTCTCGTAGATGGAGTAGGTGTGGTGCTGCGGCGGCAACTCACCCGAGGCCATCAGGTCGCCAACGATCTGGCGCAGGTAGGCGTTGATGCGCTGATTGACCTTAAAGCCCAGGTCCAAGCGCACGCGGAACAGGAAGTCCGTGCCAAAGGTCTCAACGGAATACTCGTGCGTATAGGGCTCGTCGGTAACGTGTACGTTGATGAACCAATATGCCTTGGCGCGCTTGGGGTGCTTGTCTAGGATGGAATAGAGCACGTCGCGGTCGAGTGTGAGCGGGTCGGGGCTGTTGGTGAGGAACACCAGATTGTCGGCGAGCACGGGGTAGGTCTCGTCATTGCGCAGGCGATTGAGCTGGTCGATGTACTTGGAGACGGGCAGCAGAATCGTCTGCGTACGCTCGATGGCGGTGCCGCGACGCCACACATACATAAGGCCAAACAGCAGTGCGGCCAGGAAGATCATGACGTAGCCGCCGTCAAAGAACATGGTGAGGCACGAAGCGAAGAAGCACAGCTCAATGGCACCAAAGAGCAGGGCAAAGATGCAGGCGCCCAGCTTGTGCTTGAGGATGCCGGCGATATAGCTCGTCAGCAGCGTGGTGGTCATGAGCATGGTCACGGTGATGGCGAGGCCATAGGCGCTTTCCATGCGCTCGGAGTTTTGGAACAACAGCACGATGAAGATGCAGCCGACCCACATGATGTTGTTGACGAGCGGAATATAGAGCTGACCCTTGGTGTCGCTGGGGTAGTGGATGCGCAGGTGCGGCATAAGGTTGAGGCGCGTTGCCTCGGATACCAGCGAGAACGAGCCGGTGATGAGCGCCTGCGAGGCGATGATGGCCGCCACGGCCGAAAGCACAATGGCAAAGGGGCGCAGGGGCTCGGGAAGCATCATATAGAACGGGTTAACGATATCCATCGCGAGCATCTGGGGGTTGGAGTTATTGGCGAGTAGCCAAGCTCCCTGACTCAGATAGTTGAGGATAAGGGCCGCCTTAACAAATGGCCAGGATGCATAGATGTTTGCCTTGCCCACGTGGCCCATGTCCGAGTAGAGTGCCTCGGCACCGGTTGTCGACAGGAAGACAAAGCCGAGCACCATAATGCCCGAATGGTTGATGGGCGAGAACAGGAACATAATGCCGCGGATGGGGTTGAGCGCGCGCAAGATGGACAGGTTGCCGAGCATGTTGAACAGACCGGCGCCTGCCAGGAACAGGAACCACAGCGTCATGAGCGGGCCGAAGAGCTTGCCGATTGACGAGGTGCCGGCGCGCTGCATGGCAAATAGGCCGCAGATAATGATGATTGTGATGATGATGACGTTGGTCTGGCCGTCGCCCAGCAGCGCATGGCCCCATTCGATGGTGCGCAGACCCTCGATGGCTGTGGTGACCGTGACGGCGGGGGTGAGGATGCCGTCGGCAAGCAGTGCCGCACCGCCGATCATGGCGGGCAGAATCAGCCATGGTGCCACCTTGCGTACGAGGCTGAACAGGGCGAAGATGCCGCCTTCGTTGTGGTTGTCGGCCTTCATGGCGATTACCACGTACTTGACCGTGGTCACGAGCGTTATGGTCCAGATGACGAGCGAAAGCGCGCCCAGGATCATGTCCTCGCTGACGGTACCGATGCCGCCGTTGTTGGCGACGATTGATTTCATGGTGTACATGGGGCTCGTGCCGATGTCACCATAGACGACGCCGAGCGTTACGAGCAGCATGCCAGCGGAGAGGGGGATGGCTCCGTGCCCGCCTTGCCCGTGCTGGTCTTGGAGGTTTGCCTCCAGTTTATTGTGTGCCACGAGGACTCCCTTAGACATCCGGTTATCTGTCTAGGACAAAAAACTTTATGCCGTCTTTATACATACAAGAGCAGTTTGGCACATCGGGTTATTTTAGACAATAATCCTCAGCTGGGGATTATTTATCTACGCAGGTAGTATTTCAAAGCAGGGGCTTTTAAGCACGTACTGTCTGGGCGATGCCAGCCTTGGCGTTTGCGCGTTTGCCGGCGAGTTCGCAAAAAATCGCGCCGCCGATGATAAGCGCGGCGCCCATCAGGCGGACCGGTGTTATGGCTTCGCCCAAAAGGACGGCCGAGAACACGACGGCCGAAAGCGGCTCGAGGTAGCCGACGACCGCGACGGTCTGGACGGGCAGCTTGGCGACGGCACTAAAGTAGAGCAGGCAACCGATGCCGGTGTTGACGACGCCGAGCATGACGACGGCGCGCCAATCAATACTGGCGGCGACGCCGGCGGACAGGAATGAGGGAGCGCCCTGCGTGATGAGCGTGAGGACCAGCGCGGTCACAAAGGCGGCGCTCACCTGGAGCGTGGAGTTCTCGAGGCCTTCGATGTGTGGCGCACCCTTGCTAGCGATGACCATCAGCGCATAGCAAAATGCCGAGGCGATACCGCAGGCGATACCCGCAATGGGCATATTGCCGCCTAGACCTTGTGCTGCAATGAGAAAAGCACCGCAAGCAACGGCGATAAAGCCGGCGATTTTGCCGCCGGTCAGCTTTTCGCCAAAGATGAGCGGGGAGAGCGCCATGACAATGATGGGGCCGCAGTAGTACAGCAGCGAGGATACGCCGACGCCGATCGTCTGATAGGCGCGGAACAGGAAAATCCAGCTGGCGCCCAGTGCGGCTCCCGAGAGAAGGAGTGCTGCGGCTTCGCGGGGACGAGATGGTGCCTGCAGTTTATGGCGTTGGGTGATGGCGAGGATGGTGACAAGCGAGAGCGCGCCCAAAAACGTGCGCAGGAGCACGATATCGGAGCTCGACAGCGCGATGGCAGCGGCGATGATGCCGTTGGAGCCAAACAATAGCAATGCTGCTAAGTACGTAAACAGTCCGTTGTCCATGCGCTGACATCCCTTCTATATCCGAGCATGTTCACTATGGGTGAACTGGCTTTAGAAGAAAAGCGAATATAATGCATGGATAACATGACAAAAACTCATGCAAAGGTGGAGGGGTGCCGTGGAAACGAATATTCAAAAGATGCAGGTGCTGCTCGAGACCGTGCGCGCCGGCAGTTTTACGCGCGCCGCCGAGCGGCTGAGCTATTCGCAGTCGGGCGTGAGCCGTATGGTGGCCGATCTTGAGGCAGACTGGGGCTTTAAAGTGCTCGATAGAAGCCGCGAGGGCGTAGTACTTTCTGCCGATGGGCGGCAAGTCATGCCGGCGGTCGAGGCGTTATGCGAGGAATTTGTTCGTTTGCAGCGACGGGTGGATGAGATGCGTGGGCTCATGCGCGGCAAAATCTGCATCGGTACGTTTTCGAGCGTGGCGACCCACGTGCTGCCGCCGGTGATTGCGCGCTTTCGCGCCGATCACCCGGACGTCGATTACGAGTTGCTGATGGGCGATTACTCAGAGATTGAACAATGGGTGGCAGAGGGCCGCTGCGATCTGGGCTTTATCCCGCGTGAACCCCGAGAAAACGGCATGGCATCGCGGTCTTTGGTGCGCGACGAGTTGATGGCGGTAGTGCCGGCGGACTCTTTGCTTGCCACGGCGGAGGTCGTTTCTCTTGCCGATTTAGCCAACGAGCAGTTTATTCTGCTAGAACGAGGCACCGATGATGAGATTACGCCGCTGTTTCGCCGCGCGGGCCTGGCGGTGCGCTCTAAGCTGTCGACCTGGGATGACTATGCGATTATGGCTATGGTCGAGGACGGCCTGGGCGTGAGCATTCTTCCCGCGCTCATCTTGCGCCGCTGCCAGTTCGATGTTGCCGTGCGCCCACTCGAGGGGCATCCCCATCGGCAGATCAACGCCATATATCGAACGGCCGATGTTTCGCTTGCTGCCGCCCGTTTCCTCGAATACCTCTAAACGTGTGCGTGTCATTGTCCGCTTTGGGCAAATCTCAGAGTCCGGCGCATTTTCTTATGAAATTGAACTTCCCGATAATGCGCCGCGCTATACTGCTGCCTAAATTGAACCCAGGTTCAATTCGTGTTCTATAAATTGAACTTTGCCAGCAAGGAGGTTCTAGTGGCCCAAGAGACGTTTAGCGATCGCCTGCGACAGACTATGTCCAATCGCGACGTTCGCCAGTCGGACGTAATCCGCGCATCGGAGATGCTCGGCAAAAAACTCGGCAAGAGTCAGATGAGCCAATATGTGAGCGGCAAGACGATTCCGCGGCGCGATGTGGCTGAGCTGCTCGCCCGTATTTTGGAGGTCGATGTTACCTGGCTGCTCGCCGGCGACGCCGATCAAGGCGAGGCATCATCACCCCGCAACGATTCCAAGCCCGAACCCCATCCCTCAGCTCAAATTGCAAGGAGCACCACCATGCGTACTTTTTCTAAATCCACCAAACTCGACAACGTCCTGTATGACGTGCGCGGTCCCGTCGTCGACGAGGCCGCCCGTATGGAGGACGAGGGCGAGCGCATCCTCAAGCTCAATATCGGCAACCCGGCGCCCTTCGGTTTCCGCACACCCGATGAGGTCATCAAGGACATGCGCCAGCAGCTGCCCGACTGCGAAGGCTATTCCAACTCGCGTGGCCTGTTCTCCGCGCGCAAGGCGATCATGCAGTATTCGCAGATCAAGGGCCTGCCCAACGTTCAGATGGAGCATATCTACACGGGCAACGGCGTGTCCGAGCTCATTCAGCTTTCGATGAACGCGCTGCTCGACAACGGCGACGAGATTCTGATCCCCAGCCCCGACTATCCGCTCTGGACGGCGTGCGCAACCCTTGCCGGCGGTCATCCCGTACATTATCTGTGTGATGAGCAGGCGGATTGGTATCCCGACTTGGAGGATATGGAGTCCAAGATTACGAGTGCGACCAAAGCCCTCGTCATCATCAACCCCAACAACCCCACGGGTTCTGTCTATCCGCGCGAGGTGCTCGAGGGCATCGTCGAGATTGCGCGCAGGCATCAGCTGATGATCTTTGCCGATGAGATCTACGACCGCCTGTGCATGGACGGCTACGAGCACGTCTCGATTGCCTCGCTCGCCCCCGACCTGCCCTGCGTTACCTTTAGCGGTCTGTCCAAGTCTCACATGATTGCGGGCTATCGTATTGGCTGGATGGTGCTTTCGGGCAACCAGCGCTGCATGAGCGACTTCATCATGGGTATCAACATGCTCTCCAACATGCGCCTGTGCTCCAACGTGCCGGCTCAGTCGATCGTTCAGACGGCACTCGGTGGCCATCAGTCCGTTAACGACTACATCCGTCCCGGCGGCCGTGTCTACGAGCAGCGCAACTTTGTGTATGAGGCGCTCAACAAGATTGACGGCATCTCGGTGGTTAAGCCGCGCGCGGCGTTCTACATCTTCCCCAAGATGGATGTGAAGAAGTTCAACATCACCGATGACGAGCAGTTTGCCCTCGACCTGCTGCATGAGAAGAAGATCCTGATCACGCGCGGCGGCGGCTTCAACTGGGCTGAGCCCGACCACTTCCGCATCGTGTACCTGCCGCGCATGGAAGTACTCAAAGAGTCCCTCGAAGACCTCGCCGACTTCTTCGATCATTACCGCCAGGCGTAACGGCAAGGGTAGCCTGTAATGAAACGGTCGGCCCGCAACGGATGCGGGCCGACCGTTTTCTGTCTAAGCCCGTGCTGTTAGCGCTTGTCTCGTTGAGCGGGCGAGGTTCGCGCGTGAGCGGCTAGTTCTATTCCAAAATGGAATACAGTGGGCTTAAGCTGGAATTGATGTCCGGGTACCTGCTTTTCTAGAATGTTTTCAACAAGATGAAAGGCGGTTCCAACCAATGATTATCGATGCAAATTCCTACTGGTTCGACGAGCGTATCTTTCATGACGAGACGCTCTGCGAACAGTTTTTGGCCGAGGTACCCCGCGCCTATGACACCGAAGGCTATCTGACCATGAATTCCGCCGGCAAACGACAGATCGTGATCGAGATGCCCGCCGGTTCTCCGGGTCTTAACTACATTGAGGGCGACTACACCCTCGAGAAGCGCTTGGCCGATATGGATGAGGCGGGGGTCGACAAGGCGATCCTCAAGCTCCCCGGCTGCCACGAGTGGATGTCGCTCGAGATGTGCCGGCGTTTCAACGACGGTATGGCTGCTGACGCGAAGGCGTCAAATGGCCGTCTGATTCCGCTTGTCGCCGTGCCGCCCTTTGGCACCAAAGCGAATTTGGAGGAGCTCGACCGCAGGCTCGACGATGGTTTTGCGGGTGTGCAGCTCTGCGCTCACTACGGCAAGCGCTATCTCGATGATCAGGTCTTCTCGAGCTTTTTCGAGCACCTGAACGAACGCCATGTCACCGTTTACGTGCACCATGTTCCCGTGCCGGTCGAGAACGAGTCGCTTCTCGCGTACGACAACCTTCGCCGCTCTTATGGCCGCTGCGTCGACCAAACTACGGCGATCGGCCGAGAGATCTTTGGTGATTTCTTTGAGCGCTACCCCAATATCAAGATGGTCCACTCCATGCTCGGCGGCGCATACTTTGCGTTCAAGGAGATGCTGTTGCCTCATGGTCCCAAGCGCCCTGATGCTTCTGGCCGTTTTCAGGTCGATACCGAGACCGTTTCCAGGCGCCTCGAGAACAACATCTATTTCGACATGTCCCATGCTCAGCCTTGGGGCAAGACACTCCTCGCCTGCGCGGTTGACGTGCTGGGTGCAGACCATATTGTTTTTGGCACGAGCTATCCCGTTAAACGCGAGTGGCTCACCGAGGGTGTCGCCTGCGTTCGCGCTGCAAATCTGAGCGATACAGACAGCGACCGTGTGCTTGGCGGTACGGCGCAGCAACTGTACGGTGTCGAGTGAGCGGCAATCAGAGGGGAGTATCTGCCATGGACGAAGGAGAGATGAGGGCTGGGGCCGCTCGTGTGGCCATCGATCTTGGTGACGTGTTGCCGTTCGACGGTTTCGACGAACTCCGTCATGAGGTCTTCGCCCGTGCCCTTATCATCGAGGGGACGGGGCGACGCGCCTGCGTCCTTTCGCTTGAGGTCACCTCGATCGCTCCGGCTCTACTCGCCGATCTGCGTGAGGTTGTTGAGGATGCCGCCAATTGCAGCGGTGCTTATTCTTGGGTGGTTCCTACCCACACGTTTTCCATGCCTCACGTCCGCACTCCCGGGCATCTTGCCGACGATGCTACCCGCAATCGCAACGAGCGCTATCGCGCAGCGCTCGTCGCTGCCGCCCGCACGGCTGTCGAGCGCGCTGTTGCGGGCATTCGCTCTGCCACGCTCGCCACTGTGGAGGGCGAATGCCCCGTGAACGTTAATCGCGACATTGAGACGCCTGCCGGCTGGTGGTTGGGCTCGAATCCCGGGGGGTTTGCCGACCACACGATGCCCGTACTCGCCATAAGGGATGCCGGGGGCGAGTATGTTGCCGTGCTCGCGACGGCGGACGTTCAGTCCTCCGTGCTCGACGGGTCGCGCGACTCCGAGGGGAGGCACATGGCGAGCGGAGACCTCTTTGGTTTTGCCGCCATGTCACTCGAGCGCGAGCTGGGCGGCGTTGCCCTGTTGCTGCCAGGCGCCGCGGGCGACCAAGGTCCGGCAGAGCGCGCCATGAACGTCTTGTTCGATGCGGCCGGCGTTAAGCAGACGGTCGATGCCCATGAGGACGGATACCGCATGCTGCACCAGCAGGGGCAGGCTTTGGGCGATGCTTTAGTCGAGGCCGCTCGCATGGCGCGTGAGGATGACGCTACTGGCATCGATGCCCGCACGGTCGACGTTCTCCTGCCTGCTCAGACACGCGCCGATTTTCACTCTTTGGCTCCGCACCGAACGTATGAGTTTCATGCCGCTGGCGAGCAGCGCACGAGGGTCTATCTGCTCCGGCTGGGAAACGTCGAGCTTGTCGGCGTACAACCCGAGGTCTCGAGTGCATTCGGCGCCACTGTGCGCGCCGCTCGGTCCGGCTCTGTGTTCTTTGCCACGCTCGTCAACGGCGGACAGAAGTACCTACCGGCTCCCGACGCGTACGAAAAAATCACCTATGAGGCTATGAACTCCGGTTTTGCCGCCGGATCCCATGAGCGCCTCGTCGAAATCATCATTGCCGCCTTGAATGCGGCGTGACACAGAAGGAGAACGTGCATGAACATTGGACACGCGCGCCGCAAAATTACCCCACAGGGCGACATCTACCTGATTGGCTACCGCAATCTTCCCAACCGTCTTGAACCTGCGACGGGCGTCCATGATGACGTCTTCGCCAACGCCATCCTCTTCCAGCAAGGCGAACGTGAAGTGTTTCTCTTTAATGCCGATGTCCTCGAGTTCGAGGAAAGCATGGCCGAGGAAGTCAAGACAATGCTCGCCGAGCGCTACGGCATTGACCGTGATTGCGTTCTGCTCTCGGCGACGCACGACCATACTTCAATCGTCGCTTACCACCGCAGCTGGTGGACGGGAAAATTCGACGAGGACTACTACCGCTGGTTCCTCGATACCATTTGCCAATGCTTTGAGGAGTGCCGCGCCAACGCACAGCCCGCGATTTGTCGCTTGGGCAAGCAGGTCATCACCGGTTTCTACGACAACCGCATCATCCCAGGTGAACTCGCCGACAATGAGGTCATTGTCGTATCGTTCTTCGATACCGAAGGCAATCCATTTGCGGGCTTTGTGAACTGGGCGGTGCATTCCGCCTGCGTCGGACCCGACTGCACGGAGCTCACGAGCGAACTCGCCGGTCTTACCGGCAAAAAGCTCGCTCAGAGTCTTGGCTACTATCCGGCCATGGTCGTCGGTGCTGCTGGCGACTGTAGCGACCGCAATTTTCGCCAGGGACGCGGCATTCCCGAGGTCGAGCGTGTTTCGACCGGTCTTGCCGAGGCGATTTCCCAGATCAAGCTCGATCGCGAGGTCGTTCTCGACCGCATCGAGCCTCAGACGTTCTATCACACCGTTGCCCATGGCGACTTTTCGCTCACGCTTAAGTGTGCCGTCATCAGTCTGGGCGGCCTGCATCTCTTTGTGTTCCCGAGTGAGCTCGGCAGCGACCTGGGTATTCGCATGAAGCGCGAATGCCCAGTCGAGGGAATAGTTTGCGGTTACACCAACGGCTATTTCGAGTATTTCCTTCCGGCACGCGAGTACGGCCTCTCCTTTGAGACCGAGCGTACTCAGATTCCCCAGGGCGAACCAGAACGTCTGTGTGACAAGTTCTGCCAGACGACGAGACTTCTCGGCGCAGCAGATTCGCGTCTGTAGACCTGATTGCGTGACATGGGCCAATGAGGCTCGCTGCCATGTGATCGGCATCTTCCATCTTCTCTGCCGTTTCCCATCCCGGGCGTACGTGCGTCCGCGGATTTCAAAGGGGGAAGCGGGTTCCTTGCTCTCCCACGTCGACTACGGAGGCATGAAATCGATGCTATACCCCGCTCAGAAAAAGGAGAATTCCATGAAATACCAGAAGCTTTGCGATGAAATCATCACAAAGGTTGGTGGTCGAGACAATGTGTTAGACGTGAGCCACTGCATTACGCGTCTCCGCTTCCACCTCAAGGATGAATCGCTCGCCCAGACCAATGAGCTTAAGGCGACGAAGGGTGTCGTTGACGTCATCCAGGCCGGCGGACAGTATCAGGTCGTGATTGGTGCCACTGTCGAGGCCGTCTACAACGACCTTGTTCAGATTGGCGGGTTCGACTCCAAACCCGCACTCGATATCGATGAGGGCGACGACGTCAAAAAGGGCGATCCATTCTCGCGTCTGCTTGCCATCATCTCCGAGATTCTGCAGCCGGTTCTTGGTGTGCTTATGGCCGGTGGCTTCATCAAGTCGATGCTTGCGCTCTGTACGGTTGCCGGTTGGCTCGCTAAGGACAGCAATACGTATGTGACGCTCTCGGCAATCGGAGATTCGGTCTTCTATTACTTTCCGCTAATCATTGGCTGGACGTCGGCCAAGAAGTTCGGACTTAAGCCCGTTATGGGAATGGCGCTCGGCGGTATCCTCGTCTATCCGACGCTCGTTGCCCTTATGGGCGGAGATCCGCTCTACACGCTCGGCGCCGGTACGGTCTTCGAGTCCAATGTCTACGGTGATATTTTTGGCATCCCGCTGATCATGCAGAATTACTCATCGACGATTCTGCCTGCGATCTTTATCGTCTGGATTGCCTCCAAGGTGCACAAGGCCCTTTCTAACGCGCTGCCCGCGCTTGTGAGCTCGTTCTTCTCCAACATCCTGACGCTCCTCATTTGCGGCATCCTTGGCCTGCTTGTGGTCGGTCCGGTCATGACGGTCCTCTCCAATATCGTTGCCCAGATCATCTTGATGCTCATCAACTTCCAGCCCGCCATCGCCGGCTTCGTCATCGGCACGTTCTGGAGCCTGCTCGTCATGTTCGGCCTGCACTGGGGTATCATCCCGCTGTGGTTTCTCGATGTCGCAACCTACGGCTATGACCTCATTAACCCGCTCGTGTATGCAGGCGGTTGTGCCATCGCCGGCGCTGTGCTTGGCATGATCATCCGAACCAAGGACTCCGAGGAAAATGCTGCCGTCAACATTCCCGCCCTTGTCTCTTCGATTTTCGGTGTCAACGAGCCTGCGCTTTACGCCATCTTGCTGCCGCGTAAGCGCCTTATGTGGGCAACCTTTATTTCCGCTGGTGTAGGCGGCGCCATCGCCGGCCTCATGGGTGCCAAACTCTATGCCTTCGGTGCCTCCGGCCCGCTCGGTTTCCCGAGCTTTATTAACCCTGCCGGCATCGACACGGGCTTTATCGGCCTTGTCATCTCCGGTGTGGTCGCTTTCGTTCTGGCTCTTGTCGCCGCTATGGTGATCGGTACCAGGAAGGACGAGGGCGGTAAGGCGCTCAACATCTCGGTGGACTAGTCTTTTTGCGCACTTTGATTAAATATGCCTCGGACGGCGACGTGCCGCCCGAGGCATATTTGTGTTTCGTGCCGCTGCCAGCGTGTTTGCGGACATAAGTCTGCCGTTGTGGGGCAGCGGGATTATGACGGTCGTGCCGGGATGGAAGACGCACGGTCGCCCTGCAGGAGCTGACGGTAGGGGAGGAAGCCAATGAACGAGACGACCGCCTGCGAGTGCGCGGCGTTTCGCTTGAGGTAGAGCCTGACCTCGGAGGTCGTCGCGGGCTCAAGCGGCACCAAGGCTACCTTTCCGCTGGCGAGCGATTCCGCCGGCTTGCGCATGAGGAATGAGACGCCGGCGCCGCGCGCGACAAGGGAGATGATGTTCTCGGCTCGTTTGCCGGTGAACGTAACACGTGGGCCAAATTCAGCTTCGCGACAAAGGGAAAGGACGAGCTCGCTTACGAACGAGCCTTGGGGAAGCATGAGGAAATTCTCGTCGATAAGGTCGTCTATCTCGACGGCGTCACGTTCGGCGAGCGGATGGTCGAGCGGAAGGACGGCCACGAGCCGGTCGGTCGTAAAGGGAATCTTTTTGAACTCCGGCTCGATGGCGCCGCCGTCACGGATGAAGGCCAGGTCAATGTCCTCGTGCAGGAGCATGCGCTTGAGTGTGTCGCCCTCGCCCTCGATGAGCTCGACAGAATATGAGGGGTTCGCCTGCTGAAAATCGATGACGGCGTCCGTGATCCCATAAGGGGCCATAATGGGGATAGAACCGACGGTGAGGTGCTCGAGCGGCTCACCTGCGCCTATTTGAATGGCGGCAAGATAGCGGTGCTGAAGCGTCGCAATTTTTTGCGCATAGGGGAGGAGCGCTTCACCTTGCGCGGTGAGTGTTACGTGGCGCTGGCTTCGATCGATGAGCTTGCAGCCGAGTTCGTGCTCCATTGCCATGATGTGCTTGGAGAGGGTTGATTGCGACATGAAAAGCAGTTCCGCCGCATCAAGAAACGTGCGTGACTGCGCTAAGATGGCGAATTCGCCAAAGCGGCTGATATCCATAGGGAGGCCTCCGGTACCCTCATTTTGGCAGGTGGCCTAAACCACGACGCCATTGCAGTGGTCGATTTCGTGCTGGATGATCTCGGCGGTGTAGCCCGAGAAGTTTTTGATGCGGTGGACGAAGTTCTCGTCCAAATACTCAACCTTAATGCGGCGATAGCGGGTACAGGGACGCTCGCCGATCAGCGAGAGACATCCTTCGCTCGTCTGATAGGCATTGACCTGCTCAAGAATTTGAGGGTTGTACATCAGGAGTGTCCTGTTGCCGTCCTTTACGCAGATGATGCGTTTGCGCACGCCGATCATGTTGGCGGCGAGGCCCACGCACTCGCGCTCATGCTCGTGGAGTGTATCTAGGAGATCCTGCCCGGTCGCGGCATCGTCGGGTCCCGCGTCTTCGGAAGGCAGACGCAAAAAGAACTCGGATTTCATGATGGGCTTAATCATGGCGGGCTCCTCATGTCTTATGCTTTCGTGGACTTTTAATAATAGCGCGGAAGGAAAGCTGTGCGTCCGCGTTACAATCTTTCGATGTTGGACCATGTTGCCAGATTCGTCGTGTACGGCGTCTGGCGTAAGTCTAGGGCTCATTTTTCGCCCTGGACCGTTCCTCTGGGGCGATGCGACTGTCGTTCCAAGAGGAAGGAAATGCATGGGGAGCAAATCTCAGCAACAAGTTCAAGTAACGCCATCGGCCTCTGCGGCGATTCTCGTCGTAATGTATATTGCAGCCTTTGTTGCCGCGTTTAACGAGAACATCATTAACGTGGCGTTGCACGACATTATGGCAGCCTTTTCGGTGAGTGCCACCACGGCACAGTGGCTCGTCTCGGGCTACATGATCGTGACGTCGATCTTTACGGCCATCATGGCCTTCCTGTCCGGCCGTTTCTCGACGCGCAAGCTGCTGTTTTTCGCATGCGGATGCATGGTCGCCGGCGAAGTCCTGTGCCTGTTCGCTCCGTCATTTAGCGTTTTGCTGCCAAGCCGTATTTTGCAGGCTGCAGGATCGGGCATTTTGTTCCCGCTCATGATGAACGTGGTGCTGTCTTGCGCCCCGCGCGAGAAGCTTGGTCTGTATCTGAGCCTGGGCGGTGCCTGCATTACGCTGGGGCCGGCGTTTGGACCCGTGATCAGCGGTCTTATGTGCACGTTGTTTGGCTGGAGGGCGGTGTTCGTAGTGCCGCTGGTGGGCGGCATTGTGGTCGCTGCGGCGGGCGTAAAGCTTGTTCAGAATGTCGGAGAGCGTTTGAACGCCACGCTTGATATTCTGTCGGTTGTTTTGCTCGCTGCCGGTATTACGGCATTTGTGTATTCCGTAGGCGAGTTCTCGACCAATCTGATTGCCGGCATCGTGACGCTCTTCGCCGCCATTGTGCTGCTCGGCCTGTTTGCGGTCCGCCAGCTCAAGCTCGAGCATCCGGTGCTCAACGTGCGCCCCATGACGAGCGTTCGTTTTTGGCCTGCGTGCCTGCTTGTGGTGGTGTCGATGATGACAACGTTCTCGATGAGTGTTTTGTTGCCGCTCTATTTTGAGGGCGCATACGGCATGACCGCACTTATTGCGGGCTTACTCATTTTGCCGGCGATTGCCTGCAACGCCGTGACCTCGATTGTAGGCGGACGTGTGATGGACGCCCGTGGCGCATGGCCGCTGCTGCCGGTCGGCTTTGCCCTGATTGCCGTGGGGCAGACTGCCATCTCGATGACGGCGGCAAGCATGAACATCGGCATCGTCGTGGCGCTGACCGTTGTGGTGTATGCCGGAGTCGGTTTGGTGCTGAGCCCCTCGCAAACGGCCGGCTTGGAGACGCTACCCGCCGCTGAACATCCTCACGGAACGGCATTGCTTAACACGTGGAATATGATTGCCGCATCGTTTGGCCCGTCGCTGTTTATCGGCCTGCTCTCGAGTTCTGCTGCGACCGCCGGCGCCGCTGGCGCTGCGACGGACGTTGCCCAGGCGATTGGATTTGCAGCTGCCGTGCGTGTGGCGGCTGCAATTGCCGTGGTCGGGTTCGTGGCGTCGCTGGTGTACGCTCGTCGCGTGTCACACATGTCGCATTAATGTGTGCACATAGATTCTGCAGCTAGATTGGATGGCGACACCATAAACTAATGGACGTTTTGCCGAGAGGCATGAATGTTTAAAGCGCAAAGAGTGCGCGACGGGCCCCGCGAATGGGGCGATGATGCCCGAGAGGGCTAAGAAGGAGTCTCATGTCCGAGAACGAAGAGATCATGAACGAGACCGAGAACGAGACCATGGCTGCTGAGGTCGAGGCAGTCGAGACCGTGGAGACCGAAGCTGCCGAGGTTGAGGCTGCTGACGAGGTTTCCGCCGAGGAGGAGGCCGAGGTTGTCGAGGCCGCCGTTGATTACGATGACGAAGAGCTGATGGACAAGATGCAGAAGGCCGCCCGCCTGCTGCGTAGCCGTCGCTTTGCTATTTCTAAGGAGGAGGAGGCCAAGGCCGAGCGCATGGCGAACATCGAGCGCGCCATCAAGCTTCTTGACCTCAAGCCCAAGATGGAGCAGAAGGAAATGTCCGACCTGCTGGGCATGCGCCTTCGTGAGCTCGATGGCCTGATGGCCGAGGCCGAGGCTGCCGATCTGGTCGGCCGCATCGACGACGCCGAGGGCGATATGCGCAAGATCGTTGTCTTCGCTGCCGAGGATGCCGCTGAGGGCCTGGTCGAGCTTGCCAACAAGAAGGAGAAGCTCCTGCCCGAGCTTTCTTACGAGGAGGCCACCGAGCTGATGGCCGCTCTCGATAAGGTTATCGCTCCGCTCGTCGCCATGGGTCTGGACGAGGATCGCGGTCCTCGCGGCGGTCGTGACGATCGCGGTGGCCGTGGCGGCGACCGTGGCGGTCGCGGCGGCTTTGGCGATCGTGGTGGCCGTGGTGGCGACCGCGGCGGTCGCGGTGGCGATCGTGGCGGCCGTGGCGGCTTTGGTGACCGTGGCGGCGACCGTGGCGGTCGCGGCGGCTTTGGCGGCAACCGTGGTGGCTATGGCGATCGCGGTGGCAACCGTGGCGGCTTTGGCGGCAACCGTGGTAACGACCGCGGCGGTCGCGGTGGCGATCGTGGCGGCCGCAACGGCGGCGGCTTCCGCGGCAACCGCTTCTAGTTGGGTTACGCGGTTTTACCAAACCGCGTAACTAGTTGACGCTGCGCGCCCACCAGAGCGACAACTTGTCATTCAAAGAGGACGGCATGACCAGAAGGTCTATGCCGTCCTCTTTTCATGTCAATTTGTTCGCTCTGGTGGGCGCTCGCTGCCGGTGCCAAAACATCGGCATTGCCTTGATCCAGACCTGCTAAAAGATAGTCGTTGGGGACGTTCTTGTTTGACTAGTCGTTTAAGAACGTCCCCAACGACTACATAGCATGAGAGTGGATAATCTCCCAGTTTGAGCCTGCATTCAAGCTTAAAGTGGGAGATTATCCACTCTCGTTTCGTTTGTTGATTTCGATGCCTACATTTGTAGAAACATTTCGTGGAGGCGGGTGTCTTCGTCGAGTTCGGGGTGGAAGGTTACGCCGAGCTGGTTGCCCTGGCGGGCGGCGACGATGCGGCCATCGACTTCGGCCAGGGCCTTGGCATCGCCGTGGACCTCGACGATGCGGGGCGCGCGGATAAACGTCAGCGGCACTTCACCGTCGATGCCAGCTACCTGCCCCTTGGTTCGAAAACTGCCGAGCTGCCTGCCGTAGGCATTGCGCTCAACGAGCACATCCATGGTTGCCAGGCGCGGCGTGCCCTTATCGTCATGGGCGGCAAGGTCGTGAGCCAGCAGAATCAGGCCGGCGCAGGTGCCCAGGACGGGCATGCCTTCAACAATGCGGGTGCGAAGCTCCTCGAGCATGCCCAACTCATCAAGCAGCTTCCCTTGAACGGTAGACTCACCGCCGGGAAGTACCAGACGGTCAAAGTCCTGCTTCAAATCAGCCGCCTGCCTCAGCTCAATACAGTGTGCGCCCAGCTCGGACAGCCTCGCCTCGTGCTCGGCAAAAGCACCTTGGACCGCCAGCACGGCGACCGTCTGGTCTGCGTAATCGCTCATGTGCGATCCTTTCTGCTGGACTAGCGTCCGCGCTCTTCCATGATGATCTCGATCTCGTCGGCGTTGATGCCCACCATAGCCTCGCCCAGGTCCTCCGAAAGCTCGGCAATGAGTTTGGCATCGGTGAAGTTTGCCACGGCCTTGACGATGGCGGCTGCGCGCTTGGCGGGGTCGCCGCTCTTAAAGATGCCCGAGCCGACAAAGACGCCTTCGGCGCCCAGCTGCATCATCAGCGCGGCGTCGGCGGGGGTCGCTACGCCGCCGGCGGCAAAGTTCACGACGGGAAGCTTACCCGTGGCATGGACCTCGCGCACCAGCTCGACCGGAACCTGCAGTTGCTTGGCTGCCTCAAAGAGCTCGTCGTCGCGCAGGGCAACAACGTCGCGGATCTGCTTTTGGATTTTGCGCATGTGACGCACGGCCTGAACGACGTCGCCCGTGCCCGGCTCGCCCTTGGTGCGGATCATCGTGGCGCCCTCGGCAACACGGCGCAGCGCCTCGCCCAGATCGCGGGCGCCGCAGACAAACGGCACGTCAAACTGGGTCTTGTCGATGTGATAGACGTCATCGGCGGGGGAGAGAACCTCGGACTCGTCGATGTAGTCGATCTCGATAGCCTGAAGGACCTGCGCCTCGACGATGTGACCGATGCGGCACTTGGCCATAACAGGGATGGAGACGGCCTCTTGGATGCCCTTGATCATCTTGGGGTCGCTCATGCGCGAGACGCCGCCCGCGGCACGGATGTCGGCCGGGATGCGCTCGAGAGCCATGACGGCGCAGGCGCCTGCCTCCTCGGCGATGCGTGCCTGCTCGGGCGTGGTGACGTCCATGATGACGCCGCCCTTGAGCATCTGCGCGAGCTCGCGATTGAGTTTGACGCGATCTGCCTTGCTGGTCTGTTCTGCCATGGTTGCTCCCTTGGTTGGCATGTGCATTGCTTGACGGAACATCCTATCGGGGAGCTGGGTATGGCAAAATACTCAGTTTTCGAGATAATAACAAGGTCAGACTAATACCAGATTGAATGGCTTAATAAGGTCAGGTGATAAACTCATGCTTGACTACAATTTGGAAAAACGCGGCGAAGCATCGCTCTATGAGTATGTTTACCAGCAAATTCGAGATGATATTGTTGCTGGCCGTATTGCGGCGGGGGAGCATCTGCCGTCTAAGCGCGCCTTTGCCAGTCATCTGGGAATCAGTGTCATTACTATCGAGAATGCATATAGCCAGCTACTTGCCGAGGGCTATATTTGCTCAAAGCCGCGGCGTGGCTACTACGCTTGCAAGCTTCCGGATGCACCGGTTTTGCCTTTGGCTTCGGAGGGCATCGACCGAGATGCCGTCTCTGTGGACCCCAGCGCGCATGATGTCCGCGGGCGGGTCGAGCAATTCGACGCACTTTCTCCTTCCGCTTTGGAGGCGGCGCGGCTTTGGCAAAGCGCGCTACGGGCGACGCTGGCATCCGAAGACGAGCGCGAAATCTTTTCGCCCGCACCGGCGCAGGGCACTGCTCGGCTGCGACGCGCAATTGCTCACCATCTGCACGGGACAAGGGGTATGAATATCGACCCCAACAACATCGTTATCGGTGCGGGCGCCCAGCTGCTCGATACCATGTTGGTTCAGTTGCTTGGCGCGGACAAGGTGTATGCGGTTGAGGATCCGGGCTATTTGCGTCTGACGCGCATCTATCAGGCTATGGGTTGCAAAGTTCGACATATCCCGTTGGATGATGACGGCGTGGACCTGAGCGCTCTGCAGAAAGCTGGGACCGATGTCCTTCACCTTATGCCGTCCCATCAGTATCCCACCGGTCTTGTGACGAGCATTGCGCGTCGCTATGCGTTGCTGAGCTGGGCCGCCGAGCGATCAGGTCGGTATCTCATCGAAGATGACTTTGATTGTGAGTTTCGCCTTGCCGGGAAGCCGATTCCCGCGCTCGCGTCGATCGATGCCGCCCAGTCGGTTATCTACACCAACACGTTTTCGAAGAGCCTTTCATCGGCGTTGCGTTTGGCGTACATGGTGTTGCCCGATGAGTTAATGGAGCGGTTTAGGCGCAACCTTGGTTTCTACGCCTCGTCGGTGAGCTCTGTTGATCAGGTCGCTTTGGCGCGTTTGCTGGAATCGGGTGATTACGAGCGACATGTGAACCGCGTGCGCGTTCGTGCTCGCGAGGCGCGTGATGGCCTGATGGCGCTTGTGCGGAAGGTATTTCCGGCAGGAGAGGTCTCGATCGAGCATGCAGACGCGGGCCTTTACTGTATCGTGGTTGCGGAGCGTGGAACGGGCGGAAGCTCTTTTGCGCAGGCTCTCACGCGCTCGGGTATTCCGTTTATCGATATCAGCGACTGTTATTGGTGTGCCGATGGCGCATCTGTCCCTGAAAACTCAACTCAAATTCTTGTCCAGTATGACGACCTGAGTCCGGAAGTGCTTAATACCTTGGAATTGCAGCTAATGGGGGCGCTCTGCAATCTAAGTGAGTAGGCTTTTGGCGCTTTGGCGACCGGGTCGTTTTGAAACAAGCTATCTACCTGTGGTTTTGAGAAGCAGGATGACTGGCCTGCGCGGCAAGTTCGAAAAAGTCTACTCACTTGCCGCGTAAAGCTTCTGCATGAGAAAAAAAATGGGGTTTTCAACAGGGCTTCGTCCAGCTCTCGACAAGCTTTTGGCCAGTTGGGGAGGGCTGTTGAAAACTTGGCAGTCCGTTCGGCGCCATTTTTGGTGCGTTCGCGCCAATGCGTGACTGACTGGGTTGAAATTCGTGTTCTCCTGTGCCTATGAAGGATCTACTTTGTGACATATCGGCTTTTAGGTACTGGCGTTTGCCTCCTCAAGTCCGCGCTTTGTGTCCGCCGCTTCCACGACCGGAAGAAGACCGGCAGCGATATGATCTCGCCCGCAACCCGACGGCTGCGGTCGCGCTCGGTTTTCCGTTGTATACATTGGTTCGGACGAGAAACAAACGGACTTGTCCTGCCAGCATTAGGCAGCGGCTGTTCCTTGGTGAGCTTCCCAGGGAATCCGTGCTGGAAACGGAGCATGGGTTTTTGATTACGTCTCCTCTACTGACGGCATTCATCATGTCGCGGCATCTGACGGATCTTCAGCTTCTTTTGGTATTGGCGGAGATGTGTGGCTTGTTTGCGGTGTGTGCCCTGCCGGCGGCACTTGAGGCGGAGCTTTCGCGTGCAATTGATTCGGGCGCGATTTCGACAACGTTCGGTTGGGTGCGCTGTCCGTCCGAGGACGGCACCGCCTCAAATTTATGGCGTCGAGACGCTTTGGTTTTGGGCGGAGACCTTCACCGTTTTTGTTCAGATGTTTGCGGGATACGTTACGGCAATAGATTTAGGGAGGTGTCGCAACTCGTTCCATTGGGTGCCGCATCGCCTTTTGAGGTCGAGGCGAATTTGTTGCTTGCACTGCCGCGGTCCCTGGGAGGCGAAGGTTTTTGTGGCATAGAGCTTAATGTTGAAGTGATACTAAGCACAAGTGCTCGAGCGATTGTGGGAAAGTCCCGTGTATATATCGACCTACTTCTTTCTTCGCCGGACGGTAGGCGACAGGTGGCCATTGAATGTCAGGGAAAGGCCTCGCACGGACGCGCAGGGGATGGCTTGCGTGACGCTGACCGCATGACGGCCCTTCAGGCCATGGGCTACGATGTGCTTCTCCTTACACACAGACAGATATCGGATGAGGATAGATTCCGCGCGATCGTTAAGGCCGTATGCAGGATGCTCGATGCTGAATATCGTGATAAAAGCTCGGATGAGCAAAGGGCTGAGGCATTACTCCGGTCTGAACTATTCATTGACTGGACAAAATTGGGAGTAATCGACGGAAAGATGCCCGTTAGACACAAAATGGCTCGATCGTGGACGGCTGCGAATCTAAGTGAGTAGACTTTTGGCACTTTGGCGACTAGGTCGTTTTGCAACAAGGCATTTACCTGCGGCTTTATAAAGTGATATGGATGGTCTGCTCGGCAAGTTCCAAAAAGTCTACTCACTTAGTTTTTGACGAGAAGCCGATGCCGAAGGCGGTCCTATTTCAGGGCGTTAACAAGTTCGTGAGGCACGAAAAAGGCCCGAACCAATACGGTCCGGGCCTCATCGAGCTTGAGGTTATGTCTCAGGCGGTTGGCTTAGCCAAAGTAGCGCTTGAGCAGGCCGGCGAAAGCCTTGCCGTGGCGGGCCTCGTCGCGAGCCATCTCGTGCACGGTGTCGTGGATGGCATCGAGGCCGGCGGCCTTGGCACGCTTGGCAAGATCGGTCTTGCCGGCGGTGGCGCCGTTCTCGGCCTCAACGCGCATCTCGAGGTTCTTCTTGGTGGAGTCGGTCACGACCTCGCCCAGGAGCTCGGCGAACTTGGCGGCATGCTCGGCCTCCTCGTGGGCAGCCTTTTCCCAGTACAGGCCGATCTCGGGATAGCCCTCGCGATGAGCGACGCGAGCCATGGCCAGGTACATACCGACCTCAGAGCACTCGCCCTCAAAGTTGGCGCGCAGGTCGGCAACGATGTCCTCAGAGACACCCTCCATCTTGGCGACGCCCACGACGTGCTCGGCGGCCCACTCGAGCTGGCCCTCCTCCTGCTTCAGGAAACGAGAACCGGGAACGCCGCACTGGGGGCACTTAAAATCCTCGGGCAGCTGGTCGCCGTCGAACTCTTCCACATAACCGCAAACGGGGCAAACAAACTTCATGATTCGATCCTTTCGATCGATGGCGATTGCGCGCTCGTCCGGTCCCGTAAGGGCCCTCTCCGGACGTGCGTCTTGACGAGTTCTATTATCCATAAATGCAACCAAATGTGAAGCCTATTAGGAATGATTTTTAATAAAACAATTTTGAGATATGAAGATGTTGATTGATTAACGATTGGCAGGCCGTCTTTGACCGCCGCTGCGTACAATCGGGCGAGCAAATGTTGACCTATCAACAAATGAAGGAGTTTCCTTTATGCATCTAGCCCGTCGTGCCTGGTGCCGAACATATCAGACGGTTTTTCGCATTGCATTGCCGATCCTGCCCTATACCGAGCCGCGCATTTTAGAGCATGCCGAGGATGTGCCCGCGGTGCTTCAAAAGCGCTCGATCCAGAAGGTCCTTATCGTGACGGATCCCGGCATTGCCCGTCTGGGGCTCACGGCACCGCTCGAGACGGCGCTCGCATCCAGGGGGATTGGCGTTACGGTCTATGCCGAAACGCGTGCGAACCCCACGGTCTCAAACGTGGAGGAAGCGGCGGCGCTGTATCGCGAGAACGACTGCCGGGCCATTATCGGCTTTGGCGGAGGATCAGCCATGGACTGCGCCAAGGGCGTGGGCGCACGCATCGCGCAGCCAAACAAGCCCATCAACAAGATGCGCGGCCTGTTGAGGATTCATCGTCGCCTACCGCTGCTTATTGCGGTTCCCACTACCGCCGGTACGGGAAGCGAAGTCACGCTCGCGGCGGTTATCACCGATGACGAGACGCACTACAAGTACCCCATTAACGACTTTGTGCTCATCCCGCGCTTTGCGGTGCACGACCCCGAGTTTACGTGCGGCTTGCCCGCTTCCATTACGGGGCAGACGGGCATGGATGCCCTGACGCATGCCGTCGAGGCGTTTATCGGGCGAAGCACCACGCCCTATACACGTAAGATGGCGCGACAGGCGGTTCAGCTCATCCATGACAATTTGCTCGAGGCCTATGAGCATGGCGACGACATGCACGCTCGTCGCAATATGCTTTCGGCGGCGTATAAGGCGGGTGTTGCCTTTACGCGCTCCTATGTTGGATACGTTCACGCCATCGCACACAGCTTGGGTGGGCGTTACGGGATTCCGCACGGCTTGGCCAACGCTATCATCCTGCCGCATATGCTTCGCGCCTATGGCGAAGCTGCTGCTCCTAAGCTCGCCGATCTTGCCCGCATGGCCGGTATCGCGCCGGCTAACGCGCAAGACAACTTGGCGGCCGAGGCCTTTATCGATTGGGTCGACCGCATGAACGAGGCCCTGGGAATCCCCAAATATGTCTCGGGTATTCGCCGCTCCGATATTCCGCAAATGGCGGCCCATGCCGATGCCGAGGCCAATCCGCTATACCCCGTTCCGCTTCTAATGGACCGCTTGGAGCTCGAGCATATGTACGAAGTCGTTGCGGGTGGTATGTTTGAGGACGAGAATTAGGAGGGTCCATGAACACCGAGGAAATTGCGCGCATCGTCGGCGATCAGCGCGCCTACTTTAAGACGCACGCCACGTTTGATGTCGATGTTCGACGTCGCGCGCTCGTGAGTTTACGCGATGCGGTGCGGGCCCACGAGGCCGATATCGCCCATGCGCTCAAGACCGATTTGGGGAAGTCGCATGACGAGGCCTATATGTGCGAGATTGGTACGTCGCTTTCCGAGATTCGACATCAGATCGCTCACGTGGCTCGGTGGAGTCGTCCGCGCCTGCGTCCGTGCGATCTCGCTAACGCCGTGAGCGTGTGCAAAACGCAAGCCGTGCCCTATGGCGTCACACTCATCATGGCTCCGTGGAACTACCCGTTTTTGCTAACACTCGAGCCGCTCGCCGGCGCCCTTGCCGCGGGCAATACCGTGGTCATCAAGCCGAGTGCCTATGCTCCGGCATCGAGCGCGGTGCTCAAGCAAATCTGTGAAGAGGCATTTGATCCGTGCCTGGTGACGGTTGTCGAGGGCGGGCGCGCCGAAAACGAAGCGCTGCTCGATGAGTGCTGGGACAAGATCTTCTTTACCGGTAGCGTTTCGGTCGGCAAGCTCGTTATGGAGCGCGCGAGCAAAAACCTCACGCCCGTGACGCTTGAGCTGGGCGGCAAGAGCCCCTGCATCGTGGATGCGACGGCAAATTTGAAGGTCGCGGCACGGCGTATCGCCTTTGGCAAATGGCTCAACGTGGGGCAGACCTGCGTGGCGCCCGACTACCTGCTGGTCGATACGCGCGTGCACGACGAGCTGCTGGGCCTCATCAAGGAAGAGGTCCGCCGTATGTTTGGCGAGCATCCGCTCGATAACGAGGATTACGGGCATATCGTCAATGCTAAGCATTTTGCGCGCGTGCGCGGGCTGATCGATCCCGATAAGGTCGTGCTGGGAGGCACGGCGCGCGAGTCGTCGCTCAAGATTGAGCCGACGATCCTAGACGGCGTGACCCCCGATGACGCCGTGATGCAGGAGGAGATCTTCGGTCCCATCTTGCCGGTGCTGACGTTTGAGAGCCTAGACGAGGCCGAAGCGTTTATTACGGATCGTCCGACGCCGCTGGCCCTGTATATCTTTAGTCAGGACCGCGCAGTTCAGCAGCGCTTCGTGCGTTACGTGCCCTTTGGCGGTGGCTGTGTCAACGACACGATCATGCACTTGGCTACGAGCCATATGGGCTTTGGCGGCATGGGCGCGAGCGGTATGGGGCAGTACCATGGACGCGAGAGCTTCGATACGTTTAGCCACAAGAAGAGTATCGTGAACAAGGCAACTTGGCTGGACGTGCCGTTTCGGTATGCGCCCTACGCAAGCTGGAAGCACAAGTTCGTGCGCATGTTTGTGCATTAGAAAAGGGCGCAGGTAATACGAACAAGTGTTCCTATTACCTGCATTTTGCGTTAGACTACTGTTATGGAGCACGGATGGGCCAACTCCCTTTAGAAGGGATTTGGTATGAACGTAAGCGATGTTATTTCGTTATTGGCGTTGTTGATTGCGGCTATCGAACTCGGTCTGTTTATCGGCCGAATGAAATAGCCGCCCCCGCGTAAGCGAAGACGGCCACTTCTCACGATGAAAACGTGTATCGGAGTTGGCAAGACCCGCGGCAACGGGTGCCATCCGTGTTCCTATCTTATCTGCAAGCGTTCTGTCGCGCAAGCGTTGAGGCAAACGATTGAAGGACGCAGACAGGATGTATTTGTGTCCGCACGGGACCGTAGACTTCTCAATAAGGTTACACACCGGTTTATCCGGCCGTTAGAGGAGCTGCTATGTACGAGCCTTCGCGTGTTCTTCTGTCGTTTCATATCGCAGGATTTCAATATGCCGACGGCGCTTTGGTCCTAGGCGATCTTAAAGCGGGCGATAAACTGACGCTGTGTGCCGAGCGCGATAATCCCCATGACCCCGAGGCAGTTGCGATCTACTATGGCAAGACCAAACTTGGCTACGTTCCGGGAAACGAGGTCGGCCCACTGTCCCTGATGATGTATTACGGCCACGAGGACGTATTTGAGGCCCGTGTGCAACAGGTTGCTCCCGAGCGCAGCCCGTGGCATCAGGTGCGCGTTGGGCTCTATGTGGTGGATGCTCACTAGTCGGCAATGGAGGCTGCCATGTTTGATGACGATGACCTGTTCGATCTGACAGATGATCCGTTTGAGTGGGATATGCTACTCGATGACGATGAGTTGGAGCAGGACCGTAGGAAACGGCAGGACAAGAAAACTCAGAGTGACGCTTCGAAAAAGCGAGACAAGCGCCGCCGCGGACTGTTCGGTGGGCTCTTTGGATAACCGCCGCATCGCTACGTCTGTATACTTAGCACGAGTTGAACACGTTGCGAAATGAGGACATAGACGATGATGTGGTTTACCGCCGACCTGCACCTGGGCGATACGAATATCTTGCACGATATGGATCGGCCGTTTGATTCGGTCGAGGAGATGAACCGCAAGGTCATCGATGCCGTCAATGAGTGCGTAGCGGCGGACGACCGTCTCTATATCTTGGGAGACTTTACCTATCGTTTGCCCCTGGCGGAGGCGGTGCGCCTGCGCGAGCGTATCGAATGTCAGAACGTGACGCTCATTCGTGGTAACCATGACGGCGACTGGGAAGATCCCGACGTACCGCAGATTTGGGAAGACGTGCGCGATTACCTGGAGATTGCTCCCGGCTATGCCAAGGGCCATCGACTGGTGTTGAGCCATTATCCCATGCTCAGCTGGAATGGCAAGGCGCGTGGCGCCATCATGCTGCACGGGCATATCCACAGCAGGGGAGACCGCACCAACGCGCGCAACCGCGATCGCGAGCGCCCTATCTTTCGCTACGATGTCGGTCTCGATGCCAACGAGTACAAGCCCGTAAGCCGCGATCAGATTCTTAGCTTCTTTGGGTTATAGGGCGCCAGAACCACCACAAAGGGGACAGGCACCTTTGTGGTGGTTCTGGCGCCGTTGCCATTATGGCGGCGGCGCCTTTTTTGTCCGTGCGGCGCGGTAGAGTGTAGGCGGTTGAAATTTGCGTCCATCGAGGAGCTGCTATGAACGAGATCAAGTGCCCGCATTGCGGCGAAGTGTTTAAGGTCGATGCGTCTGGCTATGCGGATATCGTCAAGCAAGTACGCGATGCCGAGTTTTCGCGCGACCTGGATGAGCGTGTGAAGGCAGTCCAGCGCGAGGGCGAGCAGGCGCTGGAGCTTGAGCGTTCGCGTTCGGCGTCTGCCCTGCAGGAGGCGGAGTCTCAACGCGACGCTCAGCTTGTCGAGCAGAAGAACGCTGCGGCGCAGGAGTTGGCACAAGAGGTTGCCAAGCGCGATGCCGAGCTTGCCGAGCTGCGCGCCAAGCTCGAGGGCGCTGCCGCAGAGCGCGAGAGTGCAAGCCAGCGCGCGGCGGTTGAGGCCCGCGCCGATGCTCAAAAGGAGAATGCCGAGCTGCAGCGCGAGATCGACAACTTGCGTGCGCAGCTGGGGCGCAAGGATGACGAAGCCAAACTCGCCGAGGCGGCGGCACGCAATGCGACTCAAAATGACCTCGCCGCGCGCGATGCTCAGATTGCGGGGTTGCAGGCAAAGCTTGCCGCCGCAGATAAGGCTCAAGAAATGGCACTCGCAACTGCTGCGGCCGAGGCGCAGCGTAAGCTCGAGGCTGCGCAAAACGAAGCGAATCGTAAGCTTTCCGATTACCAGACAGAAGTGCGTGAGAAGTTCTCGAATGCTAAGACTCAGTCCGAGCGCGAGGCCGAGGGCCTTCGTGCACAGCTTCGTGAGCAAGAACTTTCTGCAAAAATGGAGCTGTCGAAGGCGGTCGCCGCGGCGGAGCGAGAGCGCGATGAGGCGCGTGCCAAACTGACGAGTGAGCTGGCGGTGCGCGATTCTCGCGAGGAACAGGTCAAGGCGGCACACGAGCTCGAGCTTGCGCAGGCCAAGCGCGCGAGCGATGACCTGATTCGCTACAAGGACGAAGAGATTGAGCGCCTTAAGGACATGAAGGTCCGCCTGTCCACCAAGATGGTGGGCGAGTCGCTCGAGCAGCACTGCGAGACCGAGTTTAACCGTCTGCGCATGACGGCGTTTCCTAACGCGTACTTCGAGAAAGATAACGATGCGTCCGAGGGCACCAAGGGCGACTTTATCTTCCGCGAGTGCGACGCGAGCGGCAACGAGGTCATTTCGATTATGTTCGAGATGAAAAACGAGAACGACGAGACTGCGACCAAGCATAAAAACGAGGACTTCTTTAAGAAACTCGATCACGATCGTCGCCAGAAAGGCTGTGAGTACGCGGTGCTCTGCACGTTGCTCGAACCCGAGAGCGAGCTTTACAACGCCGGCATCGTGGACGTGAGCTATCGCTACGAGAAGATGTACGTGATTCGCCCACAGTTCTTTATTCCCATGATCACGCTTCTTCGCAACGCCGCCATGGGTTCGCTGCGCTATAAGCAGGAACTGGCGGAGTACAAACAGCAGAATATCGACGTCACGAACTTCGAAGCCAAGATGGAGAAGTTCAAGAATGATTTCGGTCGCAACTACGAGATCGCGAGCCGCAAGTTCCAAACGGCGATCGATGAGATCGACAAGACGATTAGCCATCTGCAGAAAACCAAGGAGGCGTTGCTGTCCTCCGAGAACAATCTGCGCCTAGCCAACAAGAAGGCGGACGATCTTACCATTCGCAAGCTCACGTGGGGCAACAAGACCATGAAGGCCGCGTTTGACGAGGCGCGCGGGGCTGCGACAGAGACAAACGATGAGCCAGCCGAGGCGGATTCGTATGAGGTCGAGGGTGCCGAGTAAGGCATAGCGTATAGCGCAAAAGCGGGGCCGCTGGCGATGTTACCAGCGGCCCCACTTCATTTCGTTCCAGTATGTACGGCTAGTCCTCGAGCAGGTCCTCGATAAAGCCGACGCGGTAGTTTTTGAAGATGACCTCGCCGCCGTCTTGCGTGGCGTCCAGATCGACATCGCCCATGATGCCAAAATCGTGGTCGCCATCCTCGTCGGCAAAGATCTGGTGCACGTGCCATACGTGCGCGGTCTTCTCGTCGGACTCATCGATGGAAAACATCGCGGCGCTGCGGGCATTTCCGTCGGTGAGGATTTCCTCGTGCTGCTCGTGGTAAGCGTCGAGTGCTTTTTGCCAGCGGATCTCGCTCATGCCCCAGTTGTCGTCGAGCTCGCCCAGGTCGCGAACGTGCTCGCGGGCGGCAAGGGTCACGCGGCGGAAGAGCGCGTTGCGCACCAACAGCGTGCAGCCGCGACGGTCCGCCACGACCTCGTCGATGCCCTGCGGCGGCGCAGCATCGAGGGCTGCCGGGTTGCCGGCGTTCTCCCACTCGTCCACCAGGCTCGAGTCCACCGAGCGCACCACAAAGCCCAGCCACGAGATAATGTCGCGCAGACGCTCGTCGCGCTTCTCGATGGGTACGGTGCGGTCAAGTGAACGGTAAGCCTCTGCCAGGTAGCGCAGCAGAATGCCCTCGGAGCGGGCGATTCCGAGCTTTTGGATATAGCCCTTAAAATCGCTCGCGCTTTCCAGCATATCGCGCAGGACGCTCTTGGGAGAGAGCTGGTAGTCGTTTGCCCAGGGCACTTCCTGGCAGTACTTGTCAAAGGCGGCGTCGAGCAAATCCTCGAGCGGCTTTTCGTACGTGACGTCTTGAATGCGCTCCAAGCGCTCCTCATACTCGATGCCGTCAGCCTTCATTTCGGCCATCGCGTGGTCGCGCGCGGCGCGCTCCTGTGCGCGCAATACCTGCTTGGGGTCCTCGAGCGTAGCCTCGACCATCGAGATCAGATCCATGGTATAGGTCTCACTCTCGGGGTCGAGTAGCTCCAACGCGGCAAGCAAAAATGGCGAGAGCGGCTGGTCGAGCGCAAAGTCCTCGGGCAGATCGACCGTCAGTGCGTAGTCGATGTCTGGTGCGGCGTCAGCCGGGGCGTCGGGTGCGGGCGGCACCTCGGTGCGAACGACGACGCCGGAATCGATGAGTGTGGCGAAGATTTCGTCGGCGCGAACCTCGAGCTTAGCTTTTTCCTCGGGAGTCTGCAGGCTCGTCTCGATGAGGTCGTGTACGCGGGCTCGGGCATCGCCGCCCTGCTCGACCACGCTAATCACCATGGAGTGTGTGATGCGAAGGCGTGGCTTGAGCGTTTCAGGCTGCGTCTCGATCAGGCGCTCAAAGGTCTGCTTGTTCCAGGTGACAAAGCCCTCGGGGGCCTTCTTCTTTTTAATCTTGCGGAGCTTCTTGGGGTCGTCGCCCGCCTTGGCCATGAGCTTGGCGTTCTCGATCTCGTGCTCCGGGGCCTCGGCGATGACCATGCCCTCGGTATCGAAGCCCGAGCGGCCGGCGCGACCAGCAATCTGATGGAACTCGCGGGCGCGCAGACGACGCATCTTGTAGCCATCGAACTTGGTGAGCGCGGTGAGCACCACGGTGTGGATGGGCACGTTGATGCCGACGCCGAGTGTGTCGGTGCCGCAGATGACGGGCAGTAGGCCCTGCTGCGCCAGGCGCTCGACCAGGAGGCGATAGCGCGGCAACATGCCAGCATGGTGCACGCCGACGCCGCAGCCGAGCAAGCGCTTGAGGATCTTGCCGAAAGCCGTGGAGAAGCTCGTGCCTTTGGCGGCTTCCTTGATGGCTTCGCGCTGCTCTTTGCTGGCGATGCCGAAATTGGCAAGCGACTGCGCCGTCGCAAGGGCGGCGTCCTGGCTAAAGTGCACGATATAGAGCGGGGCCTCTCCACGGCGCATGGCGAGCTCGACCGTGCCCTCGAGGGAGGTCGTCACGTAGTCGTAGCTCAGCGGCACGGGGCGCGGGGCATCGACGACCAAGTCGCAGGTAGCACCGGTGTGCTCCTCGAGTGAGGCGGCGATGGCAGTGACATCGCCGAGCGTGGCGCTCATGAGCATGAATTGCGTGTGGGGCAGGGTGAGCAGCGGCACCTGCCAGGCCCAACCGCGGTCGGGGTCGGCAAAGTAGTGGAACTCGTCCATGGCTACGCAGCCCACGTCGGCATCTTCGCCCTCGCGCAGTGCGTCGTTGGCAAGGATCTCTGCCGTGCAGCAGATGACGGGCGCCTTGGTGTTGATATGCGTGTCGCCGGTGATCATACCGACGTTATCGCGGCCGAGCACCTGTACCAGATCGAAGAACTTTTCGCTGACCAGGGCCTTGATAGGGGCCGTGTAATAGCAACGCTTGCCCTGCGCCATGCCCATAAAGAGCATGCCCAGCGCGACGAGCGATTTACCCGATCCAGTCGGTGTTCCCAAAATGACGTGATCGCCGGCAGCCAGGTCCATGAGGGCCTCTTCTTGGTGATCCCACAGCTCAATACCGCGGTCGCTTGTCCATTCAAAGAAGCGTTCGAAGGCCTGATCGGGCGTGAGCCATGGTTCGGGCTCGCTACCATCCTCGGGCTCCCACCAGGTGGGGGAGAGCGCGCCGAGCGAGCCGAATTCGGCTTCGGTTCCCGTGCCGCCCGAGAACGAGCTGGCGGCGCCGGCGCCAGAAACGGTGCTGGCGGAAGTATCTGTCGTGGTCTGTGCCATGTGGTTGCTTTCTCTCGCCGTTTGTCCGCCAACTATTATGGCGTAGCAGCGGCGCGGGGTGCCAGCGCGCGAGAAAATGCAGGAAATGGGCGTTCTGCCCGGCCGTTTGGTGCAGTTGCCAGCTAAGTGAGTAGACTTTTTGCGATGTCGCGAGCACATGGCTTTTGCGCAAGGGCTCTACCTGCGATTTTAGTTTTCGCTATGCGGGCTGTGCTTGGCTATTGCAAAAAAGTCTACTCACTTAGGTTTAAGGGACGTTCGCCGGCGCTTATTTGCGCTTGTTTGCCGACGCCGCGACCATCAGAAGCCCCTAGGACTCTTGCGGCAGGCGCTTCTTGCCCTTGCGGGCACGGTTTCTGAAGTTCTCGACGGCCTCTTCCATGCCGAGAGGCACATAGGTGAGCGCATCGAGGTTTTCGGGCAGGTAGCAGGCAAGGCTTTGCTCCTGCGCGTGGCCCGCCGCAAGCTGTTCATCGCTAGGCTGTGCGCCGGGTGTGGCGCAAATGCCATAGACGACGGCACCCATCTCGCGCGTGCGGTGTTCATATTCGGTCTCGGGATGCTCGGGATGGTCGCGGCGGACGTCGTCACTTACCCAAAGTGTGTCGTAGCCGGCCGCGGCAAACTGTCCCAGGGCGTAATCGCGCAACGGCTTGCTGTCGGTGCGCAGCGTGACGGTAGCGCCGGCTGAAAAGAGCGGGCGGTAGAGCATCAGATGGTCGACATGGACGAGTCGTTTTTTGGCGTACTTGGCCTTGGGCTGCGGCGTGGGAAAGTTGATGGTGATGGCATCGAGCTCGCCTGCGGCAAACAGCTGCGGCAGCGATGCGGCGCCTCGGGGCAGGACGAGTGCGTTGGATAGCTCCTGCTCGTAGATTTTCTGTGCGGCATAGGCGATGCAGATGGGCTCCTGGTCCATACCGATAAAGAGCGTGTTTGGCTCGTGGACCGCGCGCTCTACAAGGTACGTTCCCTTGCCGCAGCCAAGATCCAGGTGAAGGTGCTCGAAGGGCGTGCTGCCTGCGGGCGCGCAAGCCGCGCGCCAATCTCCGACATAGGCCTCGGGGTTCGTCTCAATCGCATCGGCGTAGCGCTCCAGGCGCTCCTCGAGCACAAAGTTCTTAGGCGTGCGAACGTGGACGGCTCCCATGAGGCTCCTTGGTCATACGTGTGGAACGCATAGCTGCACGTTCCGTCAATGGGTTGAAAAAAGGGTGGGCATAGTTTGCCCGAAAGATGCGGTGCGGCTCGGCGACGAGTCGTCGATGCCTACAGACGCTTGAGAATCACGTAGCGGTTGAGCTCGCCGCTGCGACCGTCGGCATGGAAGCGCTCAAGCTCGCGCACGGGGACCTCGCCGCTCTTGTAGAACGTACGGACGCCGCGCACTAGGTCGGTGATCTGCTGATCGTCAAAGTGATGGCAATAGCGGTAGGCGTGGCGGTCGTTTTGCCAGCCAATGAGGTGGTCGCCGGCTTCAAACTGCGCGGAATCGTAACCCTCAAACGGCGGGGTGAGCTCGGCGCGGGCCTCGGCTCGAACGGCCTTGCGCGCCATGCGCTCGTCGTTCATAAACTCCCAAAAGCTGATGGCGATGATGCCGCCTGGGCGCGTCTGGCGCACCAGAGCGTCGAGCACGCGTACACGGTACTCGCACGACGGCACATGGTGCATAAAGCCAAAGCAGACCGAGATGTCGGCGAGCGGGGCGTCGAAAAGCACGTCGGGCGTCTCGGCGGGGTTGAGCTTCATAAGGGCGTCGAGCGCGTCGAGTTCCTGGAAGTGCAGGTTGGGAATGCGCAGCGCGTGGCCATGTGCATCGATGGCCAGGTCTTGGCACGAGTCGACACCATAGAACTCAAACGGGCAGCTGGCATCTGCCGAGGGGTTTGCGCCATCGACGCCCTTGGCGGCAAGTGCGCCGCCGGCGGCAAAGTTCTCGAATCGCATATTGCCACAGGCAAGATCGAAGACGCGGACGGGATGCTCGATCGTGGCGACGTCGAGCTGTTCGAGCGCGATATCCATGGTGCGTACCCAGCCGGGCCACGGGGCCTGGCGCGTATCGGAGAAGGAGGCAGAGTGCTCGCGATAGAACGTGTTGTTGAGCTGGATGAGCGATGAGGCGAAATCGCGGTTCACGGCGCGGAACTCCCTCCGTTAGCGGTGCGAAATAAACAGTACGACCATACTACCGTTAACGCCGCAACGGGGACAACCGAGCTGCGGGTCATTGCTTTGTTTGGACACATTTCCGCAGCTCATATGCGCCCGCAACCGCCGGTTGTCAAAAATCTCACTAGAATAGGTGGCATGCTTTTGGCGGTGGCGGATAGATTTTTAACTGTGCAAGGCGCCTTAAGAACAAAAACGGTCCGGCGGCACGGCTGGCATCACATAGGAGGAACCATGAATGTAGAAACTGCGCAGCGGCTCGCCGACCTTCGTCGCAGCAAGGGCTTTAGCCAAGAAGGACTGGCGCGAAAGCTGGGGCTGTCGCGCCAGGCGGTCAGTAAATGGGAGCGCGCGGAGAGCTCGCCCGATACCGAGAACCTGATCTCGCTCGCCAAACTCTATGGCGTGAGCCTGGACGAGCTGCTCAATCCGAGCGACGAGATCGAGGACGATATCGAGTTTGAGAACGAGGACCGCGCCCGTCAGCGCGAGGCCGAGGCGGCAGAGCGCGCCCGCACCCATGAGGCGGCAGCGCGCGCCACCGAGGCGGCAACGCAGGCAAGTGACGCGGCGGCCAAGGCGGCGCAGGCGGCAAGCTGGAGTGCGCAGGCTGCCAATGCGGCGACGGCTCAGGTGACGGGTGCCGGTGCGGCCGGCCCGACTCCGGTGAAGGGTCCGTTCCAGTCGTTCCCGTATTGGGCCGTGTGCTGGCTACTGTTCTTTTTACTGATGTTCCTGTTTGGCGCCGGCCCCTTTGCCGCGCTGATTTTCTTTACGATTCCCATCTATCACTGGGTGGCACGTGCGCTCGATGGCGATTGGGCGCGCGGGGATATCCAGGTTGGTCCGGCGCCGGCGGTCGCTAGGACTAAGGGGGAGGACGTTTCCACAGCGGTTGACGCTGACATGGCTGCCGCGACCACCGCTGAGTCGAGTGCCAAAGAAGGTGATGAATGATGAAGCTCTCGCATGAGTCTAAGAGGCGCTTGGGCATTGGCATCGGAGCGTTTGTGCTTATCATTGGACTTGTCTTTGGCATTTCGCGGACATTGATTCATTTTGATGGTCCGTGGGATCTCGACGATGTTGTATTCGGCTTGTCCAGTATGGACGATGTGGTTGACGACGACGATTTTATGAACGATGGCGGTAAATATTCCGCTCAGCCTCAGCAGCTTTCGAGTGCGACCTTTGATGCCGATCAATTTCGCTACCTCGATTTCGATATCGCCGCGGCTACGGTGGACGTCAAGGTTGTTGATGACAACAAGGTTCGCGTTATCGAGCGGGGACGCGTTGCCAAGGGCGTGGATGCCTCCAAGGCCGCGACGCAAAACATCGCATCTGTCGAGGACTCGACGCTCAAGGTTTCCCAATCTGGAAGTGATGACGGTAAGGCAATTGACCGCTCGGTTACGGTTGAGCTGCCACGCCGTGTTGCCGAACATCTGAAGGGGATCAACGCGCACGTGGGCTCGGGTGATCTGCAAATTGCCGGTGTCATCTGTGATGGTCTTGACCTTTTCCTGGGTGCGGGAGATGTAGAGTTTACGGGCAACGTGACTGATGCGCTCAGGGCTGAGGTCGGTTCGGGCGATGTGACGTTCGAGCTCTACCAGGCCCCCGCGAAGTCGATGGACGTAAGCGTGGACTCGGGCGATGTGGAGATAACGGTTCCGAACTCTACGGGCTTTAAGGCGAGCCTCACCTTGGGCAGCGGCGACTTTGAGAGCGATTTCCTTCCGCTTGACTACGACGGCGAGACCATTTTGAATCTTGAATTCGATAACGGCGATAAGTCTGCTACGTATCGTTTTGAGGTCGGTTCGGGCGACATGTCGTTTGATTCGGAGTAGTGAGGCAGACGAAAGCCTGGGCGAAGATATAGACGCGCTGTTTGATGAAGGCGCCGAAGCCGAGATCGGCTCCGGCGCCTTTACCTTTACAATGGGGACATGGAACAGATTATCTTGAACATACTCGAGGCCCTGCGTCGCGGCGAGACCGTGGACGACAAGGCGCTCGTCAAACTGATACATGCCGAGGCGCGCCGTGAGGGCGCCGACAAACGTGACCTGGCCAAGCGCCGCCTGCTGCCATTCTGCCAGCGGGTTAAACGCGAGGAGCCGGCTCGGTGGGCTGCGTGGAATGTCGATTCCGATCTGGAACGTCAACTGCTGCAGGTCCTGCGCATGAAGCCTCGTCGCACGGCTTCGGGCGTGGCGACCATTACCGTTATCACCAAGCCCTGGCCGTGCTCGGGCGATTGCCTGTTTTGCCCCAACGATCTGCGCATGCCTAAAAGCTATCTGCATGCCGAGCCGGCGTGCGCCCGTGCGGAGCAAAATTGCTTTGACCCGTATCTGCAGGTGAGTGCCCGTTTGACGGCGCTTTCGCAGATGGGGCATGCGACCGACAAGATTGAGCTCATTGTGCTTGGCGGTACCTGGAGCGACTATCCGGAAGGCTATCAGACATGGTTTATGTCTGAGCTCTTCCGTGCGCTCAATGATGATGCGGTGGCGGGCGTGGCGGCAAATCCCATGTTGGCGCGCCCGGGCATCAGCCGTGCCGAGGCAGGGCGCCTGCTCGATGACGCTCCCGCCGATGCCCTGCCGCCGGTGGTAGCAGAGCGCCGCGAGCGCTATCGGGCAGCCGGCATTGCGACAGACGAGGCTGAGCTCGCTGACGGCGTTGTCGACGAGCAAGGTCGTGTGGATGCTGCCGTGGGTGGCTATAACCGCGCGGTGCGTCGTCTGTACGGCCCCGGCACGCCGTGGGGCCAGGTCGCCGAGTGGCAGACGGCAACGATGGAGGAGCTTGAACGTCAGCAGCGCATTAACGAGACGGCGAAGCATCGCGTGGTGGGGCTCGTTATCGAGACGCGTCCCGATGCCGTAACGCCGCAAGCCCTCACGCTCATCCGTCGCCTGGGCTGCACCAAGATTCAGATGGGTATCCAGAGCCTCGACCAGCACCTGCTCGATATCAACGAGCGTCGAATTTTGGTGGCTCAGATTGAGCGCGCGTTTTCGCTTGCACGCCTGTTCGGCTTTAAGATCCATGCGCATTTTATGCTTAACCTGCTGGGCGCCACGCCGGAGGGGGACAAGCGCGACTACGAGCGCTTTATGACCGAGGGGACCTTTATGCCCGATGAGGTCAAGGTCTATCCGTGTGCGCTCATCGAGGGCTCGCGTCTGGTGGGCTGCTACGAGCGTGGCGAGTGGCGTCCTTATACCGAGGAGGAGCTGCTCGATGTACTGGCCGACGACATCGTGGTGACGCCGGCGTTCTGCCGTATCAGCCGCATGATCCGCGACTTTAGTTCCGACGACATTATGGTGGGCAACAAGAAACCCAACCTGCGTCAGCTCGTTGAGAACCGCCTGGCTGCTCGGGGTGACGGTGCGACGGTGCGCGAGATTCGCTATCGCGAGATCAGTACGGCGGGTGCCGACTTGGATGAGCTATCTCTTGATGAGGAAGTGGCGTACGAGACGCCGGTGACTTACGAGCGCTTTTTGCAGTGGGTGACGCCGCAGGGCAAGATCGCGGGCTTTTTGCGGTTGTCGCTGCCCGACCATTCGTTTGTTGCCGCGCATGCGGACGAGTTGCCGACGTCGCCGGACGAGGCGATGATTCGCGAGGTGCACGTGTATGGCATGGCGGCACGCGTGGGCGACCAGGGCCAGGCGGCGCAGCATCACGGGTTGGGGCGTTTGCTCGTAGAGCGTGCGTGCGAGATTGCCCGGGATGCCGGCTATGCGCGCATCAACGTGATCAGCGCGATCGGTACGCGCGAGTACTATCGCCATCTTGGATTTTATGACCATGGTCTTTATCTGCAAAAGGAGCTCTAGATGAACAAGCCGAGTGTTTCTGCCGGCGTCGTTGCCGGCGTTGCTCTGGGAGCCGCGGCGCTTGGTGCGGCCGCTGTCGCTGTTCGTGCTGCCTGTCTGCAGGTTGCGCGAACCCGCAATGGGTTGGCGCGTGTGAAACGCGTGCACGACGAGGGCGGCGACGAAGTCCGCGTATTGGTGCAAGGCGGCGTCTACCAAAGCGCGAGTTACGTTGGCGAGCGCTGGGCAGAGCCCGTCTTTGCGTACTATCGCGCGTTTGACGACGTGTTTGAGGCCGAGGATGCGATGCGCGACGCTTATGGTCACGGTATCGACCGCATGCTGATGCTGGGCGGCGGCGGGTTTGCCTATCCTAAATTCGCCCTGATGTCGCACGAGGGCTTGCGCATGGACGTCATCGAGTATGACGGAGAGATTACGCGTCTGGCGCGCCGCTGGTTTTACCTAGACGAGCTAGAGCGCGCGGCGGGCGATCGCCTGCGGGTGATAACCGCTGAGGCTCGCTCGTATCTGGGTGTGTCGAGCGTGGGCCATCGTCGCTACGACGTGGTCGTGAGCGATTGCTTTGGCGGTGCCGAGCCCGTGCGCGAGCTGGCGACCGTTGAAGCGCTGCGCCTGGTGCGGGGCGGCCTGAACCCCGGGGGTATCTACGTGGCCAATATCGTGAGCGCAAACGAGGGGAGCGATGTGACGTTCCTGCGCGACTGCGCTGCCACGGCACTCGAGGTATTCGTCCACGCCTGGGTGGTCCCATGTGGCGATGCGAAGTTTGGCGGCGAGGAAAACTACCTGCTCATCGCCAGCGACGGCGACTATGCCTTTGCCGAAGCCGTGCCCTTCGACACCGACTTCCTCGGCACCGTCCTTCACGACAAGTAAGTCTCCCCGTCCCAAAAAGACTGGTCTTAGACGTGGTCGCGCCAGCCGAGAACGCGCTGCTTCATGCCCTCTATGTCGAGCACGCCTTCGGCAAAGCCCTTGCGCACGAGCTCTTCGGGAACGAACTCATCGTAACGATCAAAGTAAGGCACCTCGCCGGGATAGACGAGCTCGATGGGATCGAAGTCCTTCACGGCCTCGGCGGCGAGCACTTCAAAGAACATCTCTTCGTCGGCCTTCATCTTAAATTGCATAAAGTACGGGCGCGACGGGTCGAGTCCGCGAAGGCCCAGCTCCGCGGCACATTTAATCTTGAGCATGCGCTCGAGCGCCAAAAAGGCGTAGCTGCCCAGCCAGGGGAAGAGCACCCAGGTGTCGCCACCCAGGTTGATGAGCGGCTTAGTTCCCGCGCCCGAAATCTCGGCGGTATGACGAGCCTGCGCCAAGCGAGCCCGTGCGTTACCCATGAGGTACGGATATGTTGCGTGCTCGTTGAGCGCCTTGCGCATGCGCTCGAGTACATGTGTGTTGATGTCACCGGGGCAGTCGCCAAAGTAGGCCGGTACACGACCCTTGACCTGCGTGGCAAAGACGGTATGACGCTTCCAATCCACTTCCTCGACAATCCAGCAATGGCCTGCGATGGCGATGCGCTCACCCGGCGGTGGCGGATTGACAATCGTGCCCAGTTCGGCCGACTCGCTGCGAACGGTAAACTCCTCGTTTTCCTGGAATACAGCGTAGAACTTAAAGTTGTTAATGATGCGCTCGCCTGCGAGACCCACAATGAGCCCACCGCCCTCGGTGACCTGGATATGGTCGATCTTGATGAGGTGGCGCAGCAACACGCGATAGTCATCGGCCGAGACGCGATGGAAATAGCTGAGTGTGAGTATGCGCTGGGCAAGCTCTGCCGGCGTGAGTTCGCCGGTGCTGGCAAGCGTCGACATGGTCTGGTGGTAGAGCAGGCTGTAGGGGAGTCGATCGAGCTCGGGTGGCTCGACCCACTTTTCCTCGCGATAGAGTTGTACGAGCGCGATGCCCTGCAGGAGCTTCCACGGAATGGTCTCGGGCATCATCGTGCGCGGCTCGGGTTCCTCCTCGCGCATGACAAACCACATCTCGGGCGGAAGATCGCGGCGCCCCGTGCGGCCCATTCGCTGCAAAAAGGAGCTGACGGTAAACGGCGCATCGATCTGAAACGCACGCTCCAGACGGCCGATATCGATACCGAGTTCCAGCGTAGAGGTGGTGACGGTTGTCTGTGCCTGCTCCTCGTCGCGCATGAGTTCCTCGGCTGTCTCGCGCAGCGATGCCGAAAGATTGCCATGGTGGATCAAGAAGCGGTCGGGCTCGTGCCGGCTTTCACAGTAGCTGCGCAACATGGAGCACACGGCCTCTGCCTCCTCACGCGAGTTGGCAAAGACCAGGCACTTGCGCCCGCGGGTGTGTTCGAAGATATAGCCCATGCCGGGGTCGGCGTTGTCGGGCGCCGTGTCGGTGGGGTTGAGAAGCGCCTGCTCGGTCGCTCGTGGGATGTCGGCTTCGCCCTCAGGGGTCGAGGAAGTGCGACGGTCTTTGGGAGCGGCCTTGCCCCGTGCCCGCTCACGACGTTGACGGCGCTCCTCTTGTGTGAGCTGTCCGCTGTGACGCATGTCTTGGGCGCCGGCGGGCAGTGCCGCGGATGCCGCCGCCTCGATGCGCTCGCACGCAAGCACTTCGGCCTCTTGAGGATCCGTGCTCTCGAATCCCCGCTGCTGTGCCTGGGGACCCGAGTTGTAGAAGTGCTCCATGGAGATGCGCCACACGCGGCGCGGTTCCTCAAAGCGGGGGATGATGCAATCGCGTCCTGTTCCCTGTGAGAGAAAGGCGCCCGTGCACTCGGGGTCGCCGATGGTGGCAGAAAGGCCGATGCGGCGGGGCTGCACGCCTGCCATGCGCGAGAGGCGCTCGATAAGGCAGAGCGTCTGACCGCCGCGGTCGCCGCGCATGAGCGAATGAACCTCGTCGATAACCACATAGCGCAGGTCGCAAAACATACGAGGGATTGCCATGTGCTTATGGATCAGGAGCGCCTCGAGCGATTCAGGCGTAATCTGCAAGATGCCGCCCGGTTTTTTGATGAGCTTAGCCTTGTGCGACTGCGAGACATCGCCATGCCAGTGCCAGACAGGGATATCGGCCTCTTCGCAGAGGTCGTTGAGGCGGACGAACTGATCATTGATGAGCGCTTTGAGGGGGCCGATGTAGAGGGCGCCCACGCTCGCGGGCGGGTTCTCCCAAAACTCGGTCAGGATGGGAAAGAAGGCTGCCTCGGTTTTGCCGGAAGCCGTGGATGCCGTCAGGAGCACATTATCTTGCGTGTTAAAGATGGCATCAGCTGCTGCAACCTGGATAGAGCGCAGGCTCTCCCAATCGTGGGAGTAGATGAAGTCTTGGATAAACGGGGCGTAGCGGTCAAAGGCGTTCACGGGGCCTCCTCTCGAAAACGAATCTCTCAACGCGGCTGGCAACGGCTTGCTGCATTACTGCTTCAACGTTTGCCCAGATAAAACCTGCCAAAATAAACCTGTCCCTTTTTGGCAGGTTAGATGGTGAATTCGGCGAAGTTGCGGTCGTCGTCCGCGGTGCCGGTGTCGTCTGTTGCGGCTGCCGGCGCCAGCGCGTCGCCGCCGACGCTTTGCAGTAACTCGGCCACGTTGGCGTCGGGGTTTTGGCATAGGATGTCGAGCAGCTCGATAAAGTCACGAATGACTTCACGCGGCGTCAGATGTGTGTCGGCCCCCACGCGGCCAAACTCAATCTTGAGAAAGTCCACCAAGTCGTTCTCGGTAAGCGTGGGCGTCCAGCCAAAGTAGCCGGCATGGATCTGCATGAGCTTTTCGATGAGCACCAGCAGCTCCTCGTAGGTGAGCGGCTGCAGGCGGATGATGGGAGCGAGCATGTCTTTGAGATCATCGCGCGCAAAACGGCCCTGAGCGAGACGGCTCCGAAGGGCCTCGTAGGAAAAGACGCCGCGGCGGCGGTCCTCGATAGAGGTCGGCGTGCCGCCCATGATCATGCCCAGGTACTGTGCCTTGCCCTGCAGCGTGTCGTTGTACATCGTTAGGATTTTCTCGTAGTTGTATTGGCGCGTAATCGCGTTAGGAATCTTATACAGGTTCATGAGCTCGTCGATGAGCACCAGCATACCCTTGTAGCCGCTGCAGACCAAAAAACGTGCGATGAGCTTGACGTAGTCGTACCAGTCGTCGTCGCTGATGATGGTCGAGGAGCCCAGCTCGGCGCGCGCTTCGCTCTTGGTGCGGTATTCGCCACGAATCCATTTGGTCACCCGGCTCATAGCTTCTTCATCGCCTTCGGATACGGCCGCGCGGTAGCGGCGGAGCATGCGGGTGAAGTCAAAGCCGTGGACCATCTCCTCGAGCGGGGCCAGTTGGGCATTAACGACCGACTCGTCGACGTCGGCACACGAGGCAACCCAGCGATCCAGAATAAGGTTGAGCGCGCCGCCCTCGGGGCGCGTCTTGGTCGATATATTGCGGATGAGCTCGCGGTAGGTGGCAAGGCCCTGTCCCTGACCGCCTTGCAGGCGGCGCTCGGGCGACAGGTCGGCATCGGCGACGACGAATCCCTCGCCCATGGCGTGCGTGCGGATGGTCTGAAGCAAGAAACTCTTGCCGGCGCCGTAGCGACCGACCAGAAAGCGGAAGCTTGCGCCGCCGTCGGCGATGAGACTCAAATCGGTGAGCAGGGCGCGAATCTCGACCTCGCGTCCCACGGTGATATAGGGAAGGCCGATGCGCGGGACCACGCCGCCCTTGAGCGAGTTGAGAATGACGGCAGCGACGCGCTTGGGCACGCGGGGTGCTGCGGATGCGGTATCACTCATGGTCTAGGTATCCTCTCACGTCTGCTTCGTAGTCCTCAATAATCTGCGGCCCTGCCGCGCTAAATTCAATTACGGTGTCGCCTACCAGGTCAAAGAGCGCCTCGTTGATGGTATCGACGAGCATGTCCTCGCTCTGCCCCGATTGCGCTACCGCCGATTCCGCCTGTACTGCGTTGTGCTCGAGCAGCGCGCGGAGATAGGCGTCTGCGGCGGGCGCGAGTTCGTTCGTTGCGTCAGCGGGCGCAGCGGCTGCGAACGCTGACGTTGACGCGAGAAGCGGTGCCACGACACCAAACTGTTCGGTGGATATGGTCGGCTCGTCGGCCTCGTCCTGCCGAATGGGTGCCGCGACCGCCTCGACAATCGCGTCGGCTACGGGCTCGGCTTCCGGTTGCCCTGAGTCCGCTGCCTCAGCTTCTGCGGACGCGCTGTCCTCGCGTTCCTCGTCGATCAAAAGCGCTTCGCGCGTTTGCGCAGCGGCGTTCCGAATGTGCCCCAGCTGGCTCAAGTCGATATCGATCTTGACGGGTTGGTGCGCGGCATCCCACGAAAGCCATGCCACAATCTCGTCATCGATAATCTTGGCCAGATATTTGGGGACCTTTTCTTCCTTAAGGGGATGGGCGGGGTCCAGCGCCAGGCGCAGGCGTTGGTCGCAGGCGCGCATCATTTCACCGAGCTTGCTGCTCTTTTGCCTACTACCGTGGATACGCATGCATTCCCAAAAGCCGTTTTGGCAACGGTAGATATGGATAGGATCCAGGCGGTATTCGCAGTCCTCGTGGCGCTCGGGTGCAAAGAATACGGCCGAGGCAAACATGGTGTAGGGCATGGCCGTCTCCTCCCCAAATAAACTTGCCACGATGCCGGTCTTTCGGTGCGTGTCATAGTAGCGCGCCATGCGGACATACACGGCGCATGCCACGTGGCGCAAATCGCGGTGGTGGCTGCGGTCGAGCCGCGAGTTACTTAGGTTGTACGTGGAGAGGGCGTTGATGGCGGCCATGAGTCGCTCCTCACGCACCTCATCGGGCGGAAGGGGGAGCGTGGGCTCGGAGGTTTTGCGACGCTTGGGGGTCTGGCCGGACGGTGCCGGTGCTGGTGCAAGGTCTCGTGCCGCGCGCCGCAGCTCGATAAGGGCGTTATCGAACATGACGGTTTTAGAGTCACGAAGCAGCTTGGGGTCGAGCCCGTGGAACACGGCGTAGTCCTGCAACCACACGCGTGCAAACCGGTCGATGCCGGGCTCGAAGGCGCGATAGACATCCCAAAAGGCCTTGATCTTGTTAAAACCATCGAGCGGGTCATCTACGCCAATGCCGCAAATCAGCTCATAGAGATACAGAAAGGCAAAGGACGTAGACGTTTCCTCGACGGTTCCGCGACGCACTTGGGCACGCCAGGTAAAGTAGCCGCGCAACTGTCGATCGCTCATGGCATTGTAGGTGGGAAAGTACGACTTAAAGGTGCCGTTGTAGGGGCAGTCGTCCTCAAAGTCGGCCATCAGTAGGCCTTGGCGGTAGAAAAGCTCGGCTTCCGAAAGCCAGCGACCCGCGCCGCCTTTGGGGTCATCCTGCCAGCGCGATATCTCGCGCATCTTGCGGTATTGGTCGGGGAGGAAGTTCTGCATCTGACGACCGGTTTTGAGAATCGGCTCGTCTGCGTAGACTTCATGTGAGAAACGGGCGGACTGATGGGTCCGGGCCTCGGCCATAATGCGCTCGATGAGCATCTTGATGTCCTGGTCGGCCACCGCTTCTCCTCTCCTAACGCAGCTTCGGTGACCTCATATCATAGCACAGCATCAAACAGGTGTTCGAGATACCGCTATGTAGATAGATTTAGAACAAGAGGGCGTAGATGACCGCCACGATGACGGAGGGGAGCATGTTGGCCGTGCGGAAGGTCTGAGGACGGATGAGGTTGACGCCGACGCAGAAGATGAGCATGGAGCCTACGAGCGAAAGGCTGTCGAGGGCTGCCGTGGTCATGATGGGGGAGAGCGCGCCGGCAAACAACGTGATCGTCCCCTGGAACACGGCTACGGGCAGGGCCGAGAAGATGCAGCCGCGTCCGAGCGACGCCGTCATGGTGCAGACGATAATGCAGTCCAGTGCGCCCTTGAGGGCAAGCGTTGACCAGTCGCCGAGCAGGCCGTCCTGGATCGATCCCACAATTGCCATGGCGCCGATACACACGGTGAGTGAAGTCGAGACAAAAGCGTTGGTGAACTCGTTATCGCCCTCACTGCCAGTCTTGCGCTTGAGCCATTCGCCAAGGTTTTCAATGGCGGCCTCCAAGTTGATGGCCTCGCCGATGAGCGAGCCGAGGGCGAACGAGACAATGAGCATGGTGGTACCGGTGGTCGCCAGCGCCTCCCCATCGATAAGGAGCATCTTTTGCATGGTGCCGCCAAGGCCGATAAACAGGACGCACAGCCCCGATGCTTTCATGAGCGTGTCTTGGATGCGCGGTGTAATGAAGCGGCCGCCCGCTAATCCCAAAAGACCGCCCGCAACTAAAAGCACAACGTTGATGATTGTTCCCAAGCCCGGCATGAGCCCTCCTGTATTGATGCCAACGTGGCAATCGTAACAGAACGAAATGCGAGGCACATCGCGACTCATCTAATACGTTATATAAGTGGTATTAGGAATGGTGCGCAGCATTTAAGCCTCAGGTGGTTGTCGGGACATAGGGATAGTAGTCAAAGCGCAACGTCATAAGCCGCTGTGGGGATTCAATAGCCGCGGCGATGATATTGGCATCGCGGGCACGATCAAACCCTACGAGTTCGATCTGATACGAGACGTCTTGCATAATGTCCAGACGTCGCCAGGCTAGGAGTGTGTCGCCATCGAATTCCAAGGTCTTGCCTCCGTCTGGGGCAACGGCGTATAGACGCAGTTTAGCGGTGGTTACAGGGTCGACAACCGTGACCTTTTTTATTTCGTTTCGAGTATTCTTGGCGCCCAACAAGGTGAGCAGTGTTGGGGCCACGACCTCGCCCGATGGCAAAAAGACGACTTCGATGGATTCGGGAAATGCGATGATGGCCGACTTGCGGACGGGCTGATTGGCGGCGGCAACTTCGATGTTCGCAGCGTCGATGACCTCTGTGTGGTCGAGCGCGGCAAGCACGCAGCAGTTACCCTCATCAATTTCTTGAGGATCAGCAAGCCCCAGACTGTCCGCGAGCTCGGGGTCGTTTGGAACGGCAGCGGGCTCATTCGATGCTTCGAAAGAAGCTGGGACGCTGTTTGTCGGCGACGGCGTGTCGCCCGCACCTGCTTCGTTGTCCGCGCTCTCTTCTTGTATGGTTGCGTTGATGGGTTCGTCGTTTGAGGGGAGCGTCTTGGCGTCAAGCGCGGAGGGGAGAATTCCGATGGCTCCGGATCCGTTCCACTCCATTTCGAGAAGCGCCGGGTCGGCAAGAATGCGTTGCCTGCTTTGCGCGTGGGCATCGATTTCAATAGGGCCTGCCTCTATCCCTCGTGTAAGGCTGAGCGATCCGGCTGGCTTCTCGAAATGAGCGTCTGTGTCTTTGGTACTGACGGCGTAGAACAGCAGGGACGCTTCTCCCGCCGCGATGGCATCGGTGCCGGCTTTGGTCAGCCGCAACGATGCCGTGAATGAGAGGGTGGGCTGCGCATCGTCTGCATTCGCGGCGGCGCAGCCCAGACATATACCGCCTCCTTTCTCGAAAAACGTACCGTCGAAGGCGACCTTCGCTCCGTTCGCCGAGTCATCGACCGAAGCGATGTCGATGCGCAGCTCTAAATTGCATGGATCGCCATCTGCATCGAGCGCAACCGGGCGCCACGTGCAGACGGCGCACCCCGTCTGGGAGCCGTTTGTCTTGTTCGAACGATTGATATCCACGACTATCGAGCCGTCCGTATTACGACGAAGGCATCCCGAGGTCGAGATTGCGGCCTGTGCGATCGAAAAACGCTTGCACGCAATGGCGCTCGGCGGATTTGGTGCGGAGCTTAGGGCTGCTGGTAAGGAGTCTGCCATGACGGGAGTCGCCCAAGCGGCGACAGGCGTTCCGGTTGCGAGCGCGCCGCAGAGTGCGACGACGGGCAAAAGGTTCTTCGATGCCATGGGGTCTCCTTAGCTAATTTAGTGCGGCCTGTCCATGTTTTGTTTCTGGCTGCGTTTGATGTGCAGACCGAGGCCGGCGGTCCCCGCGCCTGCTGCTGTGGCGCCTGCTGCCAAGAGCCATCGTCTGTCGCCTGTCTGCGCCAACGGTTCCTCGCGGTCGCCGCGGTCGAGCTCCGAGAGGTCGACCGTCACTTGCGTGGCGGCCTGCGCCTGTTCTTGCTGGGCAAAGGCCATGGCTGGCCCAAATGCTAGGATGCTGACGGCGGCGGCCAGGGCGACGGCCTTATGCCGTGTGCGCACCGGGCTCGACCGTCCAGGTGATTGTCGCAACCTGATCGCCTTCGCCAGTTACGCGGAAGATGTCGCGCGTGACGCGGGCGACGTTTCCGCTTGTCTTGAGCTTAATTTTGTCCGTGCCGCCGGCAATGCCCTGGTAGCCCATGTCGAAGGCTGCGTTCTTGGAAAGATCGAGGCCCGTCCCCTGCATTGCGGCGCTGGCGTTCTGGAGTGCGCCGTCGGGGCCGACCTTAAAGTCGATGGAGTTCTGTGCGGTTCCGGCTTTGGCGTCGGCAGTAATGGTCCAGGTGTTTATGGCGTCGATCTTCATGTTGGTGACATGGATGCCGTAGGCCGAATGATTGTCGATGGTGGTCGCGTCTTCTGAGGGGCCCTGAAGCGTGCCGTCGGCCTTGGCGACGAAGGGAATAACCGTCGGAACTTTGAACTCAACGTTGTCGATCTCGGTCCTGACCATTACTTTTGTGGTTCCAACGCGCCCGGCTGCCATAGCTGGCGTCGGGGCGGCGCCCATTGCGAGCGCGAGCGCGAGCCCTGCGCCCACGACGAGCGCTCTGGCTCCGTTCATGTTCCTGGTGATGTCCATGGCCGTTCCTTTCTATTCGCCGCGGGCCGTCCCCGCGATGATTGGACGAATGCTGGTGAATTGTGTGCGGTGCCGCGTCGGCCGGAAAGCTAGTTCTCGGCTTGCTCAACCCGTACCTTGACACGTGTCGGATTGCCGTGGCTGTCGAGGGTCTTTGCATCGAGTGCTTGGATCTCGATGTACGCCTCGCCTTCTTTGATGTCGCCGGCGGGGCATGTCTCGACCGTTTTGCCGGTCTCGACCACACCGGATTCGTAGATGGTCTCGTCGTTTTGGATGACGCGGAATCGCTGGGGAAATTTATTGTCTTGGACGTTTTGCACGTTGACGCGCAGCTTGCCGTCTTCCTGCAGCTGAGCGACCGGCGCGACCGAGATCGTCATCATGTTGTCGCGGACGATAGCGTCGAGCTCATCTTGGATTTCCTGACGCGTTTTGCCCTCGGCCGTCGTAACCGAAGCGCCCGCCTCGGGTACGGGCTGCGACTGCCAAGCGTATAGTCCTACGGCGACAAGGGCGCAGACGATGGCCAAACAGGCAACGATGAGCTTCTTGCGACGACCCAGGCCTACAAAGTGGGGTGGCCTCTTCGCGCTCATGCGGCATCCTTGGTGGTATAGACGCGCGCAAAGGTGGACGGGTCCGCTCCAAAGAGCATGTGAAGCATCAGACGGCGCGAGTAGACGAGCTCGTCGAAGTCGGGAGGGAGCTCGATGTCGTGGATATGCGCGATGTGGTGGGCGAGCGCCGAGAACGACTCGGGGTCGCAGATCACATCGGTGGTAACGTGGTAGACCGTCGTATCGGGGAATGCCTCTTCGTCGAAAGGTAGGAGATGGGGATCGTCGTCGACTTCGATGGCGATGCCGTACTGGGGCCAGTAATATGCCATGGGAACCTCCCTGCTTCTGGGCCAAAACTTCTATCGGTTTTGGCTGTCGACGCCGACCGTATCAGCCGCTACTTGACCAATTTCTGACCAAATGCTTGACGGATTGGCGTCTCCGCAGGTAAAAGGCGGCAAAAAATACTCCAACTTTTTTCGAGCGACAATCGCGCGGTCGGCGACGGCGGGGCCATATGTGTCAAAAGCATCGTCTGCCGAGGAAGCCTTGCCGTTCGCCGAATTGCACGAACGTAAAAATCGCCAATTATGGAGACGGTCTCGAACACGTCGACGAAACGATGCGGTAACATCTCCCTGCAAACACTGTAGTTAGCTAAAGGGGGAGTTCGCGTGTCTGCAACCATCAAACCCTTCACCGACGAGTTCGAAGAGTATGGTCGCGATGAGTCTCGCGCATCGGGCGAGGCCTCGAGCATCTCGTTTCCGACGACGGAAGACGAGGTCCGCGCCATTTTGGGAAAACTCCATGCCGAGTGCGTCCCGGTAACGGTTCAGGGCGCCCGAACCGGCCTTGCCGCCGGTGCCGTGCCCCACGGCGGGCATATCCTCAATACTTCCCGTATGAATCGCTACTTGGGCCTTCGCCGCGATGAACAAGGCCAATTTCTGCTGCGCGTGGAGCCGGGCGTTGTTCTCTCGGAGCTGCGCAAGCAGCTGAGCAAGAAGGTGCTGCCGACCGCTGGTTGGGACCAGGCATCGCTTGAGGCCTACGAGGAGTTCCAAGAGGCCCCCGAGCAGTTCTTTCCCACCGATCCCACCGAGGCGTCTGCCTGTCTGGGCGGCATGGCGGCATGCAACGCCTCCGGCGCCCGCAGCTACGCTTACGGCCCCATGCGCCCGCATATCACGGGACTCCACGTCGCGCTGGCTGATGGCGATTTGCTTGAGCTTCAGCGCGGCGAGGCTTTTGCCCGGGGCCGCCACTTATCGCTCGTGACGGCAGCGGGCCGTGCACTCGAGCTCGATCTTCCTGACTACACCATGCCCAAGACAAAAAATGCCTCAGGCTATTTCGTTGCGGACGAAATGGACGCCATCGACCTCTTTATCGGCGCTTGCGGCACGCTCGGCGTTATCACCGAGCTCGAGATTGCCCTGCAGTCGGCGCCTGCGGTCGTTTGGGGTGTGAGCTGCTTTTTCGATAGCGAAGACAAGGCCGTGTCCTTTACCGATTCCGTGCGCCCCGTCCTGTCCCATGCGGCTGCCATCGAGTACTTCGATGCTGGCGCCCTGGATATTCTACGTCGCCAGCGCGAGCAGTCGACCGCGTTCGCCTCGCTGCCGGCACTCGGCAAAGACGCCAAGGTCTGTGTTTACGTGGAGCTCGACTGCGACGACGAGGCCCAGGCGACCGAGGAGCTGTACCACCTGGGATGGGTTTTGGAGCTTGCGGGCGGCCACGACGACGCGACCTGGGTTGCGCGCACCGAGGCCGATCGCGAATGCCAGCGGTTCTTCCGCCACGCGGTCCCCGAGAGCGTCAATATGCTTATCGACGAGCGCCGCCGCACGGATCCCACCATCACCAAACTGGGTTCGGACATGTCGGTGCCCAATGCACGCCTTGCCGATGTCGTGGCCCTCTATCGCCGCACACTGGCCGAAAGCGGGCTTGAATCTGCTGCCTGGGGACACATCGGCAACAACCATCTGCATGTGAACATTCTGCCGCGCGATGCGCAAGACTACCGTCGCGGTGGAGAACTCTTTGCCCAGTGGGCTTCCGAGGTCACGGCCATGGGTGGCGCCGTTTCTGCCGAGCACGGCGTCGGCAAGATCAAGGCGGGCTTCTTGGAGACGATGTACGGCCACGAGGCCATGGTCGAGTCGGCGCGTCTCAAACTCCAGCTCGATCCTGCCGGCCAGCTTGGTCGCGGCAACCTGTTTGCGGAGAAGCTCTTGGATGAGCTTGTCCAGAAAGGGGGCGCGTGAAGATGAGTGATTTCCATATGGTGGTGTGCGTCAAGGCGGTGCCCGGAAGCACCGAGGTCAAGATGGACCCCAAGACCAATACTATCGTGCGTGATGGCAAACAGGCGGTCATTAACCCGTTCGATGCAAGCGCTCTGGAATGCGCGCTGGCGCTGAAGGACGACTTTATCAGCTTTGGCATGGATGTGCGCGTGACGGTGGTGTCGATGGGCATCCCCGCGACCGAGTCACTGCTGCGCGACTGCATCGCCCGCGGTGCCGACGACGCGCTGCTACTGACCGATCGCGCCTTTGCAGGTGCCGATACCCTGGCGACCACCTATGCCCTCAAGTGCGGCATCGAGGCGCTCGACGAGGACTTCGACCTGCTCATCTGCGGCAAGATGGCGGTGGATGGCGATACGGCCCAGATTGGTCCCGAGCTTGCCGGTGCCTTTGAGATTCCCTGCGTGACCGACGTGAGCTGCGTGCAAAGCGCGGGCTTTACGACGTGTGGCTCGCTGGCGCTCGTTCACGGATGCGATGCCGGCGAGGAGACGGTCTATCTTGAGATGCCGTGTGCGATGACGACCGCCAAGGAGATCGGCCAGCTGCGTATGCCGAGCATTGCCGGTATTCGCGCGGCGGAGGAGGCGGACGTGCGCGTGGTCAGTGCCGCCGACGTGAACGCCGACCCCGCGCGTTGCGGTCTTGCCGGGTCGCCGACACAGGTCGTGCGCTCGTTTGTACCCGACCGTGACCAAACGTGCGAAGCCGTTGAGGGAACGGCGTTCGAGCAGGCGGTAAAACTTACCAAGATTATCGAGGGGATGGCATAGATGAGCGGACTGATTATCGATAGCGAAGCCTGTATCGGCTGCGGTCGCTGCGTTCGCGCCTGTGCCTCGGGCGGCATCGTAGTGGAAGGCGAGCGACCCAGCCGATGCGCCCGCGTAACCGACGGCTGCATCCTATGCGGTTGGTGCGTCGACGCCTGCCCTGTTAACGCTATCTCGATCGAGCGTGACGAGGCCGCTGGTGCGGTGGACCTTGATGCATATCGAGACATTTGGGTATTCGTGCAGACCGACGAGCACGATACGGTGACTCCCGTTGCCTATGAGCTTATGGGCAAGGGCCGCGAGCTTGCCGATGCTCGCGGCTGCCGTCTGGTGGCACTGGTCGGTATGGGTCCCGAGGGTTCTCTCGGCGACCTGGAGCATCTGGTTTGCGCGGGCGCCGACGAAGTCCTGGCCTGTCGCGACGAGCGCCTGCGCCAAAACGATGCGGAGGTCTACGCCCGCTTGATCTGCGATTTGGTAGCCGAATGCAAACCCGAGGCCATTCTATACGGCGCGACCGCTTTTGGTCGAGAACTTGCACCCGGCGTTGCCGTGCGTTTGCAGACGGGCCTTACGGCTGACTGCACCGTGCTTTCGATGGATGCGGAGACGGGCCTACTGCAGCAGACGCGCCCGGCGTTTGGCGGCAACTTGATGGCCACCATCATTTGCCCCAACCACCGTCCGCAGATGGCAACGGTGCGCTCCGGTATCTTTAAGGCTCCCGACTTCGACTACGGCCGTTCCGGCATGATCACCCAGATATCACTTGCGGATGATGCTAAGGCTCGTGTCGAGATCTCGATTCCCGCCGAGGAGTGGGGACAGCAGGCTTCGATCGCCGATGCCGAGCGCCTGGTCGTGGTGGGTCGCGGCATTGGTTCCAAGAAAAACCTGCCGCTGATGCGAAGGCTCGCCGAGGCTCTGGGAGCCGAGCTTGGCTGCACGCGACCTGTCGTGGAGGCCGGCTGGTTGGAGTATCGCCATCAGATTGGCCAGACGGGCGTATCGGTTTCGCCCAAGCTTCTCGTGAGTATCGGTGTTTCGGGCGCCATCCAGCATCTTGCCGGCATCGGTGGGGCTGAGTGCATCATCGCCATCAACGAGGACCCGGATGCCCCCATTTTTGGTGCTGCCCAGTACAAGGTTGTCGGCGATGCCGTCGAGGTCGTCGAGGAGCTGCTGGCCCAGCTTGAGCGCTAGGTACGCGCCAGCCAGTCGCGCATCTCGTCCTTTAGGCGCTCCCAGGTCGCTTGCGTGGCGGGATTGGTAAAGGGCCGCGTAATGCCAAAGGGCGCGTCGAGCAGGCGGTGGATATCGCCCTGTTCGCGCGCCAGCGCGCGGCTCGCTGGATAGACGAGCTCAAACATAAAGCAGATGAGCCCCACCAGGTAGTCCGCCGGCTCGTTGCGTTCATCGCGTGCGACGCAGCGGTGCTCGTCAAAGGCGGCAAGTGTCGGCGACGAGAAACGGCTGCCGAGAAACGTCTTCTCGTCCACCTTGAGGATGGTGTCGACGGTGCTGTCGGCGATGGTGCGCATAATGTCGATCTTGTCACCATCGCGCACGATATCGCAGAAGCACCGTGTACGCTCGTCGAGTTGTGCCGGCAGGCGAAAGTCGCTGTGATAGGCGATGCTCGCTCGGATGAGCTCGTCATGCGCACCGGTTTCGATAAAGTCACGGATGTTTGTCGTGGCGGGTGCATCGGCGGGATTCTCGCCAAAGAGGACCTCGATGCCCAGCGCCGCATGGCTCATGCTCTCGGCGTCCTTAAAGGTGTCCCAGCGTCGCAGCTGCTCAAAGCGGCCCATATCGTGTAGCAGGCCGCAAAGCCATGCCAGGTCAATATCTTCTGACGACCAGCCCTGCTCGCGCGCTACGGCATCGCATGCCTCGGCCACGTGGTACGTATGCTCGATTTTGAGCGCGATGCGTGGGTTGGTGGCGTCGTAGGCATCGGTGTAGCTTTTGAAGGCCGCGCGCGCCCGGTCTCGATCGATAGCTGTCATAATGACTTCCTAAAAAGTTGTGTCTTTCGATCCGGTGGCAATTGTAGGTGAACTCGGTTGCTGTCGGATGATGATTCTGCCGTGTCGCTACATGCGGTTCGGAGACCTTGTCAGGATGAGAAGCGTATGGTGCTCAAAATCGTTAGAACCGTCTGGCCGGTGATGCTTACCTATGTTGCAATAGGCGCGCCGTGCGGAATGATCATGGGGCAGACGGGAATGGAACCCTGGATGGTCTTTGCCCTGAGCAGCACGTTTGTGACGGGCAGCGGCCAGTTTATGATCTGCAATCTTTGGCTGGCGGGCGTACCGGCACCTTCGATTATCGCGAGCGTCGCCGCCATCTCCTCGCGTTTTGCACTATATTCGGCATCGCTTGCCCCGCATCTGAAGAGTGCCTCGAAGTGTCAGACGCTGGCGGTCACCGCGACGCTTACCGAAGAAGCGTACGGCATCTCGCTAGCCAATTTGGTCGAGAAGGACGACTGGGGCCCGCGTGAGTCCTTCGTGCTCAACGTGATCCTTATCGCAACATGGGGCGTTTCGTGTACGACGGGCGGCATCGTCGGCACCGTTGTCGATGTTCCCACCGCCATTGCAGCCTTTGTCTGCACCTCGCTCTTTATCTGCCTGCTCTTTTCGCAGCGGCTGTCGCGCGGCAACGTTGTCGCGGCGGTGTCGGGCGCGGTGTCCGTCGCCGTATGCAAGTTCTTGGGCCTCGCGAATATTGCCGTGCCGGCAAACGTCGTGGTCGGCATTGCCATTGCGCTGGCGTGCGATGCTGTATTTGACGGAAGAGGTGCCCGCGATGCCCGTTAACGAGTTCTTGGTTCTGTGGCTGTCGTCGTGGGCTGCTATCGCGTTCTTTCGCATCGCGCCGGCGTTCGCCTTGCGCGGGCGGACCCTGTCGCCCCGCATTACCGAGGCCCTGGGCTATATCCCGCCCGCTGCCTTTGCCGCGCTGGTCGCCAACGACTTGGTGAGCCCCGGCGCGTTCGACGCGGGACCCTGGCCTGCCTTGGTTCCCTGGATTGCGGCCGCCGGCGTCGTGGTCGTGGCGCTCAAGACAAAATCGATGCTGTGGTGCTGCGTCTCGGGCATCGTACTCTATATCGTCTTGAGCCTTATATAGGGGTGGCGTCGCGGGCGCCGAATCTCGTTCCATCCCAACTTGTCGAATTTTTCACCGAGCTGGTCTATTTCTTCTGGTACCATGGTCAAACTTTACTGTAGCAAAGCGTGACGTGGGCTTTTGTACCCCGTCAGCGGAAATGGGGGTTTCATGGCACAGGAAGCAACCGCCAACGAGCAAAAGAAATTCAAGGTCCCGCGCATTCCGGGCGACATCATGATCTATCCGATGATCGTCGGTCTTTTGCTCAACACCTTCTGCCCGCAGGTTTTTGAGATCGGCGGCTTCTTTACGGCTGCCTGCCGCGGTGGCTCCAATACCATCGTCGCCGCGATCCTGCTGTTTGTGGGCGCCGGCATCAGCTTTAAGTCCACGCCGGGCGCCATCAAGACCGGCATCGTCGTGCTGATTCCCAAGCTGGTCGTCGCAGCGGCTCTCGGCTTGGGTGTGGCATATTTCTTTAACGACAACTTCCTGGGCCTGAGCTCTGTGTCTATCATCGGCGGCATCACGTTTTGCAACATGGCGCTCTATACGGGCATCATGGGCGAGTTCGGCGATGAGTCCGAGCAGGGCGCCGTCGGTATCCTGTTCTTTACGGCCGGCCCCGCCGTCACGATGATCATCCTCGGTGTCTCGGGTCTCGCCAACATCCCCGTCGGCACTATCATCGGATCCATCCTGCCGCTTGTTATCGGCATGGTCCTGGGCAACTTGTTCCCGTTTATCAAGAACCTGCTGGTCCCCGGCGCCAATCCCGCGATCGCTGTCATCGGATTTCAGCTCGGTGCGTCCATGAGCCTGTCGAGCTTTATCACCGGCGGTATTTCCGGCATCTTGCTGGGCCTTGTCACGCTGTTTGTCGTCGGTCCCATCACCTTTGCGTTCGAGCGCCTGTGCGGTGGTAACGGCAAGGCTGCCGTGGCTTGTTCCACCATCGCCGGCACGGCTATGACCACGCCGGTTGCCCTCGCCGAGGTCGCGCCACGCTATGCCGAGCTTGCGCCCACCGCGTATGCGCAGATCGCCACCGCCGTTATCATCACGGCAATCATGGCGCCGATTCTGACCGGCTGGGTCGACAAGAAGTTCTGCCAGGGCAAGGAGGACCTGTCGCCTGCCGGTGTCGAGGCCATCGAGGAGGCCGTCGCGACCGACATCGACGGCGAGTAATCGTCGACGCGAGTCAATTAAGCCGGCGTGTGCAATTCGCGCCGTCAGAGCGCCCGAACGAGAGCTGTCTTACAGCAACGTTCGGGCGCTCTGCTATTATTCCCTTTACCCCTGCGGAGTAAGGGGCGTTTATTGCCCAGACACGAATCGGGCGATTCTGACCACTTGGATATTGAAGGGAGGGCGTCTAGTGGTTAAGGCACTCAAGATCGAGATATTCCTGCTGTGCATGATTATTCTTATCGGGCTTGCCGTGCGAAGCCGTCGCTCCCTGTTCTCGAGCACCCAGCAGCTTTTGTTTAGCATGCTGGGCTACACGTCTGCTGCCTACATTTTCTTCGATATGATCTGGACGCTCTCGGACGGCGTGAGCACTCCTGTAGGCATCACGGCCAACTGGATTTCCAACGCGGTTTCGTTTTCGCTGTTCGCCATCGCGTGCCTCATTTGGTTTTTCTATTCCGAGACGATGCAGGGCTCACGGCTCCTGACCACGCCCTACAGGGCGGTACTTTTAACGTTGCCAACCGCATTGGTGGTCGTGCTGGCATTTACCAGCTACTGGACGCACGCTATGTTCTATATCGATGTGCAGGGCGTATATCGTCGCGGCTTTGCTTATATGATCCAGCCCATCGTGAGCTACTGCTACGTCATATATACGTCCTTGCATGCCTTTATTCAGGCTCGAAAAGTCGAAAGCCTGCAAAAGAAGGCCATTTATCGCACCCTCGCCTTTTTTGCGGTTCCCGCTCTGGTGGGCGGTACCTTCCAGGTTTTGTTTTCGGTACCGGGCCTTTGCGTCGGTATAACGCTGAGCATCCTGCTGCTCTACATCATCTGCCAGGAGCAGCTGATCTCGACCGACCCGTTGACTGGCCTTAACAATCGCAACCGTTTTGAGACCTATATGCTGTCGCTGTTCTCGGGTACTGACCAGGCCGAGGGTGTGTATCTGCTGATGATGGATGCTGACGGTTTTAAGCAGATTAACGATCACTATGGACATGTTGAGGGCGACCATGCTCTTCAGGTTGTTGCGACGGCGCTCAAGGACGTCTGCTCGCCGGCTGGTGGCTTTATCGCACGTTATGGTGGCGATGAGTTTGTGGTGCTCCAAAAGGCAGCGGCGGAACAGGACATCATAGACCTGTGTTCGGCGATTGACGACGAGCTCGCTCGTGCCGAGGTACCGTATGCATTGCGGATGTCCATCGGTTACGCGCGGGTCGGCGATAGTGTTGATACCTGGCAAGACTTACTTCGCGCTGCCGATGCGGAGCTCTACCGCGTCAAGGCCGAGAAAAAGAAAGCCGGCATCCAGATACGCTAGGAAAAGGGTCGCACGCTTGCGTGCGTGGCGGCCCTCAGCTCATCGATGTATTCCATTAAGCTAAAGTATGCGAATGCCCTTCCTAAAAAGGTGAGCTCGCTAGGCTTTTTTGGGTTTGTTGACAATGATGATGCCGCCGCAGACCAACAGCAGGGCAACTATGACGGTAACGGGGCTCGTGCCAGCGCCCTCGCCGAGCAGCAGCGCGCTCAGCAGCACGCCAAAGACCGGGTTCATAAAGCCAAAGACCGAGACGCGGCTGACGGGGTTGACGGCAAGCAGGCGCGACCACAGCGAGTACGCGACGGCGGAAATGAGTGCCATATAAATGATGAGCGCGATGGCGGGGGCGATTTCGGTGGGGGACAACGTGCCGCCCATCAAAAACCCGATGGCGGTAAGGACCACGCCACCGACTAAAAACTGCCACCCGGCAAGCAAGACGCCGTCGTGCTCGCGCGAGAAGATGCCAATCAGGCAGGTCGAAAGGGCACCCGCGACGGTGGAGGCTAGGATAAAGCCCTCGCCATCGAGCGTGAAGCCAAAGGTGCCATCCGCGCCCGAAAGGTTGACGAGCGCGACGCCTGTAAAGCCCAACGCGCAGCCAAGCACCTTGGCCGTATTGAGCTTCTCGGTGTGAAATGCCAGGGCGGCAAAGAGGATTGCGAGGAAGTTGGCGCTGGCCTCGATAATGGAGCTCGACATGGCGCTGGCGCGCGAGAGGCCCAGGTAGAAAAAGAAGTACTGCCCGATAGTCTGGAAGAGCGACAAGACAAAGATGGGCTTGATGTCGCGAGCCTGCGGAATGAGGGGGCGGCGTTGGGCCGCACTCATCCCAACGATAACCAGGGCGCCGGCAAGCGTGAAGCGCAAGCCCGCAAAGAGCAGCTGCGAGGCGCTATCGTGCGCTGGGATACCAAAGAGCGCGTAACCGATCTTGATACAGGGAAAGGCCGATCCCCAGAGTGCACAGCAGACGAGGCAGCCCAGGATGAGTCCGGGCAGGGTGGCGAGATACGGCTTGCGGCTTTCCATGATGTCCTTCCTACATGCGCGAAGCAAAAAAGAACCCGCCACCGGATGTGCCGGTGGCGGGTGTTGTTACCCGAAGGGATTGTACCCGATGGGAAAGGTTTAAGCGAAGTAGGCCACGCCGCTCTCAAAGATCGGCATGAACTTATCGCCGGGGACATGCTCGGGCACGTTGCGGTACAGGTTGTCGCCGCGACGCTCGGCATGGCCCATCTTGCCCAGGACGCGGCCGTCGGGGCTCGTGATGCCCTCGATGGCGAGTGCGGAGCCGTTGGGGTTGACGGAAAGGTCCATGCTGGGCTTGCCGTTCTCGCCCACGTACTGCGTGGCGACCTGGCCGTTGGCGATCAGCTGGGCGAGCACTTCGTCATTGGCGACAAAGCGGCCCTCGCCGTGGCTGATGGCGACGGTGTAGGGGTCGTCCAGGCTGCACTGCGACAGCCACGGAGATAGGTTGGACGAGATGCGGGTGCGCACCAGACGGCTCTGGTGGCGACCGATGGTGTTGAACGTCAACGTGGGCGCATCGGGCGTGGCGTCGACGATGTCGCCGTAGGGCACCAGGCCGAGCTTGATCAGGGCCTGGAAGCCGTTGCAGATGCCCAGCATCAGGCCATCGCGGGCCTTGAGCAGGTCGCGGACTGCCTCGGTGACCTCGGGAGCGCGGAAGAACGCCGTGATGAACTTGGCAGAGCCGTCGGGCTCGTCGCCGCCCGAGAAGCCGCCGGGGATCATAACGATCTGGCTTGCACGGATGCGGCGGGCAAGCTCGTGGGTGCTCTCGGCGACGGCCTCGGGCGTGAGGTTGTTGATCACGAAGGTGTCGGCCTCGGCACCGGCGGCACGGAAGGCGCGCGCGCTGTCGTACTCGCAGTTGTTGCCGGGGAACACGGGGATGATCACGCGCGGGCGGGCGATCTTGGCGCCGCCGTACACGTGGATATCCTTGGCGCAGAAGTCGATGGTCTCGACCTCGGGGGTCTCGCCGGCGCTGCGGTAGGCGAAGACGCCCTCGATGCCGCTCTCCCAGGCCTCCTGGAGCTCGGCGAGCTCGATGACCTCGGAGCCGGTGTCGATGACATAGCCCTCGACGGTGGTGCCCAGGGGCTCGACGACAACGCCGTCGGCGACCTCGGGCAGCTCGGCGTCCTCGGCGAGCTCGACGATAAAGCTGCCGTAGAGCGGGGTGAAGAGGCTCTCCACGTCTACATCCTCGGCAAGCTCGATACCGATCTGGTTACCGACGCACATCTTAAAGAGGCTCTCGGCGCCGCAGCCGTAGCCGGGCGTGGAGATGGCCAGGGCGTTGCCGTTGGCGGTGAGCGCCTCGACGGCGTCAAACGCGGCGAGCAGCTGCTGGGCGTCGGGACGGTAGTCCTCGCCATAGGTAGCGGGGGCGATGCGGACGACGCGGTGCGTGAGGCCCTTGAACTCGGGCGAGACGGCGCGGGCGGCCTTGCCCACGGCGACGGCGAAGCTGATCAGAGTCGGCGGAACGTTGAGCTCGCCGGCCTCGTCCTCAAACGAGCCGCTCATGGAGTCCTTGCCGCCGATGGCGCCGGCACCCAGGTCGACCTGGGCCATAAGGGCGCCCAGGACGGCTGCCGTGGGCTTGCCCCAACGCTCGGCCTCGGTGCGCAGACGCTCGAAGTACTCCTGGAAGGAGAGATAGGCGCGCTTGTGCTCAAAGCCGGCAGCCACGAGCTTGGCGATGGACTCGACCACGGACAGGTAGGCGCCCGCAAACTGGTCGGCTTCCATCAGATAGGGGTTAAAGCCCCATGCCATGGCGCTCGCCGTGGTGGTCTCGCCGTCCACGGGGAACTTGGCGACCATGGCCGAGCTCGGGGTGAGCTGCGTCTTGCCGCCAAAGGGCATGAGCACGGTTGCGGCACCGATGGTGGAGTCGAAGCGCTCGGAAAGGCCCTTGTTGGAAGCGACGTTGAGGTCGGTGACGAGCGAGGTCATGCGCTCGGCAAGCGTGGTGCCGGCCCAGCTGGGCTGCCACACGCTACGGGCGCACACGTGGGCGACCTGGTGCTTGGGTGCGCCGTTGGAGTTGAGGAACTCGCGGGACAGGTCGACGATGGCGACGCCGTTCCAGGCCATGCGCATGCGCGGCTCGGCGGTAACCTCGGCGATAACGGTCGCCTCGAGGTTCTCCTCGGCGGCGTAGCCCATGAACTCCTCGACGTCACCGTCGGCGACGGCACAGGCCATGCGCTCCTGGGACTCAGAGATAGCGAGCTCGGTGCCGTCCAGACCGTCGTACTTCTTGGTCACGGTGTCCAGGTCCACGTACAGGCCGTCGGCAAGCTCGCCCACGGCGACCGAGACGCCGCCGGCGCCAAAGTCGTTGCAGCGCTTGATCAGACGGCAGGCGTCGCCGCGGCGGAACAGGCGCTGCAGCTTGCGCTCGACAGGGGCGTTGCCCTTCTGGACCTCGGCACCCGAGGTCTCGATGGACTCGGTGTTCTGGGTCTTGGAGGAGCCGGTGGCGCCACCGATGCCATCGCGGCCGGTGCGGCCGCCCAGCAGGATGATCTTGTCGGTGGGGGCGGGGCACTCGCGACGAACGTGGTTTGCCGGGGTAGCGCCCACGACGGCGCCAACCTCCATGCGCTTGGCCACGTAACCGGGGTGATAGAGTTCGTTGACCTGACCGGTGGCAAGGCCGATCTGGTTGCCGTAGCTGGAGTAGCCGGCGGCGGCAGTGGTCACGAGCTTGCGCTGCGGCAGCTTGCCCTCGAGCGTCTCGGAAACCGGGACGGTGGGGTCACCGGCGCCGGTGACACGCATGGCCTGGTACACGTAGCTGCGGCCCGAGAGCGGGTCGCGGATGGCGCCGCCCACGCAGGTGGCGGCACCGCCGAAGGGCTCGATCTCGGTCGGGTGGTTGTGGGTCTCGTTCTTAAACAGGAACAGCCAGTCCTGGTCCTCGCCGTCGACATCGACCTTCACCTTGACGGTGCAGGCGTTGATCTCCTCGGACTCGTCGACATCGGTCATGACGCCGGTCTTCTTGAGGTACTTGGCGCCGATGGTGCCCATGTCCATGAGGCAGACGGGCTTGGCGTCGCGACCGAGCTCATGGCGCATCTCCATGTAGCGGTCGAAGGCCTGCTGCACCACGGCGTCGTCGATCGTCACGTCATCCAGGACGGTGCCGAAGGTGGTGTGACGGCAGTGGTCGGACCAATAGGTGTCGATCACGCGGATCTCGGTGATGGTGGGGTCGCGATCCTCATCGCGGAAGTACTGCTGGCAGAAGGCGATGTCCGCCTCGTCCATGGCAAGGCCGCGATCGGCGATAAAGGCGGCAAGGCCGGCCTCGTCGAGCTCGCGGAAACCGTCGAGCACCTCGACGGGCTGGGGCTCGGGGGTCTCCATGTACAGCGTCTCGGGCAGGTCGAGCGAGGCGATGCGCGCCTCGACGGGGTTCACCACGTAGTGCTTGATGGCATCGATGGCGGCCTCGTCCAGAGCGCCCGAGATCATATAGACCTTGGCGGAGCGCACGGCGGGGCGCTCGCCCTGGCTGATGAGCTGCACGCACTCGCTGGCGGAGTCGGCGCGCTGGTCAAACTGGCCAGGCAGGAATTCGACGGCAAAGACGGCGCCATCGCTTGCGGGGAGCTCGTCGTAGGTCACATCGACCTGGGGCTCGCTAAAGACGGTCGGCACGCAGGAGCGGAAAAGCTCCTCGTCGATGCCCTCGACGTCGTAGCGGTTGATGATCCTCAGGGCCTCGATGCCCTTGATGCCGAGAATTTCGGTCAGCTCGCCCTTGAGCTGCTGAGCCTCGACGTCGAACCCGGGTTTCTTCTCCACGTAGATACGAGAGACCATTGGTTCCTGCCTTCCTGATCGGTTGGGCGTACGGTACGGTATGCGGCAGCGGTCGGTTTGCGGGGCAAGCCTCGCGGTCGCCTTGAGCCACATGTTTGTAAACCTCACTATGATACGACAGCTCGCGGCGCGTTGAGGACGGCGAGGGTGCTACAGTGAAGCGCAAACAAGAGAAAGGCATCACATGGCATTCGTTTCACTCGCCATCATCGCGCTCGTGGCCTTTGCAAGCCCCTTCATCGCCTCGGCGATCCCCGGGAAACCCGTTCCCGAGACGGTCTTTTTGCTCGTGTTTGGCGCGGTGCTGGGACCCCATATGCTCGACATTATCCATGTAGATGCCGAGGTCTCGCTCGTGTCCGAGCTCGGCCTGGCCTTTTTGTTCCTGCTTGCCGGCTTTGAGATCGACCCCAAGAGCATCACGGGTGTGGAGGGGCGCTACGGCTTGGCGACGTGGGTCGTCACGTTTGGTATCGCCTGGCTTGCCGTGCGCTTTACCCCGTGGTTCTCGGTCAGTCATTTCGACGGTATCGCCGTGACGCTTGCCCTTACTTCCACGGCGCTCGGTACGCTTGTGCCCATCATGCGCGAGCGCTCGCTCACCGGCACGCGTGTGGGCGACTCGATTCTCGCGTATGGCACTTGGGGCGAGCTCGGTCCCGTGCTCGCCATGTCGGTGCTGCTGTCTGCCCGCACCGGCATCCAAACGCTTGTAATCCTTGGCTTGTTTGCGGTGGTCTGCGTGTTGCTGGCCGTGGTCCCGAGCCGCTCCAAGCGCGTCGGCAGCCGCTTCTTTGCGTTTGTCGAGGAACGCGCCGATACCACGTCGCAGACCTTCGTGCGCCTGACGGTGCTCATCCTGGTCACGCTCGTGGCGTTCTCGGCTGTCTTTGATCTCGACATCGTGTTGGGTTCTTTTGCCGCCGGCTTTGTCCTGCGCTATATCATCCCCGAGGGCAACCATACGCTCGAGACCAAGCTCGACGGCCTGGCCTACGGCTTTTTGATTCCGGTGTTCTTTACCGTATCGGGCGCAAAGATCGATCTGACGGCCGTGGCGTCGCGCCCGGGCTTGCTCGCGGGTTTTATCGTGGCGTTGCTGATTATTCGTGCCGTGCCCATTCTCATCTCTATGGGCATTTGTCCCGCGACGCGCGATGTGTCGGCGTATGGTCGCATTACCGTGGCTCTGTACTGCACCACGGCCCTGCCGATCATCGTTGCCGTGACGAGCGTTGCCGTCAACGCGGGCGCGCTGTCACAAGATATTGCGTCGGTCATGGTTGCCGCCGGTGCCATTACGGTGTTCTTGATGCCATTGCTCGCGCAGCTCTTTTACCGCGTGGTCGACGCCGCGCCGGTCGCCGCCGTGGCAGAGGTTGCCGAGCATCCATCCGATGCGTTCGACATCCTGCGTGCCCATCACGATTTGGCGAGCCTGCTCGCACGCGAGCACGAGCTGCTGACCTCGCATGGTCACGGTCGCGTATTCGAGGGCCTGCCTACGCTCGATACGATTGCCGAGCGTCTTTCCGCCGAGGCGGCGAGCGGCCACATCGATGCCCGCATCGTGGACGCTGCACACCTGCTTGCCGATAAGACCTATGGAGACGAGGTCGACCCGTCCGAGCTGACTCCGCGCGAGCGTCGCCGCCTGGAGCGCGCCAAGCTCGCCGTGCGCGAATACCGCCGCCGCATGCTGGAGCTCTATGCAAGAGAAGAAGCCGAGGACGACGACGGCAAATAACGAGATGCTTCCCTAGGGGAAGGCGCGTCCTGCTTTGAAGGCTCGGAACGGGATGCGGTTTCCGAAACGGGGGCCGTTGGGAAGCTGTGTCCCGGAATGGGCGCTCAGACTGGGATGCAGTTTCCGCAAGGAGGTCCTGGGGGAAACCGTGCCCCGTTCTGATTCGAAATGGTGGGACATAGTTTCCCTTTCAAACAGAAGAAGGCGCGCTGCCTGCGGTTGATGCAGGCAGCGCGCCTTTTGCATTGGGCTTCGTTGAGGTTCGAAATCGTGGCTTGCGACCTTTAGGAGCGGGCGGCTCTGTCGACGGGGAGCACGCGCCCGTGACATGGAAGGACATATCGCTCGCCAGGAAAACATATATGCCGTATAGCGAAGAGCGAATTAGTTCGCCATAACGCCTTCGGTCCAGGCCTCGACGTCCTCGATGCGCAGGACGTTGGCGACCTCGGCCACGCAGTCGACGCTGGCAAGCTCGGCGGCGGCAGCCTGGACGTCCTTCTCGAGCGCGCGGTGCGTCAGGAAGATGACCGAGCAGGCATCGCTGACGCCCGATTTGCCGTCCTCGACCTGGTTGATGAGCGAGATCGAGATGTTGTGCTTGGCAAAGATGTCGACCGTCTCGGACAGGGCGCCTACGCGGTCGGCGACCTTCAGGCGCACATAGTACTTGGTCTGGAGCTCGTCCATGGGCTTAAAGGCGAGGTTGTGACCATAGGGCTCAATCTCGGGCAGCGGAGCCACACCGCGGCTGATCTGCTCGGAGAGCGACAGGATATCGCCCACGACGGCGCTCGCGGTGGGGAAGGAGCCTGCGCCGGCACCGTAGAACATGGTCTCGCCCACGGCGTCGCCTACCACGTAGACAGCGTTCATGGCGCCGTTGACCTTGGCGAGCATATGGTCTGCCGGGATGAGCGTGGGATGCACGCGGACGTCGACGCCGGCGTCGGTGTTGCGTGCGATGCCCAGCAGCTTGATGGTGAAGCCGAGCTCGCGGGCCTGGGCGATGTCCTCGGCGCCGATGGTACGGATACCCTGCTGGTAGACATCGTCGGTGGTCACGCGGGTGCCAAAGCCGATGGAAGCGAGGATTGCCGTCTTGCTGGCGGCGTCGAAGCCGTCGACGTCGGCGGACGGGTCGGCCTCGGCATAGCCCTTTGCCTGGGCGTCGGCGAGCACGTCAGCGTAATCGGCGCCCTCGGCGTCCATGCGCGACAGGATGTAGTTGGTGGTGCCGTTGAGAATGCCAGCGATGGTCAGGATCTTGTTGCCCACCAGGTCGTGCTCGAGCGTGCTGACAATGGGGATGCCACCGCCGCAGCTGGCCTCGCACTTAATCTGCACGCCGCACGCGCGTGCCTTCTCGGCGAGCGTCTCGACATGACGGCCCAACAGGGCCTTGTTGGCAGAGACGACGTGCTTGCCGTTCTCGAAGGCGGTGGTGAAGATTTCGGTCGCGGGGTGCTCGCCGCCGATGAGCTCGACGACGATATCGACGGCGGGGTCGGTGACGACGTCGTGCCAGTCGCTCGTAAAGGCCTCGCGCTCAATACCGGCAGCTTCGGCCTGCTCCCAGGCAAGCGCGCAGGCGCGGGTCAGCTTAAGGTCGATGCCGTAGGCGGCCAGGTACTCATCGTGGTGGCTCTTGATCAGACGGGCCACGCCGCCGCCGACGGTTCCAAGACCGATCAGACCGACGTTCACGGTGCGCAGGGGTTCGCTCATAGATAGCTCCTTCGTGCATCTTATGGATGGATTAACCGCTTAAAGGTTGAGTGCATTCTAGCGTGAACCGAGGGCGCGTGCTCGCCAGGCAACAGGAGTCGCACAAAACGGCACCCCCGAAACGCTGCGGAAACATTGGAAACATGCTCGCTACAAACGGAACTCCGTAACAAACTGTCAACGTTTGCACCATAAGGTTTGCCCTGTACTGCAAGACGGCCGCACCGCGGCCAGCGAAAAGGGGGACACCATGTTTAGCATCAACAACGTACTTAACCGCAGGAGTTTCTTGGCTGGCGCCGCGGCGCTCGGTGGCACCGCGGTGTTCGCTGGTTGCTCGTCGGGTGGCTCGGACGGCGGCTCCGCCGATGACGGTAAGACCTTCAAGATCGGTGTCATCGGCCCTCTGACCGGCGCCGCGGCAACCTATGGCGTTTCGGCCGAGAAGGGTGCCAAGCTCGCCGCCAAGGATTTCTCGACCAAGGACCTCAAACTCTCGCTTAAGTCCGAGGATGACGTCGCTGACGGCGAGAAGGCTATCAACGCCTTCAATACCCTGTGTGACTGGGGCATGCAGGCGCTCGTCGGTCCGGTCACCACCGGTGCTGCCGTCGCTGTCTCGGGCGAGATTGCCGACGACATGCTCATGGTCACGCCCTCGGCCTCGTCTCTCGATGTCACCAAGGATAAGACCACGGTCTTTCAGGTTTGCTTCACCGATCCCACCATGGGCGCCAGCGCCGCGAAGTTCTTGGCCGAGAAGTACGCGGACGCCAAGATCGCCTTGTTTTACAACTCCGGCGATACGTACAGCTCGGGTGTTGCCGATGCCTTTGCCGAGCAGGCCAAGGAGTCCAAACTTGATATCGTCGATACCGAGACCTTTAAGGACGATTCCTCCACGAGCTTTACCAACCAGCTCACCAAGGCCAAGGAGGCCGGCGCCACGCTCATCTTTGCGCCGATCTACTACACGCCGGCGTCCGTTTTGCTCAAGAACGCCAAGGACATGGGCTACGACATGACGCTCATGGGTACCGACGGCATGGACGGCCTGCTCTCTGTGGAGGGCTTCGATACCTCTCTTGCCGAGGGCGTACTGCTCATGACCCCGTTTTCGGCTGACGATGAGAAGAACGCCGACTTCGTCAAGGCCTATAAGGATGCCTACGACGAGACGCCCAACCAGTTTGCCGCCGACGCTTACGATTGCGTCCACGCCATCGCCGAGGCTATCGATAGGGCGGGGATTGACATTTCGGCCGACGGTGCCGACATTGCCGGCGACCTTGCCAAGGCCATGCGCAAGATCAAGATCGAGGGCCTGACAGGCGAGCTGACGTGGAATGACGAGGGCCAGGTCGAAAAGCCCGCCACAGCCTATGTGATCCAGGACGGCAAGTACATCGCCGCCTAAGTGCGCATAAAGCGCGACCGGTGAGGCCGTTTTATTCAGGGCAGGGACGCCTGTAACAGAACGGAAACATTACTTTCACACAATAAAGTGGCATTACTGCATAAAGTAATAGAAATACGCAGAACTATGGATAAATGAACAAATCCAAAGAAAAGTTGAAATAATCGCCACTTTCCTTAACTAAAGCGTCTAGTATTTTGCGAACGCCGAACACGGCGAAGGATGGCCTGTCGGGTAACCGAAACCCGACGAGATTTGAGAGGAGAGCCGCATGTCGAGCCTCACCGGTAAGTCATTGAACCCTGTTATGAATCGCAGGAGCGTTATCGCGAGCGCAGCAGGTCTGGGGGCGATGTCCATTCTAGCTGGTTGCTCCTCCAACGGCGGCGACAGCGGTTCCGCTTCGAGCGACGCTTCGTTTAAGATCGGTACCATCGGCCCGCTGACCGGCGCCAACGCGTCCTACGGCAAGTCCGTTACCCAGGGTGTCGAGCTTGGCTGTAAGGATTTCTCGACCAAAGAGCTGCCGCTTGCCAGCAAGGCCGAAGATGACCAGGCCGACGGCGAGAAGGCCGTCAACGCCTTCAACACCCTGCTCGACTGGGGCATGCAGGCCCTCGTCGGTCCGACCACCACGGGTGCGTCGGTTGCCGTTGCCGCAGAGTGTGGCAACGACCCCAAGACGTTCATGATCACCCCGTCCGCGTCCTCCGAGGACGTCACCGACGGCAAGGATTGCGTCTTCCAGGTTTGCTTCACCGACCCCAACCAGGGCGTCAACGCTGCCAAGTTCCTGGCGCAGAAGTATGCGGACGAGAAGTTCGTGCTGTTCTATAACTCCGGCGACGCCTATTCTTCGGGCATCGCAGATTCTTTTAAGGCCCAGGCCGCTGAGTCCAAGCTCGAGATTGTTGACGAGGAGACCTTTAAGGACGACTCCGCCACGAGCTTTACCAACCAGCTGACCAAGGCCAAGCAGGCCGGCGCCACCATGATCTTTGCGCCGATCTACTACACGCCGGCGTCCGTCCTGCTCAAGAACGCCAAGGACATGGGCTACGACGTCAAGATGATGGGCTGCGACGGCATGGACGGCATCCTGGGCGTTGAGGGCTTCGACACCTCTCTTGCTGAGGGTCTGCTGCTCATGACCCCGTTCTCCGCCGACGACGAGAAGAACGCCGACTTCGTCAACGCTTACAAGGATAAGTACGGCGATACCCCCGACCAGTTTGCCGCCGACGCCTACGACGGCGTGCACGCGGTGGCCGAGGCCCTCAAGGAGGCCGGTCTTGGTGTCGACGCCGACCCGACCGAGGCCGCCGAGAAGCTGTCCAAGGCTATGCTCAAGATTACCGTTGACGGTCTGACCGGCAAGCTCACCTGGAACGATAAGGGCCAGGTCCAGAAGGAGCCCACGGCGTACGTCATCACCGACGGCAAGTACGTACAGGCCTAATTGGCCGCCTTACATAGAGCGGTTTTGATCCCAAGCAGGGGAGGTTTTGGCCTTCCCTGCTTGCTTGGTATCTAGGGACAGTGTAACGTCCCTGTTTCATACATTAACTGGAAACCTATTCGAAAGGGGGATGTGGAACATGACGGTCTTTATCCAATACCTGGTCAACGGCCTGTCCATGGGCAGCGTCTACGCCATCATCGCGTTGGGCTACACCATGGTCTACGGTATCGCCAAGATGCTGAACTTCGCTCACGGCGACGTTATCATGGTCGGTGCCTATGTCTCGTTCTGTGCCACGTCGTATCTCGGCCTCCCGGGCTGGGCATCTGTAATTCTTTCTTGTGTGGTCTGCACGGTTCTCGGCGTTCTCATCGAGGGTCTGGCCTATAAGCCGCTGCGCCAAGCAGGCCCGCTGGCCGTTCTGATCACGGCTATCGGCGTGTCTTACTTCCTACAGAACGCCGCGCAGCTTCTGTGGGGCGCCACGCCCAAGAACTTCACTTCGCTCGTCACCTTCCAGGTGCCGGAGTTCTTGGCCAAGTTCAACGTAAGCGCCGTCTCGCTCGTCACCATCGTCGCCTGCCTGGTTATCATGGCCGGCCTGATGTTCTTTACAGGTAAGACCAAGATGGGCAAGGCCATGCGCGCCGTGTCCGAGGACAAGGCCGCCGCTCAGCTCATGGGCATCAACGTCAACCGCACCATCTCGATGACGTTTGCCATCGGCTCGGCGCTTGCCGCCATCGCCGGCGTGCTCCTGTGCTCCTACTCGCCGGTGCTGCAGCCCACGACGGGTGCCATGCCTGGCATCAAGGCCTTCGACGCCGCCGTCTTCGGCGGCATCGGCTCCATCCCCGGTGCCTTTGTCGGTGGCATTCTCATCGGCATCATCGAGGCGATGGCGCAGGCTTACATTTCCACGAGCCTTGCCAACTCCATCGTCTTTGGTGTTCTGATCATCGTCCTGCTCGTCAAGCCTGCCGGCCTCTTGGGCAAGTACGTCCCCGAGAAGGTGTAGGTGAGCGTTATGAAGTTTCTTAAAGACAAGCAGACGCGTCACGACTTTGTTACGTACGCCATGTGCCTTGTGGCGTTCGCCATCGTGTTCTTTATGCAGTCTAACCACATGATTCCGCGCATGATCGCCGGTCAGCTGGTTCCCATTACGGCCTACATCGTCATGGCTATCTCCCTTAACCTCGTCGTCGGCATCGCGGGCGACCTGTCGCTGGGCCATGCGGGCTTTATGAGTGTCGGCGCCTACACGGGCATCGTCACCGCGGTCGCCCTCGAGAGCGCCGTTCCCTCCGATCCGGTGCGCCTGATCATCAGCATCGTGGTCGGCGCCATCGCTGCCGCTATCCTGGGCTTCTTGATTGGCATCCCGGTCCTGCGCCTGAGCGGCGACTATCTGGCTATCGTGACCCTGGCTTTTGGCGAGATTATCAAGGAGATCGTCACCTGCCTCATTGTGGGCGTCGATTCCCGCGGCCTGCATGTGATCTTTAACATCACGGGTAACTCCACGATCGATGACCTGCACCTGCTCGAGGACGGCACCGCCATCATCAAGGGCGCCCAGGGCGCCTCGGGCGTGTCGACGTACTCGACCTTCCTCGCCGGTGCCATCCTGGTCATGGTCGCACTCGTGATCGTGCTCAACCTGGTTCGCAGCCGTACCGGCCGTGCCATTATGGCCGTGCGCGACAACAAGATCGCTGCCGAGTCTGTGGGCATCTCCGTCACCGAGTACCGCATGATCGCCTTCGTGGTTTCCGCTGCCCTCGCCGGTGCTGCCGGAGCTCTCTTCGGCGGTAACTTCTCGCAGCTCTCCGCCACCAAGTTCGACTTCAACACGTCCATCCTCATCCTGGTGTTCGTGGTCCTGGGCGGTCTGGGCAATATGCGCGGCTCCGTCATCGCGGCGGCATTGCTCACGGTGCTTCCCGAGCTGCTCCGTCAGTTCTCGGACTACCGCATGCTCATCTACGCCATCGTGCTGATCTTGGTCATGATCTTTACCAACAACCCGCAGCTCAAGGCGTTCTTCGGTCGCGTCAAGGATCGCTTTGCTTCCAAGAAGGAGGTGGCAGCCGATGCCCAGTAAATTTGAGTTCAACAAGGGCAAGATGGTCCCGTATCCTTCTGGCGCCATCGTTCCCGACCGCGACCTGGGCGAGCGCCCGGCACTCGAGTGCATCCACCTGGGCATTGAGTTCGGTGGCCTTAAGGCGGTCGACGACTTTAGCCTGACTATCGGCAAGACCGAGATCGCCGGTCTGATCGGCCCCAACGGTGCCGGTAAGACCACGGTCTTCAACCTGCTCACCAAGGTGTATCAGCCCACGCACGGCACCATCCTGCTCGACGGTGAGGACACCTCGGGCAAGTCGGTCTATCAGGTCAACCGCATGGGTATTGCCCGTACCTTCCAGAACATTCGTCTGTTCAACACCATGACGGTGGAGGATAACGTTAAGGTCGGCCTGCACAACCAGGAGCGCTACTCCGGCTTTGAGGGCGTGCTGCGCCTGCCGACGTATTGGAAGCACGAGAAGGCTGCTCACGAGCGCGCCATGGAGCTGCTGTCCATCTTTGATATGGAGCATCTGGCAAACGAGCAGGCCGGATCGTTGCCTTACGGCGCTCAGCGTCGTTTGGAGATCGTCCGCGCGCTTGCCACCAACCCCAAGCTACTGCTGCTCGACGAGCCTGCCGCCGGCATGAACCCGTCCGAGACCGCGGAGCTCATGGAGAACATCGTCAAGATTCGCGACACCTTTGGCATTGCCATCATGCTTATCGAGCATGATATGTCGCTCGTTATGAACATCTGCGAGGGCATCTGCGTGCTTAACTTTGGCAAGGTTATCGCCAAGGGCACGGCAGAGGAAATCCAGAACAACGACGCCGTTATCGAGGCGTATCTGGGTAAGCAGGATAAGGGGGAGAACTAAATGGCAGAGCCGATGCTTTCCGTCTACAACATCAACGTCTGGTACGGCGCCATCCACGCCATCAAGGACATCTCCTTTAACGTTAACGAGGGCGAGATCGTGGCCTTGATTGGTGCCAACGGTGCCGGCAAGTCCACAACGCTCAAGACCATCTCGGGCCTGCTGCGCTCCAAGACCGGCTCCATCAAGTTTATGGGCGAGGACATTACCCATACGCCCGCCGACAAGCTGGTTGGTAAGGGCCTGGCTCAGGTCCCCGAGGGTCGTCGCGCCTTTTTGCAGATGACGGTTGAGGAGAACCTGGAGATGGGCGCCTATACACAGCCCAAGTCCACAATTGCTCCGGGCCTGGAGCGTGTCTACGAGCAGTTCCCGCGCCTGAAGGAGCGCCGTCGCCAGGTCGCCGGTACCCTTTCAGGTGGCGAGCAGCAGATGCTCGTTATGGGGCGCGCCCTTATGAGTAACCCCAAACTGCTTATGCTCGACGAACCTTCCATGGGTCTGGCACCGATTCTGATCGAACAGATCTTCCAGATTGTCGAGGACCTGCACAAGGCCGGCACCACGGTGCTTCTGGTCGAGCAAAACGCGCAGATGGCGCTTTCCATCGCCACACGCGGTTACGTGCTCGAGACCGGCAAGATCACCATGACCGGCACCGGCCAAGAGCTCCTGCACGACGACAACGTCCGCAAGGCCTATCTGGGCGGTTAGGCGGTTCCGCCGTTCTACCGAACGGCGGACCAGTCGACGCTGCGCGGGCGCCAGAGCGACAACTTGTCATTCAAAGAGGGCGGCATGACCAGAAGGTCTATGCCGCCCTCTTTTCATGCCAATTTGTTCGCTCTGGCGCCCGCTCGCTGTCGGTCCTCTGCCTGCGGCGTTGGAGGTAGTCGTTGGGGACGTTTTCCTTCGTCCCCACCAAATCATTTTGCTCTGTCATGCGGGTTGGTTTTTAAAGTGCGACAATGCCGTGTGGAAATAGAAATGTCATCTGGGGGTCCATCTATGCTGTACGAGTTTTGTGCCGAGAACTTTGAGCGGGTGCCGGCGGCTATCGATGCCGGTGCAAGGCGTATCGAGCTGTGCGACAACCTTGCCGTTGGTGGCACCACGCCTTCGGCCGGCGTTATCAGCGCTACGACCAACTATGCCCACGAGCACGATGCACGGGTGATGTGCATGATTCGCCCGCGTGGCGGCGACTTTCACTACAACCAGGACGAGCTGCGTATGATGGAGATGGACCTGGGCCTTGCCGTGAGCGCCGGCGTTGACGGCTTGGTCTTTGGCTGCTGCAAGCCCTGCGCTGGCGGATGGGCGCTCGACGAGCTTACGTTGGGCGCCCTCGTGATGGCCGCGGGCTGCGCGACCGAGGAATGCAAGCGTGAGCCCATCGACATCACCTTTCACATGGCGTTTGACCAGCTCTCGCCCGAGGCTCAACTCGATGCCGTCGACACACTCGCCGATTGCGGCGTTACGCGCATCCTGACGCACGGCGGCGCCGCCGGCACGCCGATCGAGGACAACCTGGAGCATCTGTCGCGTCTTATCGAGTGTGCGGGAGACCGCCTGACCATCCTTCCCGGCGGCGGCATTTCCACGGCCAACCGCGATACCGTGGCGGCGGCGCTAGGCGTCTCCGAGCTCCATGGCACCAAGATCGTGCCGCTGGAGGTATAACCCGTGGCGCTGGTATTTGACGTTCAGCAGGCGAGCGGTAAGCCCGACGATAATCGTCGCCCTGGCACCGCGTGCCCCTTTTGCGACACGGAGGGACTTGCCAATATCATCCAGCGTGATGGTGACTGCATCTGGCTCGAGAATAAGTTCAAGACCTTGCGGGCCACACGTCAGACCGTATTGATCGAGTCTGCCAATCACGACGCCGACCTGGTGACCTATGAACCGGATGAGCTGCATCATGTGATGCGGTTTGCCCTGGGCTGTTGGCAGCAGATGATCGATTCCCAACAGTACCGCAGTGTGCTCATGTACAAGAACAAAGGCCCGCTTTCGGGCGGCAGCCTCGTCCATCCACACATGCAGATTGTGGGCCTGGAACAGGAGGACGGCTATGCGGCGCTGACCTCAGCCAACTTTGAAGGCATCAGTGTCTGGCAACAGGGGAGAATCTCGGTCGACATCTCAACCGAACCGATCATGGGGTTCTTTGAGGTCAACGTTTCAGCCCCGCAGGGAATCGCCGGCAGCGATGACACGAGAGACCAAGCCGAGACGGACCTCTTCGCCGATGCGATTCAGGTAGCTCTGCGCTATATCCTGAACGAGCACCATGGTGGTCGCGCAGAGTCGTACAACCTGTTCTTCTATCACATGAGCGGCCGGACCATTGCCAAGGCGCTTCCACGTTGGGTGGTTTCACCCTACTTTGTCGGGTATCGGCTGGCTCAGGTCAATGCTGAGACCACGCTCGATGTCGATGCGGAGCGACTCCGCGCACATCTGGAGGCGCTCACATCGTAAAGTGAGCGCCCGCACACTGCGGACGGTTTAGCGCGCCATTGCATCGCGGCCGGCCTCGACGCGCTTGCGCTGGGCGGCGCGCTCCTCGCCGGTCAGACGCTCGAAGAAGTGCCCGATAAGCGAGGCGAGCACCTGCTGAAACAACGTTCCACACATGACGGGAAACACAACTTCGCCCGGAAAGTATTGCGTGGCGATGACGGCGCCCGAAGAGATATTGCGCATGCCGCAGGTAAAGCACATGGTGGTCGTTTCGCTATATGGCAGATGCAGCGCGCGGGCGACCAGAATGCCGACGACAAAGCCGCTGATGGCGAAGACCAAAATAAAGAGGGCGACTTCCAAGCGCACCGCGTTCATGTGCAGCACGTACTCGCTCATGGCGGTGGAGTTGGAGGCGATAACGCCCATCATCATGAACTTGCAGGCGGGCGAGAGCGCGGGGGAGAGTTTTTCGTGCCCCCATCCGCGCGTGAGCTCGTTGATCACGATGCCGAGCACGGCGGGGATGGCGATCATAAAGGCCATGTTCTGCATCATACTTGGCACGTCGATCGAGACGGTGGCGCCCAGCAGGAGCTTGAGCGTAAGCGGAATCGTCACAGGTGAGATGACCGAGGACGTCAGGATGATGGTGAGTGCGAGCGGGCCGTTGCCGCCGAACATGCTGATCCACATAAAAGCGGTGACTGCCACGGGCACACTGTATTCGAGCACGATGCCGCAGACAAGGTTGGGGTTGGAACCAAAGAACAACGATCCCATGGCATAGGCCGCGATGGGAATAAGCGCCGCCGAGACCAACAATGCCACAATCAGGTGCAGCGGACGGTGGAACACCTCGGCTACCTGGTGAAAGGTGTTGCTGAGCGCACCTTGGAACGTCATAAAGGCAAACAAGGTGGGAACGATGGGCTTGAGAACGCCGATCTGTTGAGGAAAGAGCACGCCGAGTGCCACGCAAATAGGAACGATGATTTGCATGTGCCCCGCGAGAAACTTGCCCAGTCCAACCCATTGCTTCATATGCTCTTGTGACTCCCTTTGCTCGTGAATCCGTTTTGACTGGATATGCTAGACGCTCACATGTGTCCGTGCGTCAGAAACGCTCGATTATTTCGAGGCTATTACCGGCATCGTTTACCGAAACCGCGGCGTGCTGCGGCGATTTGCGTCCGCGCCGCACGGTATAATAAATCCGTTCAACAGATCTGCCTGCCGAAGTGGGCATACACAGAGGACTCATCGCTATGAACCGTGAGAGGTATCGCGGCGACCTGCCCCTATCGGGGGTGGGTGCCTATGTCATCGCTTAAGACGACGCATCGCTGGGCGGTCGCTCAGCAAAACCCCGAGCTCGAAAAGGAGCTTTCGACTGGTCTGGGCATTCCCGGGCTGGTGGCGCGCATTATGGTCGCGCACGGTATTGGCTCCATCAAAGAGGGCCAATTGTTTTTGACGCCTTCGCTCGATCGCGACTGGGCCGACCCACTCATTATCCCGGGCATGTCGGTCGTTGCCGACCGCGTCGAGCGTGCTATTCGCAACCACGAGCACATTGCAGTCTTTGGCGATTTTGACGTTGACGGTATTACGTCGACCTGCCTGTTGACCGAGGCGCTGCGCACGTTTGGCGCCGATGTCACGCCGTTTATTCCGCATCGCTTTGATGAGGGCTACGGTCTTTCGCGCGCGGCGCTCGACCGCGTTAACGAGCTCGCTTGCCCCCAGCTGATCGTGACCGTCGATAACGGCATTGCCGCCAAGGAAGAGGTTTCCTATCTGGAGAGCCTGGGGATCGATTTGGTGGTCACGGACCATCACGAGCCCTCCGACCAGGTGCCGCAGGGTGTGCCCCTGACCGACCCCAAGCTCGAGGACGAGGGCCCCTCGCGTGAGCTTGCCGGTGCTGGTGTGGCGCTCAAGCTGGTGCAAGTCCTGGGTGAGCGCCTGGGCAAGCCGTCGTATTGGCGTTCGCTAATCGAGGTCGCGGCGCTGGGCACCGTGTCCGACATGATGCCGCTCACGCCCGAGAACCGCGCGCTGGTTGCCGAGGGCATCCAGCAGATGCGCGTAACCGCTCGCCCCGGCTATATCGCGCTTGCCGCGCTCGCCAAGGCGGACCTTTCGAGCATTACGGCGGATGGCCTGTCATTCTCGCTCATTCCCCGCTTAAACGCTGCCGGTCGCATGGCCGATCCCAAGCTGGCGCTCGACCTGCTGCTTGCCCGCGATCCCATCGAAGCAAGCGCACTGGCGGCTGAGCTCGAGGAAATCAACCGCCAGCGCCGTGAGATCGAGGCGGAGCTCACGCGCGATGCCATGGCAAAGGTCGAGGAGACCTATGACGGCGGACGCGCGATCGTCGTGGGCGGCGAAGGCTGGCACGAGGGCGTCAAGGGCATCGTGGCAAGCCGTCTGACCAACCGCTACCACGTGCCGGCGCTGCTGTTCTCGATCGAGGACGGTATCGCGCGCGGCTCTGGTCGCTCGGTGGGCAAAGTTAACCTGTTTGACGCCATCGAGCGCTGTTCCGACCTGATGATTCGTCGCGGCGGACATGCCGGTGCGGTGGGTGTGACCATCGAGGCATCCAAGCTCGATGAGTTCCGCCGTCGCCTTTCAGCTGTGTTGTCCGAGCTTCCCGCCGAGGACTTTGAGGACACCGACGAGGTTGCCGCCACGGTCGACCTTTCCGAATTGAATATCGAGACCATCGAGCAGATTTCCCGCCTTGAGCCGTTTGGCCAGGGTAATAAGGTGCCGCTGCTGGCTGCCGAGGGCGTGACGATGTGTGATCGCGCCGTGGTGGGTAAGACCGGCGAGCACATGCGCTTCGTGGCGACGGATGGCGCCGCGAGTGTGTCGGCCATCATGTTTCGTGTACCGCAGATCGACAAGCTTATCAATTGCGACAGCGCCGTCGACTTGGTGTTCGAGGCCGTTGCCGAGCATTGGCAGGGTCGTGTGAAGCCCAAGCTCATGGTCAAGGATGTTCTGGTCCGCGATACCACGCTGCCCAGCGTCGACGATCCGGCATGCGAGCTTCGTCGTGGCGTGCAGCCGGCGGATTCCGGCCTGCGCCTGGAGTCGCGCAAGCGCGAGACGCTCGCCCAGCTTTCTTATACCGAGCTGACACGCTCGCTTATCCATAGCTTTATCGGCTCGAACCAGCCGCACCGCGCGCAGGTCGAGGCGCTCGATGCCCTGGCCGATCACCAAAGTGTTCTGGCCGTTATGGGAACGGGGCGCGGCAAGTCGCTCATCTTCCATGTGCATGCCGCGCGCGAGGCGGTCCTTCGCGGGCGTGCGAGCATCTTTGTCTATCCGCTGCGTGCGCTCGTTGCCGACCAGGCCTATCACCTCTCGTCGACGATGGCAGCGCTTGGCATTGGCGTTGGCGTGCTGACCGGCGAGACCGTGGAGGCCGCACGCGATGACGTGTTCGCCGGCCTAGCTTCGGGCCGCACCGGTATCGTGCTCACGACGCCCGAGTTCCTGTCTATCCATCGTGACCGCTTCGCGCGTTCGGGCCGCATCGGCTTTGTCGTTATCGATGAGGCACACCACGCCGGCCTTGCCAAGGGCGGCGACCGCAGCGCCTATCTTGACATGCCCGATATCCTCAAAGCCCTGGGCGACCCGGTCGTTATGGCTGCGACGGCCACCGCGACGGCTCCGGTCGTGGCCGAGCTTGCCCGCATGCTGCCGATCACTCGCACGGTGGTCGACGAGACGGTGCGCGAGAACCTGCAGCTCGAGGACGACCGCGATCTTGCAAGTCGCGAGAACCGTTTGGTGTCGATTGTGGCGACGGGGGAAAAGACCGTCATCTACGTCAATTCGCGCGACCAGTCCGTGGCGCTCGCCAAGACGTTGCGCAAGCGTGTGCCCGATTGCGCAACCCATATCGCGTTCTATAACGCGGGGCTTGCGCGTTCCGATCGCCGTCGCGTGGAGGAAGCATTCCGAGACGGCAGCCTCAGCTGCATCGTCTCGACATCTGCCTTTGGCGAGGGCGTCAACCTGCCCGATATCCGCCATGTTGTGCTCTACCACATGCCGTTTGGCGCCATCGAGTTCAACCAGATGAGCGGCCGTGCCGGCCGCGATGGCCAGCCCGCCGTGATCCATCTGCTCTATTCGTCGCGCGACGCCCGCATTAACGAGCGCCTGCTCGACTGCTATGCGCCCGAGCGCGACGAGCTCGTCACGCTCTATCGCGCGCTGCAGACCATGTGGCGCTCCAACCGCGGCAAGACCGGGGACGATTCCTTTAGCGCGAGCGATATCGACATCGCGCAGATGTGCCTTGCCATCGATGCTCGCACGCCGGTCGACGAGCGTTCGGTGGAAAGCGGCCTGGGAATCTTCGAAGAGCTTGGTTTCTGTCGAGTTTCGGGGTTTGACGACACCCGTCGCATCGCGATGGCCGAAAACCCCGGCCGCGTTCAATTGAGCAGGTCAATTCGCTATTTGGAGGGCTTGCGCTCGCGCATGGAGTTCTCGGCTTTCCGGAGCTGGGCGCTCGATTCGTGCGCTTCTGATATGCTAGCCAAAGTTAACCGCCCGATCGTACCGCGGGCCTAGGGGAAGGGGACCTCGATGGATGCCGCAGCCCGTACCGCCCATGATTCCACCCTCCAGCCGTTTTCGGAGATGGAGCACTATAAGCATGCCGATGAGCTGCCGCCCGAGATTATGGCGGACAGCTACGACAAGCTGGAGCGTCTGTGCCTCAAATATATGAATGAGGATGACTTCTCCAAGGTTGAGCAGGCCTACTGCTTTGCCGCCGAGAAGCACTGCAACCAAAAGCGCCGCTCGGGCGAGATGTACATTAACCATCCCGTCGAGGTTGCCATCATTTTGGCCGATCTCAAGATGGACTGCGATGTGGTGTGTGCCGCGCTACTGCACGATACCGTCGAGGATACCGAGACTTCGCTCACCGATGTTTCCGGCCTGTTTGGCGATACGGTGGCCGAGCTCGTCGATGGCGTGACCAAGCTCACCAACATCGAAGTCGACAGCATGGACGAGAAGCAGGCGCTCACGCTGCGCAAGATGTTCCTCGCCATGTCCAAGGACATTCGCGTCATCATCGTTAAACTTGCCGACCGTCTGCACAACATGCGAACGCTGGCAGCCCTGCGCGAGGATCGTCGCCTGTTTAAGGCTCGTGAGACCATGGACGTGTACGCGCCCTTGGCCGACCGCCTGGGCATGAGCTCTATTAAGTGGGAGCTCGAGGACCTGTCCTTCTTCTACCTGGAGCCCGATGCCTACCAGCGCATCGCGCGCATGGTGGCGGAGTCGCGCGAAGTCCGTGAGCGCTATCTGGCCGAGACCATCAAGACGCTCACCGACGAACTCAACCGCATTGGCCTGGAGGACTTCCAGATCAACGGCCGTTCCAAGCACTATTGGTCCATCTACCAAAAGATGAAGCGCAAGGGCAAGGAGTTCTCCGAGATCTACGACCTGGTGGCGCTGCGCGTAATTACCCATTCGGTGCGCGATTGCTACTCCACGCTCGGTGCGGTGCATACGCTGTGGCACCCCATGCCTGGTCGCTTTAAAGACTATATCGCCATGCCCAAGGTCAATAACTACCAGTCGCTCCACACGACGGTCATCGGCCCCACGGCTCGTCCGCTCGAGATTCAGATTCGAACCTACGAGATGCATGAGCAGGCCGAGTACGGCATTGCCGCCCACTGGCTATATAAGAAGTCGGGCGGATCGTCTGCTTCCAAGACCAATGACGCTCAACGTTTGGACGACCAGATCAACTGGCTCAAGCATTCGCTCGATTGGGCGGCTTCCGACGAGATCACCGATGCCAAGGAATACCTGCACTCGCTGAAGGTCGATCTGTTCGATCAGGAGATTTTTGTCTTCACGCCCAAAGGCGAGGTCATGGCGCTTCGTGCCGGTTCCACGCCGCTCGACTTTGCCTATGCCGTTCACACCGAGGTGGGAAACCATTGCGTCGGCGCCAAAATCAACGGTGCGGTGGCTCCGCTCACGCACGAGATCAAGACGGGCGACCGCGTTGAAATCCTGACCAACAAGAGTTCCAAGCCGTCGCGTGATTGGCTCAAGATCGTTAAGACGCCTTCGGCCAAGTCAAAGATCCGCCGCTATTTTGCCGCCGCGACCAAGGACGACGACGCTGCTGCTGGTCGCGATATGCTGGCCAAGGACCTGCGTAAGCGTGGCTATGGCATTTCTACGCCGCGTTCGACGCGTGCACTCAACGCCGTGGCGGAGCAGTTTAACTTCAAGCAGCTCGAGGACCTGTTTGCCGCCGTCGGCGCCGGCAAGGTTGCCCCGCGCGCTGTGGGCAATAAGGTCGAGCAAATCTTGGACCCCAAGCCCGAGGAACAGCTCACCAAGGCCGAGGCTATCGCCGAGGTCGTGAAGCAGCCCGCTCGCGGCTCCAACCGCAAGCCGCAAAAGCGCGGCAAGAGCGCCAGTAACGGCATTATCGTCAAGGGCGAGAGCAACAGCGGCCTGCTGGTCCGTCTGGCTCATTGCTGCAACCCCGTGACGGGCGACGACATCGTCGGCTTCATCACGCGCGGTCGTGGCGTTTCGGTGCATCGCGCCAACTGCCCTAACGTCAAGGGTCTTATGGAACATCCCGAGCGCATGATCGATGTGGAGTGGGACGGCGCTGCCGACACCCTCTTCCAGGTCGAGATCGTGGTCGAGTGCCTGGACCGCATGGGTCTGCTCAAGGACGTCACCATTGCCATTGGCGATGCGGGCGGCAATATCCTTTCTGCCGCCACGTCGACCAACCGCGAGGGTATTGCGACCTTGCGCTTTATGGTCGAAATTTCGGATGCGAGCGGTCTGGATCCGCTGCTGGCTTCCATCAGCAGTGTCGATTCGGTCTACGACGCTCGCCGTCTTATGCCCGGCGAGGGCGGAGCGCAACTCAAGCGCCGTGTGTAGGTGCGAGAGCCTCTCAGCATCATAGATATTGGTTACGTTCGAGGCATCGTTTGGTGCCTCGAGCGTATTTTAGAAGGAGGGTATGCGCATGGACGATATGACTTTGGACCTGACACCCCGAGGCACGGCTTCGATTGAGGCGCTCGTCAACGGCCCGATTCAGACCAACAGCTACGCCGTGATTTCGAATGACGAGTGCTTAATCGTCGATCCGGCGTGGGAGGGCGAGCGTCTTGTGGAGCATATCCGCACCGCGCATCCCGAGGTGCGTGTACTCGGCTCTGTCTGCACGCACGGTCATGCCGACCATGTTGGCGGGGTTGCCGGGGTTCGGGCTGTCGTTGGCGACGGCGCACTATATGAGTTGTGCGCTAAGGATGTGACGGTACCTCGCGCAAATATCGAGGAGCAGCGCGCCATGTGGGGTATCGAGACGCCCGATCCGGGTGAGCCGACGCGTTTGCTTGCCAAGGGCGATACAATCGAGGTGGGCGACGTCTGCCTGCAGGTGATCGAGACGCCGGGGCATACGCCGGGCGGCATCGTCCTGTTCGCCGCGACCGAGCAGGGGAACATCGCCTTTGTGGGCGACACGCTTTTCCCGGGCAGCCACGGTCGTACCGATCTTTCCGGCGGTGACGAGGCGGCGATTATGCGCTCGCTCTCCAAACTTGCCAAGATGCTTCCGCCCGATACCGTTTGCTTGACGGGCCATGGCGATTCGACCACGATGGCGCGCGAACTTATGCAGAACCCGTTTATGCAGATGTAGGCTCGAAGCCGTCTTTCGAACCACGAAGACCGCTCAATCGTCAAGCTATTTTCCCCAGTGGGTCGATTCTGTGGGGCAAACGGTCAAAATTTGTCCAATCGGATGGTATTCGTGAACAAACGAACGTTTATGCTCGGGTATGTCGTGGTAAAATCTCAGGCGTTATCGGAGCAACCTTACAGGAGGTTTCTTTTATGCTCGTCAACGCAGCAGACATGCTCAAGAAGGCCGAGGCCGGCAAGTACGGTCTCGGTGCCTTCAACACCAACAACCTCGAGTGGACCCTGGCTATTCTCCAGGCCGCCGAGGAGGCCAAGTCTCCGCTGATCCTTCAGTGCACCGCTGGTGCCGCTAAGTGGATGGGCGGTTTCAAGGTCTGCGCCGACATGGTCAAGGCTGCCGTCGAGGCCACGGGCGTTACCGTTCCCGTCGCCCTTCACCTCGATCACGGTTCTTACGAGGACTGCTTCAAGTGCATCGAGGCCGGCTTCACGTCCATCATGTATGACGGCTCTCACGAGGAGACCTTCCAGCTTAACCTCGACCGCACCAAGGAGCTCGTTGAGCTTGCCCACTCCAAGGGCATGTCCATCGAGGCCGAGGTCGGCGGCATCGGCGGCACCGAGGACGGCGTGACCTCCAGCGGCGAGCTCGCTGATCCTGCTGAGTGCAAGCAGATTGCTGACCTGGGCGTCGACTTCCTCGCCTGCGGTATCGGCAACATCCACGGCGTGTATCCCGCCGACTGGGCTGGCCTTTCCTTCGAGCGTCTGGGCGAGATCAAGGCCGAGACCGGCGACCTGCCCCTCGTTCTGCACGGTGGCACCGGCATCCCCGAGGATCAGATCAAGAAGGCCATCTCCCTGGGTATCTCCAAGATCAACGTCAACACCGACCTGCAGCTCGTCTTCGCCAAGGGTGTTCGCGAGTACATCGAGGCTGGCAAGGATCAGCAGGGCAAGGGCTTCGACCCCCGCAAGCTCCTCAAGCCTGGTCGCGACAACATCGTTGCCCGCACCAAGGAGCTCATGGAGGAGTTTGGCTCCGTCAACAAGGCGTAAGCGTCGCTAAACTTCCCGCCGGAAGCCCCGTCTCCCTACACTGTTTCCTTTGCGCTCACCTGGCTTCGCCAGAAGTCGCGCCAAGGAAACAGTTCCGGGGGACGGGGCTTCCTTCGTTTAACGCCGCAGGGTTACTGGGCTGAATTCATTTTTTTTGACTACCGTTCGGCGGTGTTGATGGCTCCCTTGTTGGGGCTTTCTTTTTATCTCGCTACAATGGGCTTCAAGCGTTCTAGTGACTTGGAGTTTTGGTATGGCTGTTATTAATGTGCTGCCTTCGGATGGGAAGGTCATTGACGAGGGTCCTGTTGGTTGCTCTGTTGATGTTTGCTGTGATGATTTCCGTCATCTCGATATTGGACTGCCGCCCGAGATTCTTCGTCTCAAGGATGCCGGATATTTGACGCAGGCTGTTGCGGCTTGTGATCGTCTTTTGGGGCAGAATCCCGATCCCTCGCTTGCTGCCTGCGTTCGTGCCGAGCGGTATCGCATGCTTGAGACGCCGCTTCATTTTTCGGTGTCGCGCGATCGGGCTATTGCGATGATTCGCGAGGAGTGGCCTGAGTTTACCGAGGAGCAGTTTGACGATCTGATTGACCGTAAGCGTATTGACTGGCGCTTTATCGATGGTGAGCTGTTCGTTCTCGACAACTTCCTCGATTCGCTTCGCGTATATCCCAAAGAGGTCCCCGGCATGCGTCCCGATTCTACGGACGGAATAGCACTGCGCAACGAGATGCTCAAGGAGATGGAGTCGCAAAACGGATTGACTCGCGTTATTACGCTTAAGGCGTCCTTGTCTGTCCCCGGCGCTCTAGAGGGGGAGACCGTTCGCGCTTGGCTACCCGTTGCCGCCGCCTGTCGTCAACAGTCTCATATCGAGGTTCTCGATATGACGCCGGAGGGTGCTGTTGCTCCCGCGAACGCTTCGGCGCGTACCGCCTCGTGGTCTTCTTCGAGTGATCGCTCATTCTCGGTGACCTATCGCTATCAAATCAATGCCGCTTATCGCGATATTTATGGGGGTGCGCTTCCGTCGCATCCGTGTATGGACGCGCCGTTGCCCGAAGATATTTCTGAGGACCGTCCGCACATTGCATTCACGCCGTATCTGCAGCAGCTGACGGCCGGTGTTGTTGACGGACTCGAGGATCCGCTCGATCGCGCTCGTGCTATCTATGATTATCTGACGCAGCATATCGACTATCGCTATCAGCCGCCGTACTTGCTTTTGGGATCTATTGCCGATGACTGCGCGCATTCGCTCCGCGGCGATTGCGGCGTTATGGCGCTCACGTTTATCACCATGTGCCGTATCGCGGGCGTGCCTGCCCGTTGGCAGAGCGGCCTGTACGTTGCGCCCGATTCGGTGGGGTCGCACGACTGGGCAGAGTTCTATACGCCGCAGACCGGTTGGCTCAACGCCGACGTGTCATTTGGATCTTCTGCTCGCAGGATGGGGGAGGAGTGGCGCCGCCGTCACTACTTTGGCAATCTCGACCCGTGGCGTATGGTGGCCAACAATCGATTCCAGGCAGGGTTTGACCCCTCTTTCGACGGCATGCGCGAGGACCCTTACGATAACCAGATGGGCGAGGCTTCGGTCGACGGTCGCGGATGCCGTCAGCGCGAGATGCTCCGCACGGTCGAACTCATCGAAATGCTCGAAGTTCCATTTTCGGACTAATCGCTAGAAAGCTGTGATAAACTAACTCACGCATTACGTGCCCGAGTGGCGGAATTGGCAGACGCAGTGGACTCAAAATCCACCGTTGGCAACAACGTGCGAGTTCGAGTCTCGCCTCGGGCACCATACATGCAAGCGAGCGTTCAAGGGGGTTGCGGCCCCCTTTTTCGTGCCGAACTCGCGTGAGCGCGCGAAGCGTTAAGCAAACAGGCCTGTGGCCTGTTTGTAGCGGAGCGTGGCGAGGGCGCCGCGCGCCCGAAGCCCGGGGCTTCGCGAAGCGAAGGCCCTTCGAGTCTCGCCTCGGGCACCATACATGTACCTGCGCTTTGAGGGGGTTGTGGCCCCTTTTTCGTGTACGTAATGTGATAATGCGCTGTACGTGTTATTATTCGCAAGGCGTTGTTCCCACAATGCCCTAAAGAGGAACCCGAGGGCTCCCACCTTTTGGCGCCAATGAGCAGCTGACTGGTCATACAACTTAGATTCCCTTCCTCAAATCGAGGAAGTCTATGTGTACGACCTGGTTGCTGAGAAGCGCCGGGTTATTTTTTATGAATGGAGGTAGGGAAAATAGCTAAGTCTGATGACACCCGCATCAACGACGAGATTACTGCATCTTCGTGCCGTTTGATTGGCGTCGATGGCTCTCAGCTCGGCCTGTTCGCCATCCGCGATGCCCAGCGCGTCGCCGACGATCAGGGTCTCGACCTGGTCGAGATCGCTCCCAACGCGGAGCCGCCGGTCTGCAAGGTCATGGACTACGGTAAGTTCAAGTACCAGCAGGCCATGAAGGCCAAGGCTGCTCGTAAGAACCAGTCCAAGGTCGAGGTCAAGGAAATGAAGTTCCGACCCAAGATCGACGTTGGCGACTACGAGACCAAGAAGGGCCACGTTCTGCGTTTCCTCAAGAAGGGCGCACGCGTTAAGATCACCATCATGTTCCGCGGCCGTGAGATGGCTCACCCGGAGCAGGGCCTTAACGTTCTCGAGCGTCTCGCCGAGGATCTCAAGCCTTACGCTACGGTCGAGTCCAAGCCTAAGATGGAAGGCCGTAACATGCTTATGCTGCTCGCCCCGATTAAGGGCGCCTTCGATGAGGATAAAGCGGCTAAGTGATACCAAGTAACTAGTGTTCTGTAACCGATTAAGGAGTATTTCATGCCTAAGATGAAGTCCCACAGCGGCACCAAAAAGCGTTTCCGCAAGACTGGTACCGGCAAGCTTATGCGCGCCAAGGCTTTCAAGAGCCACATCCTGAGCAAGAAGTCCACCAAGCGTAAGCGTGGCTTCCGTCAGGAGACCGAGATCGCCGCTGCCGACCGCAAGGTCATCAAGTCGCGTCTCGCCTAAGTTCGCGTTCCCGTTTTTCGTTTTACCGTCTAGGAGTTGATAGAACATGGCACGTATTAAGCGCGCTGTTGCCGCCAAGAAGAAGCGCCGTACCGTTATGCACCGTGCGAAGGGTTACTACGGTGCCGCTTCGCGTACTTACAAGCATGCTAAAGAGCAGGTCCAGCACTCCCTGCAGTATCAGTATCGTGATCGCCGCAACAAGAAGCGCGAGATCCGTTCTCTCTGGATCACTCGTATCAACGCTGCTGCTCGCCTGAACGACATCTCTTACTCTCAGTTCATGCACGGCCTGAAGGTTGCCGGCATCGAGCTCGACCGCAAGGTCCTGGCCCAGATGGCTTACGAGGACATCGAGTCCTTCAACGAGCTGGCTACCATCGCCAAGAAGGCTCTCGAGGCCTAATAGATTCTCTTGAATCGCTAGGGGAGTGTCGCGTTGTGCGCGGCGCTCCCTCTTTTTATCTGAAGCGCTGGTTTATATAGCAAAAGCGCGGGTAGATAGACACTTACAGGTGACCGATCTTTATATATCTCTTAACCGAAGGGTCATCATCTGATACGTGCAGTATTTCTGCACCAGCCTTTCTATTACTTATATAGGAAGCGATGTATTGTGTAGGACTTGTGAAGAGTGGAATTCCCGCCCCCGGCGCCCCTCCGGTCTGGCAATATATCTCCTTGCCGCGCGGCCCGGTGGAACCGGATCAGCCGCGGGGCGTGCACCTTGAGAACCGGATACTGCGAGGATGGACACATTGAGTGTCGCATCCGGGCAGACATCGAACCATTTGAAATGGTCTAACTTGGATTTGTTTTTCGCAAGGCCGCCGAGAGGCGGCCCCGAGAAATTCCTTTTCCTATACTAAAACCATATGAATCGAACGGA
>NZ_CABWIF010000051.1:0-128 GCF_902501475.1 Collinsella aerofaciens | reverse complement strand
GGGGGGGGGGGGGGGGGGGGGGGGGGGGGGGGGGGGGGGGGGGGGGGGGGGGGGGGGGGGGGGGGGGGGGGGGGGGGGGGGGGGGGGGGGGGGGGGGGGGGGGGGGGGGGGGGGGGGGGGGGGGGGGG
>NZ_CABWIF010000050.1:0-249 GCF_902501475.1 Collinsella aerofaciens | reverse complement strand
TGGTCGAGAGGCGGGAGGCGCTGCTCGCGCGCGGGGTCCACGGCAACAAGGCGAACGTGGCCACGGCGCGCGAGCTCGCCTGCTGGGTATGGGCGGTCGGCCTCATGGCCGAGGAGGCGTAGGGGGGTGTTCCTATAGTTTTGTCAACTGGGCAATGCCGTTTTCGAGATTGAATCGCGACATGCTAACGCCAGGCCTTTCGGCCGATGGGCTCCAATCTGTTCGGAGCGCTTTTACTAGGCGGCGTAG
>NZ_CABWIF010000049.1:0-252 GCF_902501475.1 Collinsella aerofaciens | reverse complement strand
GTCGAACCGACAGTCTGTGCACGCGTGTGGCGCCCTGGGCGCTCGCAGAAAAGGGACCTGAGGTTCGCCTCAACGGCTTCGGATCGAACCGCTTCCGGGGTGACTGGCTTATGTGCGGGGGACCGCCCATTACAGTCTGAAGTGGGCCACCGATAAATTTCGATGGCGAGCATTCGGCGCATTGCCTACGATACGGGCAAGCCCCGAGGGGCCGCCGATCGGGCGCCTCCGGATGGCCGTCTGCCCCTGCCC
>NZ_CABWIF010000048.1:0-254 GCF_902501475.1 Collinsella aerofaciens | reverse complement strand
TCCAGCGCCAGACGGACGTCTTGCCGGGCCCGCCGAGTATCTCGGTTATCTCCATGACGGTGAGCCCGGCGCCGCGAAGCGCCCTGGCCCTCTCCACCATTCTCCTACTGTATGCCATGCGGACTCCTGGAGTGGGTATGATGAATTGGACACCTAGTTAAGAGCGAAAGGTGTTCAAGATGACCCAAAGAAGAAAGCGATACGACAGGCAGTTCAAGGTCTCGGCGGCAAAGGTGGTCCTGTCCGGGGAAATG
>NZ_CABWIF010000047.1:0-254 GCF_902501475.1 Collinsella aerofaciens | reverse complement strand
CGGTGTCGCGCGGGACCGACAGCGCCTTCGCCGCCGACTCGGAGCCGTGGCCTCGCTCGAAGAGCCCGATCGCCGCCTTCCTGGCCACGATGTCGTGCTTCACCCTCAAGTCGACACGCATAAAAAGTGGAGTGGGAAGGATAAACTGGACTTTCTTTTAAGGATCCTCAAGCGTATTGCCGCTCGTATTCCACTGGAGACATGTAGCCCAGGGTGGAATGCATGCGCACCCTATTGTAATAGAGCTCTATGTA
>NZ_CABWIF010000046.1:0-1172 GCF_902501475.1 Collinsella aerofaciens | reverse complement strand
AGTTCAAGGTCTCGGCGGCAAAGGTGGTCCTGTCCGGGGAAATGACGGTCAAAGGCCTATCGGAGGAACTCGGCATAAAGGATTCGACGCTGAGAAGATGGGCCCGCGAATACGAGGAGATGGGAGACGGCGCGTTCCCCGGAAACGGCTCCCCGAAGATCAACAAGGACTACGAGATCGTGAAGCTCAAGAAGAAGGTCGAGGAGCTCGAGCGCGAGAACGAGATACTAAAAAATTTCCGGGCCTTCTTGAGTCAAGACCATGCGTGAGGTTCGAGTTCCTCAAAGAGCATAGGGGCGAGATCGGCCCCATCAAGAAGGCATGCGGGCTGATGAAAGTCTCGAAATCCGGTTTCTACGAGTATCTCGGCCGGAAGAAGTCCGACGCCCAGATAGAGCGGGAGGCGATCGAAGGTTTCGTCGTCGAGGCCTTCGAGCGGCACAAGGGCCGTTACGGCTACCGGCGCATCAACCGCGAACTGCGAAAAAGCGGCATCGTCGTGAGCGAGAAGCGCGTGCTCCGCATCATGCAGAAGCTCGGACTTGCCGGAAAGGGCGCGACCCGAAAACACCGCATCCAGAAGAAGGTCGAGCCGGGAGACCCTCGGTTGAACCTGGTAGAGCGCGCTTTCACCGTGGGCGAGCGCAACAGGCTTTGGGTGGGCGACATCACCTACATACCCACAAGAGAAGGGTGGCTCTATCTCGCAGCCGTGATAGACGCCTTCTCCCGCAAGGTCGTGGGCTGGTCGATGTCCGAGCGCATCACCGAGAAGGTCGCGATCGACGCGATGGAGCAGGCGGTCGGCAGGGAGGGTCCGCCAGATGACGGCAGCCTCGTCTTCCATGACGATCAGGGCGCGCAGTACACCTCCCGTTCATTCCAGCGGTGTCTGGACTCGCATGGCATAGTCCAGTCGGTATCAAGGCCCGGCACGCCGCTGGACAACGCGGTGGCCGAGTCGTTCTTCAAGACGCTGAAAAGGGAATTGGTGAAAGAGAGGAGCTATGGGACGAGGGACGAGGCCAAGCAGGACATCTTCAAGTACATAGAGCTCTATTACAATAGGGTGCGCATGCATTCCACCCTGGGCTACATGTCTCCAGTGGAATACGAGCGGCAATACGCTTGAGGATCCTTAAAAGAAAGTCCAGTTTATCCTTCCCACTCCA
>NZ_CABWIF010000045.1:0-1245 GCF_902501475.1 Collinsella aerofaciens | reverse complement strand
CCCCCCTACGCCTCCTCGGCCATGAGGCCGACCGCCCATACCCAGCAGGCGAGCTCGCGCGCCGTGGCCACGTTCGCCTTGTTGCCGTGGACCCCGCGCGCGAGCAGCGCCTCCCGCCTCTCGACCAGCCTCCGCACGCCCTTGGCGGCATGCCTCCGGGCGCCCCGGTCCGGGGCCTGGCCCTTGGCGAGGTCCTTCGGCCGCCCCGAGCACGTCAGGTAGTGCCACGCGGCCTCGACCAGCGTCTTCCTCAGGTGCTTGTTGCCAGCCTTGGTGATCGCGCCCCTGCGGTCGCTCTCCCCGCTGGAGTGCTCGGAGGGCGTCAGGCCGACCCACGCCGCGAACGAGCGGGCGTTCCCGAACCTCGAGAACTCGCCGGCCTCGAACACGAGGTCGGCGGCGGACGCGGTGTCTACGCCCTTGAGGCAGCGGAGGGAGTCGACCCTCCTCCTCCACCTGGGCTTGCGGGCCTCGGCCTCGACGAGCCCCTCGAGCCTCGCCTTCTCCTCCGCCGCCCGCCTGACCGCGTCGACGTAGTAGGCGAGCACGTCGTTGTCGGCCCCCTCCGCGAACCTTATCGACTCGATCCAGGACCAGTGCGCCCGGGTCCAGTTGCCCTTCCTGCGGCCGGTGGGCGTCCTCTCGTCGAAGACGAGCCCGTGCCTGAGCAGGAACTTGGAGAGCCGCTGCTTCGAGCGCGAGAGGTCGTCCCTCGCGTCCTCGAGCGCCCTGGTCAGGTCGCGGGCGGCCTCGCACTCGTCGTCGGGGACCCACACCTCGACCACGTTGCCGACCGACAGCATGCGGGCGAGGAACTCGGCGTCGTTGCGGTCGTTCTTCCTGCGCCTGTCCGCGCTGGGCTTGATCATCTTCGAGACGGCGCCGACCACGCAGTCGACCCCCAGGCCGGAAAGCCTCTTCTGCAGGTCGAAGCCCGTGACCCCGGACTCGTACACGCACCTGGCCCCGGGGTCCACGGAGCGGACCCACTCCGCGACGGCGCCGGCGTCGTAGCCGAAGGTCGCGGCACGTACCTCCCCGGTCATGACGTCGAGGGAGACGGCCTTTATCGAGCGGGCGTGGACGTCGAGGCCGATGAAGGTGGTAGTATCGAGCATGGGAGCCCCTTCCATGAATGCGGCGTGGCCGCCACGGTTGGATTAGACACTCACCATTGTCGGCCTAATCCGCGGTCTTTCATGCAGCAGGGGCTCTCAATGTTTTTATGTCCTGCTCATATCGTCT
>NZ_CABWIF010000044.1:0-1408 GCF_902501475.1 Collinsella aerofaciens | reverse complement strand
TGAACTGCACCCCAAAACTTGGACGGCTTAAATAAGAACTACGCCGCAAGGGACTGTCTCCGGAACTCCTCCGGGGTCAGTCCCTTCAGTTTAACCTGGCGCCTCCTCGTGTTCCAATGGACCACGAAGTCGTCGAGGTCCGCCTTGAAGGACTCGAAGTCCGGCCACGTCCTTCCGCGGAAGAACTCGTCCTTGATGTGGCCGAACACCTGCTCCGTCGCGCCGTTGTCGATGCAGTTGCCCTTCCGGGACATGCTCTGCACCACGCCGGCCTCCTCCAACCGCCTGCACCAACCGGCCTGCTGGTACTGCCAGCCCATGTCCGAGTGCAGGACCGGCCTGGAGCCCTTGGGCTTCTTGGACACGAGCTGGTCGAGCAGCTCGTGCTGCTGAGCCATGTTGGGGTGCAGCGACGTGGACCAGGCGACAATCTCCTTGCTGCCGAAGTCGTAGACCGGCGCGAAGTAGGCCTTGCCCCAGGGCTGCTTGAACTCGGTGACGTCGGTGCCCATCTTCTGCCAGGGCCCGTCGGCTTCGAAGTCCCTGCCGATGACGTTTTCGAAGGTCTTTCCGACCTTGCCCCTGTAGGAGTTGTACCTGTGGTAATCGGTCTCGCGGCGGATCCCGCAGCTGATGCCCATCTCGTGCATCATCTTGAGCGCCGTCTTGTCGGCTATGCGCACGCCCCGCTCGGCGCGCAGGCACATGGCGATCTGCCTGTGGCCGCACCCGTTGGCGGTGCGCGAGAATATCTCGGCGGCGGCCTCCCAGAGCTCGGGCCTGGTGGGAGCCTTCGGGTGCGACAGCGCGTAGTAGTAGCTGGACCGGGCCATGCCGGCGCACTCCAGCAGGCGCCCCAGCCCGTGCCCCTCTTCGCGCAGGACCCTCACGGCCTCGACCTTCGCCCTGGTCAGAGCCCGTCCCTCTCGACCAGGGCACGCAATTTTTTTAGGTAGGCCACCTCGGTCTCGAGCCTTCGGCAGCGCTCCTCGAGCTCCTCCTCGCGGGTCCGCGGCCTCGCCTTGGAACCGCTCGGCCGGCCCTTGGGCCTCGGGCGCAGGGCCTCCGCGCCGCCCCGGCGGTAGAGCGCGCACCATCTCTTGAGCGGCGACATCGACATTATGCCGAACGCCGCCATCGCCTCGGCCTTCGTCATGCCGCCGTCGACCACGGCGGAGGCTGCGGCGACCTTCTGCTCGTATGTGTACCTGGCCTGCTTGCCGTCCATGGATAGCAGCACCTCGCTTCCGAACGACCGGTATACGTAGAGCCATTGTCTCACGGTGTCGCGCGGGACCGACAGCGCCTTCGCCGCCGACTCGGAGCCGTGGCCTCGCTCGAAGAGCCCGATCGCCGCCTTCCTGGCCACGATGTCGTGCTTCACCCTCAAGTCGACACGCATAAAAAG